>NC_015436.1:1272740-1590925 GCF_000208385.1 Parasphaerochaeta coccoides DSM 17374 | reverse complement strand
CAAAGGAGCAGTACCGCGTGGCAACCGGTCTGGTATATGACAACGTTAAGAACATCCCCCTGCCAAAGCTTGACTTTACTCCCCTGACTGGCGGAAATACTTCAGTTTTGCTCAAGCAAGTCGCTTGGCAGATAGCGCAGGAGGATTATGAGCTGGAGAAAACAAAGACCGAGACAAGCAAACTTGTCCTGAACGGCACTGGCGGCGTCCGCGTCAGCAAGAAAGACAACGAGCAGACGACATATGCGGGGGGACAGGTTTTTGCTGGCGCTACTTTGACCCAAAACAATTTCTCCGTGTACGGACAGGCGGGCGTCAGCAACCTGGGGACAGGTACTTCTGCTACGCCGACGGTGACTATAGGCGGAACATGGAGGAACCAGGTTACTGCTGAAAGCGACCAGATTACCCTCAAGCAACTTGAAAATAAAGTCCTGATTGCCCAACTTGATTATAACGATGCCATCACATCATATACCATCACGGCAGGGAATCTACAAAACTCCATAGCTTCATGGAAGGATAAAGATGCCCAGATTCAGATACAGAGTGACTATAACCTGAAAAGCCTGGATTACAGCAGGAATCTCCTTGCTGTCGGACTGGGAACGCAGGATGCTGTCGCTGATGCCGAGATTCTTGTCCGTCAGGATGAGTATGATCAGGCAATTTCCTTATTGAACGGACTGGTTCTTGAAAACCAGATTAAGACGATGCTGATATAAGCCACCACAAGAGGGAGCATAAAAAAATGGCGAAAGATACGAGTGTGAAGAATATGGAAACCGAGAAGGAAATGGATCAGCATGAGGCTGATATCCGTGTCCGTATCAAGAAAAAGAACGCGGAACGCAGACGCAAGAAGATCATCATCTGGTTGGTCATCATCCTTGCAATAGCCTCATATCTATTTTATTCCCAGTCCCAGGCAAAGAAGAAAATGGAACAGCAGGTTGCCGCCACAGCGCCAAGGGATGGTCAGGTCTATTCCAGCGTGATTACTACGACCATCGACCTGTCAGGATATGTAGAGCCGTATGATACCCAGAAGGTAAACATGCGTGCTACAGGAACCGTGACAACGATTGCCGTAGAGGAAGGCGACGCGGTGAAGGAGGGGGATCTCCTTGCCGCGTTGGATGATACGACCCAGCAATATGCGCTGGCAAACATCAACGTCAACATCGAGAAAGCGGAACTCCAGGGCAGCGTGAGGGATGTGGAACTACTCAAGCTCCAGAAGATTACAGCTGAGAACAATCTTGATTATACCCGTGCCTATGCGAACTTTGATGGTGTTGTCGCTTCCGTGGATATAGAAGTGGGCAACTATTTCGAGGCTGGTGCTTCTGCCATGACCATCATTGACCGGAGCCGGCTGAAGGCTTCCGTCGAAGTAGATGAAATTGACATGCAGTATGTCTTCATTGGTCAAAAGGCGTATCTGACCTTTGATTCCCTTCCCGGACAGGTTATTGAAGCGGAAGTCTCCTACATCCCCATGCTTGGCCGGTATTCTAGCCAAGGCATCGGAGTGGTTGATGTCGAACTCACCATCTATGATCCTCCTGCCAGTCTGGTACCTGGTTTTACCTTTGAGGGAACGATCGAGGTGGAAGGAGATACCGAATTGGTACTCATTCCCCAGGCTGCCATCACGACGACTCGCGGGAACTCAACTGTGCAAAAGAAGTTGCCTAACGGTACGTATGAAACAGTTCCTGTCACCATCAAGTATCTGGGAGAAGGTGTGAGCCAGCTTCTTAATGGGGACTTGATGCCGGGAGATACGATTCTCCTTAAGAATACAAGCAATAACTCTCTGTTCGGATCATTCGGTGTCGGAGGTGACGGTGGTGGCGGTGGTGGCGGTGGTGCCCCAATGCGGTTCTGATTGTAGCAGAGCAAGGAAATAATCATGAGTAGAACAGTCATAAAACTCAGGGATGTACGTAAGTACTACATGGTCGGGGATTTCCTGGTCAAGGCTCTGGACGGTGTGTCCGTGGATATCGAGAAGGGGGAGTTCACTGCTATCATGGGACCTTCCGGATCGGGGAAATCCACGATGATGAACCTTATCGGATGTCTGGACACCCCTACCAGCGGGCATATCTATGTCGATGGAGATAACACGTCCGGCATGAACGAAGGGGAACTGGCGTTCCTCCGTAATAAGAAGGTCGGTTTCATATTCCAGCAGTTCAACCTGCTGGGCAAGTTGAGTGCGCTGGAGAATGTCATGACGCCGCTTCTCTATGCCGGGGTATCGGTGGTGGAACGTCGGGAAAGGGCGCTGGACACCCTTGACCGTGTCGGTCTCGCTGATCGAGTGAACCATCGTCCCAATGAGTTGAGCGGTGGACAGAAGCAAAGGGTTGCCATTGCGCGAGCTTTGGTGAATAACCCGACAATTCTTCTTGCCGATGAACCGACAGGAGCCTTGGACACTTCGACGGGCAACCAAATCATGGCTTTGTTCGAAAAGCTGAATGATGAAGGCAATACCGTGGTGTTTGTTACCCATGACAAGGGGCTAGGCATGAGATGTCGTCGTCAGATACACATTCGCGACGGGAAACTGGAGGATATGAATGTTATATGAGAATATAAAACTTGCTTTGGCCTCCATGTGGCAGAACAAGATGAGGACCCTCCTGTCTTTGCTGGGTATTGTCATTGGCGTAGCCGCTGTCGTTGCCATCCTGACGCTGGGAGACAGCGCAAAAAGAAGCATTACCGACAGCATTGCTTCCGGCGGTCTCAACCTTATTTCGATTTATCCCAACAGGCAGGACAAGGCCGCGACAGAGTTCACTGAGGATTTCGGCATTACTTTGATGCGCAATATCGATGGTATTGATTCTGTCATGGGAATCAGTTCCGGCAGTGCGCTGATCCGCCATGGTCAGCAAAGTAAACAGGCGGCGGTTTCCGGCGTTCCCTCGACCTATGCCCAGGTGAATAACTATGAGGCGGAGGAGGGAGAGTTCTTTTCCATGATGGACAATATCAACCGACGGCAGGTCATTGTCCTTGGCGCTGATATTGCTGAAGATTTGTTCCCGGCAGGAGACGCCATAGGTCAATACGTCAGCTTGTTCCGCAGGCAGGCAAAGAGTTATTTGGTCGTAGGGGTGATGAAGGAAAAGGACGCTGGCTTTGCCGGAGCGTACAATACTAATGTCTACATTCCGTACAACACCTTTCAGCAGCGTTTCCAGGCAACCAACAATGTAGGTTCGTACTTGGTGGATGTCTCGGAAAATGCGGATACCAGCCTCGTTACGAAAGACATCACATCTTACCTTGATAATCTTGTAGGAAACGATGCCTATACCATCTTTTCCCCCTCCTCGCTGGCTGACATAGCTAATGAGATTACCGGTACGTTCACGACCTTCCTTGCGGCGGTCGCAGCCATCTCGTTGCTGGTTGGTGGCATTGGCATCATGAACATCATGTTGGTGTCGGTCGCGGAAAGGACGCGCGAGATTGGCGTTCGTAAGGCTCTGGGAGCTTCTCCACGGGTCATCAGGGGACAGTTCCTCTGGGAATCCATCACCTTGACAGTAGTTGGTGGGCTTCTCGGCAGCATATTGGCTACTGTGTTGAGCTATGTGATAACGACTGCCTTGCAATGGAAGTTTGCCGTCTCTCCGATGGCCTATCTCATGGCGGTCGGATTTTCCATGGTGATCGGAATTTTCTTTGGTTGGTATCCGGCCATGAAGGCTGCCCGGCTCGACCCGATCGAATCTCTCAACTACGAATAGGTTGATACCAGCTTTTCTGTATATATCGGATCATCAGTGTATCACCATCGGGGTGTCAGGCGGAACAACTATTCCGCCCGACGCCCCATTATAGTATACTGGGGTATCCATGGTGTACGGAGGCAAGAAGGCAGATGAACAGGAAACGGAGGAGATGGAAGTTTGTGGAAGGCAATGAGTCCATCTTTGTCTTCACCGGACTGGGCGTCGCTTTCACGCTTGTCATCATGCTGGTTCTCGGTCTCTCCACAAGTCTTTTGACTCAAGAGAACCTCCGGATGCAGTCCGAAGCTGAGAAAGCGTTCAATTCAGTCTTCATCGAGCTTCAGGACAATCCCTCTAAAGCTCGGATGACCATGGTTCAGGAGAACATCATCGGAGTCGGGGTCTATACATCCCAAGGTCGGCTTGCCTTGGGAATCGGAAGGATTCCCAACATCCTGCCACTCGGCGAGTTCAATGCGCAGAGACAGAAGACAAAGGACTCCCATGCCGGTGTGGTTCTCTACGACAACGAAAGCGGCCAGATAGAGTATCTGCGTTTTTCCCGCTTGAGCATCATGCTCGATACTGGCTCCCTCCGCCTTACGGATAGCGGACTTGCGCCTGTCCCGGTGGATTTCCCTGATATCCTTTACATCCGCTTTGATGGGTCTTCTCATCGTGAGACGGTTGCTGGTATCCGGATTCTGTCAACCTGCGTATTTGTCGGGGTGTCCATATTTTTCCTCATAGTATTCAACATCTACCTGAGCAACCGCCGCTACCGGATTACCTTGGAAAAACAGGAACGCTTGGTCAGTCTCGGCGAGGCCGCCCGTACTTTGACCCATGAGATTAAGAATCCTCTCAGTGCCATCACCATACAGGTGGCGCTTCTGAAGAAAATGCTGCCTCCTGAGAACCAGGAGGATATCTCCGTCATAGATCATGAAGTTCAGCGTCTCACTCAGCTGACTGATAAGGTCAGTGATTTCCTTCGCAATCCTGTCGGTACGCCCCAGAGGATTGAAATGGAAAGTTTCATGAATGACTTGGCACGGTTATTTCCAATGACAATGACGGTCGTAGCGGAAGAAGATGGGGGATATTTTGTCACTTTTGATCCTGACAGAGCGCGGTCCGTTTTCGAGAACTTGTTGAAGAACGCTACGGAAAGTACTGCTGAAAGAGACCCGGAAGTTTCCGTTTCCCTCTCCCGTGACAAGAAAGGGCATGTACGTATCCGTGTGATGGACCGTGGCGATGGTATTCCGGAGAAGGTCGCGCATGACGTGTTCGATCCCTTCTTCACAACCAAGATACATGGGTCGGGAATAGGGCTGGCAATTTCCCGTCAGTTCGTCGAGGCGGAAGGTGGTAGCATACGCCTCTATCCGCGTGAGGGGGGAGGGACGGTAGCTGAGGTGATGCTTCCCCCTGTCGGCCAGTTTTCCCCATCACGGGAAAAGACAGAAAAAGGGAACGGTGCGCCTGATGATTCCAAGGAGAATTCATGAAAATATTGATTGTCGATGACGAGACGAACATTCGTGAGCTGATGCGCAGGTATCTCAAGCTGGAGGGTATAGAGAGCGATGGAGCGGAGAACGGCCTGTCCGCCCAACGTCTCATCCAAGAGACTCCATATGATGCCTGTCTGCTCGATGTCCGTATGCCGGGCATGGATGGTCTGCAACTCCTTGGATGGATGAGGCAGGAAGGATACCGCTTCCCGGTCATCATGATTAGCGCCCATGGTGATGTGCGAGATGCCGTGACAGCACTCAAGACAGGAGCGCAGGATTATATCCTCAAGCCTTTCGACCCTGATGAACTGTCCCTGCGGCTGAAAAAGCTGGTCGAGGCACAGGTTTTGAAGAATTTGGTTGAGTCAGAAAGCCGGGCATCGGAAGATACAAGCGATCTTTTCATCGGAGAAGCACCCGCTGTCATCAGGATAAAGGATATCACGGCCAAGATAGCGGACAGTCCCGCTACGGTTCTGATTACCGGAGAAAGCGGCACGGGAAAGGAAGTGGTCGCCCGCCGGATACATAGCTGTTCCATCCTGAAGAACGGCCCCTTTGTCGCCATCAACATAGGAGGCGTTCCGGAGAATCTGTTGGAGAGCGAGCTGTTCGGCTACGAGAAGGGGGCTTTCACCGGGGCAGTCGCCCGCAAGACGGGCATGTTCGAGCTGGCTTCCGGAGGAACGTTGTTCCTTGATGAGATTGGCGACATGCCCCATGCCTTGCAGGTCAAGCTGCTCAGGGTACTCCAGGAGAGACGGATTACCCGTCTGGGAGGAACGACATCATTGCCTATCAACGCCCGCATCATTGCCGCGACAAACAAGACGCTGGAGGATCAGGTACGTTCAGGAGCTTTCCGTGAAGATTTGTTCTATCGTCTCAATGTAGTGAGAATAGAAATACCGCCACTCAGGGAACGGCGCGGAGACATCTCCCTGCTTGCCGCAAGCATCCTTGCCCGGCTCAATCGGGAGATGGGCAGGCATATCACAGGCTTGTCCCCTGAAGCCCTTGAGAAACTCCAGCGTCATGCGTTCCATGGGAATGTACGGGAACTGGAGAATATTATGGAACGCGCTGTCATTTTTGCAGAAGGCGCGGTAATCACGGAAGACGACCTGGACATCCGGGGCAGCATAGCCTTGGGAGAGGAAACAGCAAACGAGGCCGGTTCCGGGAACGCTTATCCTCCGCTCTCCGGTGGAGAAGGGCTGACGCTCCGCCAGATTGAGGCGGCGGCAATCGTGCGCTCCTTGCATAGATGGGAAGGCAACCGGACCCGTGCCGCCGAAGAACTGGGAATTGGAAGACGCACCTTGATCAACAAGATAGCGGAATTTGGATTAAACGTGTGATTAGACATGCTGAACAAACCGTGGGAGTAATGACCATGGGAGCGTGCAAGATATTCTGAAAAAGAAAGTGAAAGAGGAAGAAAAAAATGGAAGAAACATTGCCCCAATGGGATCTGACACCGATATACACAGGCTTTGATGACCCGGAGCTTGAGAATGACATGATATTCCTGAAAACCGGGAGCGTTGCTTTGACGGCTCTCCTGGAGAACGGAGAGATGCGCTCCCGTGATATGGTCGGATGGTTTGGCGCCGTCCTTGATGCCTGGCAGGAGCTGCTTGATATCGATGAGACACTGGATGCCTACGCCAACGCACGTCTGACCACCCAGACGGCGGATCCACTCGCCATAGCCTGCGTCAACAAAGTCGCCACGGCTCGGCTTGATGTTAAGGCCGTGGGAGTGAAACTTCTTGCTGTCTTCGGACAGAATGAAGATGCTGTCCGTTCTGTTGTGGCTTCCCATGAAAAATTTGCTCCATACGCCTATGTAGTGGAAGAAATGCTACAGGAAAACCAACACCAGATGACACCTGCTGAGGAAGATCTTGCCGCCGACCTTGCCCGGAGCGGAACTGATGCCTGGGGACGCCTCCAGGAAGCCGTATCGTCTTCAGTCTCGGCAATCTGGGACGAGGTCACAGGGGAGAGAAAGAGCGTCATCCAGCTCAGGGCAATGGCGAGCGATCCTGAGCGGACAGTGAGGGAGAAGGCATGGCGGCTTGAACTGGACATCTGGAAGCACCATGAAGTGGCCTTTGCCGCAGCGTTGAACGGTGTCAAAGGTGCGACGGTAAGCCTGGATAAACGGCGTGCATGGGCTGACCCGCTGGAGCGTTCCCTTTTTCAGTCGCGTGTGAACCGCTCTACGTTTGATGCCCTGATACAGACACTTGAAACAAATCTTCCCTTGTTCCGTTCCTATCTGACCGCCAAGGCGAAAGCACTGGGGGTGGAGAAGTTGGCGTTCTACGACCTGTTCGCTCCTGTAGGACACAGCACATCATGGACGTATGACAAGGCCAAGAAATTCATCGTCACGCAACTGGGAAGTTTTCACGCTCCCATTGCCCGGCTTGCTTCACGTGCCTTTGATGAGAACTGGATTGATGCTGGTCCCCGTGCCAACAAAGTGGGCGGAGCCTATGATACCTACATGCCCAAGGCTGGACAGAGCCGCATCCTCTCAAACTTTGATTTTGATTACGATGGAGTGACGACCCTTGCCCATGAGCTTGGGCATGCCTATCATGACAGCGTCGTTGCCGACAAACCCGCTTTGCTCCGGCATTATCCCATGACCCTTGCGGAAACGGCTTCAATTTTCAATGAATATCTTATCTTCTCCGGAGCCCTCTCCGGGACACAGGGAGACGAAGCTCTTGCCCTGTTGGAGAATTTCATCCAGGGAGCTTGCCAGGTATGCGTTGACATTCTCTGTCGTTATCGCTTTGAGAAAGCGGTGTTCGCACGCCGCGCGGAGGGAGAGCTTACGGCGGAAGAATTTTGCGCCCTGATGATCGATGCTCAGAAATCCACCTATGGTGATGCTCTGGACGCCGACAAGCTCCATCCTTATATGTGGGCGGTCAAAGGACATTATTACAGCACAGATTTCTCTTATTACAATTATCCCTATGCCTTCGGGCAGCTCTTTGCCCTGGGTCTGGTTGCTGCCGGACAGAAAGTTGATGACTTCCCGTCCCTGTATGATGATATGCTGAAAATGACCGGAAGCGCTGATGCCGCCACGGTTGCCGCCCGCGCGGGGTGTGATATCACGTCACCGGACTTCTGGCAGGGGGGTATGGACACCATAGCCCATCATATCACGCGGTATAGGGAAGAAACCGGAGCATGAGCAAAAACGCTGTCAGCATCCGTTCCCTTGTCCAAGGAGGCGCGGGACTCGGCATGAGGGAGGATGGGAAACTCCTTTTCGTAGAAGGCGCTTTGCCGGGCGAGACGGTTTCCTATCATCTTGCTGCTGAGAAGTCTTCTTGGGCGCAAGCAGTGGTTGACGAAATCCTTGAGCCGTCGCCACAGCGGGTCGCGCCACGTTGCCCCTTTTATGATGAGTGTGGAGGATGCAACTTGATGCATCTGTCCGAGGATTCCCAGGCTGAAGAAAAGCAGCGGTTGTTCATTGATGCCATGGAACGTACCGGAGGTATTCCACGGGACAGTCTTGTCCTTGAACCTCCTGCCTCTGCCACGGGATGGGAGTATCGGAGCCGTTCCGCTTTCCATGTAGATGAGCGACTACGCCAGGCGGGTTTCCTTGGCAGGCGGAGCCGTTCCCTGGTTCCGCTTCCTTCCTGTCCGGTGCTGGTTTCTGAGCTTTCTGAAGTGCTGGCCGGACGGGACGAACGCTTATGGAAAGCCGCAAGAAAGGTAAAGGAATCCCTTGCGCGGATAAGCGTGTTTGCCGGAGACGCCGACATTTCTTATGGGAAGATACCGGTCGTCGCGACAGTTGACGGTATCCCTTTCCATGTGAGCGCACAGGTATTCTTTCAATCCAATCGCCTGCTCATGCCTTCTCTCATAAGATTCGTTCTTTCCCATGTCAAGGGAGAGAGGGTGATGGATCTGTATGCGGGCGTCGGGGTTTTCAGTGCGTTTCTGGAACGTGAAGGACACACGGTCATTGCGGTGGAGAAGGAGCCGGATTGCCTGGAGCTGGCAAGGCTTAATGCGCCGCGTACCCGCTTTCATACCGCCGCCACGGAAAAGTGGCATCCTTCCATGAGTGAGAAGGTCGATACGGTTGTCGTTGACCCACCCCGTACCGGTCTGGCTCCTTCCGTACCGGCTCTCATTGCATCGTGGAAACCAGAGCGGGTCATCTATGTGTCATGTGACAGCGTGACACTGGCGCGAGACTTGCGGAAATTCCTCTCTGAGGGGTATAGTCCTACCATAGCCCAGGTCTTTGACCTGTATCCACAGACATCCCATTATGAGGCTGCGGTGGTGCTGGACAGGATGGGAGAGCTGGACAGGATGGGAAAGAGCAGGAGCAGCAGAGCATGAGAGATGGATTCATATCAGTTGCCGCGGTCAGTCCGGCGGTGAAAGTCGCGGATTGCACATGGAATACCAGGCGCATCATCCAAGCGATGGATGCCGCTTCTTCCCAAGGGATTTCACTTCTTGTTTTCCCTGAACTGTCTGTCACAGGGTACACGTGCGGGGATTTGTTCCTTCAAGACGCCCTGCTGGCCGCCGTGCAGGAATCCCTTGCCGCCATTGTTTCCCACAGCACCGGAATAGATACTGTCGCTGTTGTCGGAGCTCCTTTGGTATGGCGGAACAAACTCTATAACTGCGCTGTCGTCATCCATCACGGACATATCCTGGGTGTCGTGCCCAAAACGAACATCCCCAATTATCAGGAATTTTATGAACTGAGATGGTTTGCTCCCGCGCCGGATGGCATTGATACGCTTGTCCTGGCGGGGCAGGAGGTTCCCTTCGGCACACGTCTTCTTTTTTCATGTACATCTGTCACTGATTTCATCTTTGCGGTGGAAATCTGCGAGGATCTTTGGGTTCCCATGCCTCCATCAGCCTCTCATGCCATGGCCGGTGCTACGGTGATGGTCAATCTTTCAGCCAGCGATGAAGTGGTGGGGAAGGATGGATACCGGAGAAACCTGGTCGCCTCCCAATCTGCCCGGCTCGCCTGCGCGTATATCTATTGCGATGCAGGTTACGGAGAATCGACCACTGATCTCGTCTTCACGGGACATGACCTTGTCGCGGAGAACGGGCACATAGTGGCTGAGCATGAAGGCAAGGCTGACCAATTGCTCCGTACCGAGGTGGATGTTGCATTCCTTGCCCGTGAAAGGCGTCTTCTCTCCACATTCCCCCAGACTTCAGGAGATTACCGGACCATCTTCTTTTCTCAGAAGATCGGGGAAACTGTCCTGACAAGGACAGTGGCCCGGTATCCTTTCGTCCCTGCTGATTCAGCCGACCTGAAGGAAAGGTGCGCAAAGATACTTTCCCTCCAGGCGCAGGGATTAGCCAAGCGTCTTGAACATACCCGGAGCACAGGACTCGTCCTGGGGTTGTCTGGAGGATTGGATTCCACGCTGGCATTGCTTGTCAGCATCAGGGCGGTCGATGCCCTGGGCATGTCCCGCAAGAACATACTTGCCATCTCCATGCCCGGTTTCGGGACGACAAAACGGACAAAGGGCAACGCCACCCAACTTGCCAAGGCCATGGGCGTCAGTTTCCAGAGCATTTCAATCGCGGCCGCGGTGAGACGCCATTTCATAGACATCGGGCAGGACTGCGACATTCATGATGTGACCTATGAGAACAGCCAGGCCAGAGAAAGAACTCAGATATTGATGGATGTGGCGAACAAGAACAACATGCTGGTGGTGGGTACCGGCGACCTGTCCGAACTTGCGTTGGGGTGGGCGACTTACAACGGCGACCATATGTCAATGTACGGAGTCAATGCTTCAATTCCCAAAACCCTTGTCCGGCACCTTGTCCGCTATGTAGCCGATGAAAGCGACGAGACGCTTGGCAAAGTTCTTCTTGATGTCCTCGACACGCCGGTCAGCCCTGAGTTGCTTCCCGCGGACAGCCAGGGGAAAATCAGTCAGGTCACAGAAGATATAGTCGGCCCGTATGAACTGCATGATTTCTTCCTCTACGCCATGATGAGAAAAGGGTTCTCTCCCTCAAAGGTGTTCAGGCTTGCCTGCCGGGCTTTCGAAGAGACGTATGACAGAACCACGATACTCTCATGGTTGACAGTCTTCTACCGGAGGTTTTTCTCTCAGCAGTTCAAACGTTCCGTCCTGCCGGATGGACCCAAGGTGGGAACGGTAACGCTGTCACCAAGGGGTGACTGGCGGATGCCCAGCGATGCCCAGGCGACAATCTGGCTTGATGAGCTGATCTTATTGCGGAAATAAACATTTTTTGAGTTTTTTTTTAAAAAAATCTTTTTTCGCTGTATTCTTTTTTCTATACGAGTGTTATATAGCTATGATAGTGCTTGGCGCGGGACTGCTTTCAGTCCTTGGTGCTTTGTATTTCAAGGAACTCGATAGAAATGAAAAGACAATTTGTTCTGATAGCCGTCATGATACTCCTTATTCCTTTTGCTCTCTCCGCCCGAAATGTTTTTGATGCCCGCTTTGGGTTCAACGCCCTGTATGCTCCGACGGAAGAAGGTGCTTTCTTTGAAGATGACATTGCTGCAAATACCAGCTTGGGAGGCAACGTCATCCTGCGCCTGTGGAATATCCAGACGACCCTGATGGCTGTCGCCGTAGCGCCCCAAGGGGATGCGCCCGGATCTTTATCTGGCTTCAGCCTGTATTCTGATTTTTCCCTGTCCATACCTATCTTGCCATCTTATATTTATCTGTCGTTGGGAGCTGGAATGGCGACTGATTTCAGGATCAATGTGAACACAGATGCCATGGAAGTTTATTTCCCGTCATACGGAGCGGAAGATGCCACGACAGTACCCTTGTCTAAACTGGAGTTCGGCCAGGTGATACGGTATTCTTCCCTGTTCTGGAAATTCGGACTTGACCTTTTCCTTGGTCCGTTCAACGCTAATGTATTTTATATCATCAGGACGCCGGCGACTTTTGCCGCCATATCGTCCGGACAATGGGACAAGCTGCTCCTGACTACGAATAATGCGTTGGGTGTTGGATTTTCCTTGGCTTTGTTCTGATGGAGAGCGTCCGTGCGGAGAACGCGGGTACAGCGGAGCCGCATGGAAAGGAAATATGGAAAGGAAATGAGGTCGCAGGCATCATTTTCGGTGATTGTAATTTGATGTAACTTGGTGTAGGATAAAACTATCATCAAGATTTACAGCCTGATTTTATAATTGATTTTCCGATTCTTGGGAAGCTTCTCATGGAGAACAAAACCAAGGATTGAGAGAGGAGAGATGAAAATGAAAAAGAACTTGATCGTAGTAGGGCTTATACTCCTTCTGTTGCCGACGGCTGCTTTTGCCAGCGTGTTCAGCTTCGGTCCCTCTGTCGTGTATAACGTCCCGGTAGGAGAAGTGGATGCCCTTGGAGATATCGTCGAAGACTTTGATGTCGCTAAGCTTTCCTATGGAGCCGAAGCCCGTGTCAGGCTTTTCTTTCTCCAGGCAGGTGTCGTCGCTCTCGTGACTCCGGGCAGTGATGCCGACAACTTTGGCTTTGCAGGCCTGCTTACCGCTGGCGTGAACTTTGACCTTGGCCTCGTCGGTATCGGCTTGGGCATGGGACCCCGCGTCAATGCGAAGCATGCAGGAAATGAATGGAAGATTACTGACCATGCGGGAAATAACGTCACTGCGGAGAACTTGGAGCATGTATTCAAGAATGCTCCCATGGTATATCGAGCCAACGTGGATTTTAACCTGGGCGGCATCACAGTGGGACTGACCTATACAATTGATACGAAGTATAAGTTTGCGGAACCCTCCAAGGTTGAGAACCTTGCTCCTGACTTTAAGGAAAATGCAGGGCGTATCGGTGTCTCCTTCCTGCTCAACATCTTATAGAACATTCTTACGCACACATATGACGGTCATCAGGCAAGCCTGGTGGCCGTCTTTCCATATAGGGGCAAGCGCAAGCCTGGCTCCAGCACATATGCCGGAGTAAAGCGGACAATACGAGCGTTGCCGCAAGGCAAGCGGAGACGGATTGAAGCATAGCGAAGATTCCGGTGATTGTGGTAGAATACAGAAGTCCATAGGAGGAATCCATCATGAAAGTGATTCGTTCGTTTTTATTTGCGCTTATCGTCGCTGTCCTGATATTCCTGGGCATATATTTTTTTTCTCCAGGGTTCAGCCATAGTGTGTTCGGCATCAGCTGGCGGAATCGAGGCGTGGCCATGAGCGAAAGTGAACCGGATGTTGAGGCAGTCATAGCCGAGTTGCGCTCGAACATCACGGAATGGGGAAAGGAAGCCTCTCTGACCGCCGCTCAGACTGCTGAGATGCTCAAGAACATTGACAAGTCCAAGGTAGAGGCAGCTCTATCCCGTGGCGTGGACACGGTTACGGATTCTGCCCGAAATCTTTTTGATTCCCTGCGTTCGGAAATAGGGAAGTGAGCGTGGTCGTCGAATTTTTTGGTACCGGTACGAGTCATGGCATTCCTGTCATTGGTTGCGATTGTCCGACCTGCGCATCCTCCGACTCGCGGGATACACGTCTGCGCACATCCACCCTTATCCGGGAAGATGAGAGGCGGATAGCCGTTGATACGGGGCCTGAATTTCGTCTTCAAATGCTCCGTGCCGCTGTCCCTGCGCTGGATGCCGTCCTCTACACTCATTCACATGCTGACCACATGAACGGGATAGATGACCTGCGTATCTTCTGTTATGACAAACCATTTCCGGTATATGGCAGTAAAGGGACGATAGATGACCTGCTTGTCCGTTTTCCTTATGTAGTCTCGGCACACAGCAAATACCATGGTGACGGTCTGCCCCATCTTGATGTCAATGTCCTGAATCCAGGGATCCCCGTGGAGATTGCCGGTTTTCAGGTGGTTCCGGTTCCCATCGTCCACGGCGGCCTTGTTGCTTTCGGTTACCGGATTGGCGGTTTTGCCTACCTGACCGATTGCAATTTCATCCCGGAGGAAAGCTATTTTCTGCTTGAGGGGCTTGATGTGGTAGTGCTTGACGGTCTCCGCTTCACGTCCCATCCCACTCATTTTTCCATATCCCAGGCGATTGAGGCGGCGAACCGCATAGGCGCGTCGCGGACATACCTGACCCATATCAGCCATGATGCCGGTCTTCATGCCGACATTGAAAAGAAACTTCCTTCCGGCATCTGCCTGGCCTATGATGGACTGATTCTGGAATGTAGTTCATGAACCGACGACAAGGAGTTGCCATGACAGAAAACCGACAGCAGGATTTCCTGTTCGATGATATAGAAAATGACAAAGATATAGAAACCGATGGAACAGAAAGCAATGGAGAGGATGTTACGAAAAAAAATCTTCCTCCGGTAGACGGGCATCCCAGAAAGCTGTTCATCATTGATGGCTTTGGAATCATTTACCGTTCTTATTTTGCCTTCATATCACGTCCGCTCAAGGATTATGAAGGCAACAACGTGTCGGCGCTCTTTGGCTTCATCTCCACGTTGCTGATGATTCTCCGTGAATGGAAGCCTGACTATCTGGTCATAGCCATGGACGAGAAAGGACCGACTTTCCGTCATGAGTTGTATCCGGAATATAAGGCGACCCGTGACGATGCTCCGGAGGATCTTCATGCCCAGGTACCTCGCATCATGGAAGTCCTTGATGCCCTCGGCGTTCCTCATATTGGAAAGGTAGGGATGGAGGCCGATGATATCATAGCAACTCTCTGCGCCAATGCGACGGCACAGGGCATAGAAAGCGTCATGGTCACAGGAGACAAGGATTTGCTCCAGTTGGTAGATGATATGACAAAGGCTCTGCGTCCTCCCCGCAAAGGAGAGTCATCTTACCGTCTTTTCGGAGTCAAGGAAGTGGAAGATGAGTTCGGCATCCGCGCCGACCAGATCATCGACTATCTGGCAATCCTCGGCGACAGCTCGGACAATGTTCCCGGCATCAAGGGGCTGGGAGAGAAGGGTGCAATCAAGCTGTTGACCGAATATGGCTCCTTTGAGGTGTTATATGACCATCTGGACGAGATGAGTCCCTCTGTCCGCAAAAAACTGGAAGACGGACGGGAGATGGGCGTGCTGAGCAAAAAACTGGTAAAACTCCGGGATGATCTTTTTACCGTCGATTCCTTCGACAGCCCTCGGTTCACCGTGTCCAGCGTTGACTATGAGAAAGCCATCCCCTTGCTGGAAAAAGCCAGGGCCGGAAGTCTTGTCACGCAACTGCGAAAGATGGCAGAAAACGGTGATGGTCATTCAGATTCCCCTGCTGTTCCGACTGCTGGTAAAGGGGGGTATCGGGCGGAAACAGATGCTGCTGGGGTCGATGCGCTGTTCATCCAGGCTCTGAAAGAAAAAGGACAAGTGGCTTTTGATGTGGAAACCACTGATATCGATGTGATGAAGGCTGTTCCCGTTGGCTTTTCCCTGTCATGGAAGGCTGGGGAGGCATGGTATGTCCCGCTGGTAGCCGGAGGAAAGACGGTATCCAATGAGAAGGCAATGAAGGCAGTGGTGAAGAAGCATCTGGAAAATCCCGCCCTTGGTGTCATCGGACAGAATCTCAAGTACGATTACAAAGTCATGGCACGGTGGGGAGTCCGCATTGCCAACCCCGTCTTTGATACCATGGTCGCCGCCTGGCTCCTTGACAGCGCGTCAGGCATCTACAACATGGACAAGCTCGCTGACAAGTACTTGGGTTATGTCACCATCACATATGACCAAGTCGTTCCCAAGGGCGCGTTGTTTTCCGATGTTCCGCTTGATAAAGCTGTGCAATATGCCGCCGAAGACGCCGATGTGACGTGGCGGCTTTACGAGACTTTTGCCCCGATGCTCGCTGAACGTAAGATGACCAGTCTGATGGATGACCTGGAAATGCCGTTGCTGCGTGTCCTTGCGGACATGGAGCTGGAAGGTGTCCGTCTGGATGTTGACAGGCTCATCATGTTCGGAGAGGAGATAGACGGGAGGGTAGAGAAGATCACCCGTGAAATCTATGAGCTGTGCGGTCATGAATTCAATATCAATTCACCAAAGCAGCTCCAGACGGTGCTTTTCGGAGAGAGAGGTCTGCCGGTCGGCAGGAAGACCGCCTCCGGTCCCTCCACGGCGGTGGAGACTCTGGAAAAGCTGGTCGGGCTGGATCCTGTTCCTGCCCTGATTCTTGACTATCGCGGCTTGGTGAAACTGAAGAATACCTATATTGATGCCCTGCCTGAACAGGTTGATGTGAACACCGGTCGCGTCCATACGACTTTCATTCAGACAGGAACCGCTACCGGACGCTTGGCCAGCCGCAATCCTAACCTACAGAACATACCCATCCGCAATGATGACGGACGGCGTATCCGTTCCGCTTTCGTGCCGGAACGGGGGTATGTCTTCCTGTCGGCGGACTATGCCCAGATTGAGTTGGTCGTCCTTGCCCATGTCACTGGTGATGAAGGTTTAAGGGAGGCGTTCTTGGCTGGTCAAGACGTACACCGTCATACTGCGTCACTCATCTTCAACGTGAAGCCGGAAGATGTGACGCCCGACCAAAGGCGCATTGCCAAAACCATTAACTTTGGCGTGATGTATGGAATGAGTACCTTCCGTCTGTCCAATGAGCTGGCAATCTCACATTCCCAAGCGGCGGAGTTCATTGACTCCTATTTCAAGCGGTACCACGGAGTAAAGACTTTTGTGGATGAGACACGGAAAAAAGCCGAGGAGACAGGGTTTGTCAGTACGATGTTCGGCCACGAGCGTCATGTCCCGGAGATCAGAAGTTCCAACAGGATGGAGAAGTCCGGGGCGGAGAGGGTTGTGGTCAATACAATCATCCAGGGGACGGCGGCGGACATCATGAAGTTGGCCATGCTAAGGATTAGCCGCAGTCTGAAGGATTCTGGCATCAATGCGCGCCTGTTGCTCCAGGTTCATGACGAACTGATCTTCGAGGTTGCTTCCGGACAAGAAGAAAAACTCTCTGTCTTGGTCAAGGACGCTATGGAAAAGGCGGTGAAGTTGTCTGTTCCCTTGCGTTCCAGCGTCGAGACAGGGGCGAGCTGGGGAGACATGCACTGATGATTGTCATAGGAGTCACCGGACGGACATGCGCAGGGAAAGACAGCGTGACACAAGCTCTGAGAGCGAAGGGAGCTGTCGTGATTGATGTAGACGCTCTTGGACATGAGGCGCTTGAAGCGAACAAAAATGCCGTGATACAGGCTTTCGGGCAGAAAATTCTCGATGAATCGGGAAAAATCGACCGCAAGACGCTGGGACGCATTGTTTTCTCATCGCCTGGTAAATTGAAGGAGCTTGAGGGAATCAATCATCCATGGATGAAGGCTGCGTGCCGTGAAGAAATTGAAAGGATGCGCAAAAGTGGCGAGCGGATCGTAGTCCTTAACGCCGCGCTCCTGCACCGGATGGGTCTTGATGCTCTCTGCTCCCATGTGGTATTCGTCCGTGCCTTTTTCTGTGTGCGTGCCTACCGTGCATGGAAGCGGGACGGATTATCCTTGAGACGGTTTTTACAGAGAGACAAAGCGCAGAAAGACATATCGCCACGATGCATCCATGAAGACGCTGAGATTCACATAATTTCCAACACGTGCGGAAAAGGTAGAATTAATCGACAAATCAGGGCATTATGTGCTAGGATTATTTCTGGAACCGTGGCACACTGACAGAAAGGTGAGCTGTACGTATTCATCAGTGGAGAAAAGGAATAAGTCATGAGAAGAGCGAACTTGATAAGCTTACTGGTTGTAACCCTTGTCCTGGCGGCTTTCTGCGGCCTGGGAATTTGGTTGTTGCGTCCGGATATGCAACCTGAACGTCTGTCCGCGATTATCACCCGGCAGAATACTCCGCTCGTAGAGATTGCTGAACCGTTGAAATCCCCGGAAGATGCTGCCGCTGCGGAAAAGACGCATCAGGAGGAGCTTGCCGCCGTGGTCGATGAGGTTCTTGCCCGTGCCAAGGTTTCGCTGGTTTCTGACCCCGCAGTCATGGAGACTCTCACCAATGAATTGAGGATATGGCTTGATTCCAATCCGCAGCTTATCTACATCTGGCTGGAAGGAAACCGCGATGTCATTGCCAGGGAAGCTAACAACTTCATTACGCAGTATGTGAGCGTCGCAGTGAAGGATGCTGTCGCTGCCGAACTGATGATGGTCGGGACAGCTGGTATGACCGAAGATGAAGTCATAGGTATTGTGGACGAGCGTATCGCCGCTTGGCTGGCTGAAAATGCCGCTGAGATTTACGAAACAGCCGACACGTTCATCACCGATCGGGTGGCCACCTCTGTGGATGAAGCCATCGCCGCGTGGCTGACTGAAAATGCCGCCTCAATCTACGAAGACGCTGACAATGCTATCACCCAGCGGGTAGCCTCATCCGTGGACGAGGCTGTCGTTGCTTGGTTGACGGAAAATGCCGGTGAGATTTACGGAACAGCCGACACGTTTATCACCGATCGGGTAACTTTCTCCGTGGATGAAGCTATTGCTGCTCATCTGGGGCAGACGGGAGTTGTCTTGACTGAAATGCAGAAGGCCGTTTTGGTGGAAGAAGTCACATCCAAGGTGTTGGAGTCTCTTGCAACCCGGACTGATGTTATTCCCGGTGAGATTCCGCAGGGGAGTGGAGAAACCACAGGGGACGAATTCTCCTATGTTTGGGGCGAGCCTGAATTTGCCAGGACATCGGCTCCTCCGGTCGCTGTAGAAGTTCCATCCGGAACCAGAGAGACATATCTGAGAGATCGCGATGCCCAGCGTGATAATATCCGTACCTTGGTCACCGATCGTTTGAAGGATTTCTGAGTGGTGGTCGAGAACTGAAAAGGATACCATTATTATGACGGAAGGGGGATGTTGCGGCATCCTCCTTTTTATTATCTCTTTCCATGGCGCAAGAAGATGGCTGTTCAAGGTAGCCGTTTAGGGTAACCGGGCTTAAAGTTTTTTTCTCTGCGTCATTATGCGTCTGCCTTGACGGACACTTTTCAGAATTATATTCGCCCAAAAAGTTAATTTAATGCTGAATGTACAGCTTTATGCGTAGACTAATACTTTTGGGTAATGTTCCTTTTCGGCAAAATAATACTTTCGGGTAATATGAGGATTCCTGCTGGGGTGATAAAATTAAGCTGGATTATTGTAGATACGTAGTATCTGATGAATGCCTCTGATCGGGAACGAAGCGGATTCCACAGGATTTGCGGGAGAAGCGGTTCCCTCCAGGAATATAATATGTGCAGAGTCCCAGAGAGGAGGTTGCGTTTTATGAGGAAGTCCCCTATAGCAGTGCTGGCTCTTGTTATGCTCGTATTAGTGCTATCCTCCTGCATCCAGGATTTACATCCGCCGGTCGCTCAGAAGGAGGGCATAGCCTTCTCCACTCGTGTAGCGGGGAATCCTGACGGCTCATGGACGTGGGAGGAGGGAGATGAGATAGGACTGTACATGGTCTCTACAGGTACTGACGTGAACCCTGCCAACATCCTGAACAGCGTGGTGAACTATCCCTACACATATGATTCCTTGACGGGGAAGTTCTGGGGGGACGCCTTCTTCCCGGCAGACGGCACCGAGGTGGGTTTGTTTGCCTATTATCCCTACCGAAATACCCCAATCCTGAACGGAGGGTCCGCATACATCTACAAGGTGGACGTGAGGGAACAAGAGGATCCGTATGAAGATGATTTGATCTTCGCGCGTGTGGACGGGGTGGGCAAGGACGTGCCCGTAGACGTTGATCTCACCTTCCAGCACAAGCTTTCCAAGCTGACGCTGGTGATTAGTGCGGGGGAAGGGCTGGAAACGAGCGACCTTGCGGGGCTGAGCGTGGTTTACCAGAGCATGCCTACCATGGCTGAGATTAATTTTGAAGACGGGAGCATAAGCAACAGGCAGACGGATGCGGCAGGAGGAAAAGTGCCGGTGAACGCGGTGGGGACGGCAGGAGTGGCGATTATTGTGCCGCATGACGGAGTCACCTATCCACATAGGAAAATGGTCTTCACGCTCACCAGCACGGGAAAGACATATACGTGGAACATCCCGGACGCTAAGGTTTTCGAGGCGGGGTACCACAGCACCTACAGCGTGAAGCTCACGGGATGGGGCATTGATGTGGAGCCGGTGGGCGTGACGGCGTGGACGGACGGGGGGAACGGCTCGTTCAAACAGGAGAACATCCCGGACTACACCGGCACAGGTTTGCAGACAGACCCCTACATGATATATACGGCCTATGGGCTGATGCACCTGCTGGCGACATACGGCAGTACGGCCGACATTTACTACGAGCTGGCTCGTGACATAGAGCTGGGCGAGTACTTGGCTGCAAATTCCCTGACATGGCCGGCTATAAATTTCATGGGGAAGTTTGATGGGAAAGGGCATGTGGTCAACGGGCTGCGGATTACGTCTTCATCAGTAAATGTAGGTTTCTTTGCGTCGATGGCCATTAGCGCAAGCGTGTATAACCTTGGCCTGACGAACGTGGTGGTCAAGGGAACTGATACAGGTTTCAGTGAAGTTGGCGGCTTGGCGGGTGTGAATGAGGGGACGATAGAGGACTGCTTCGTGAGCGGGTATGTGGAGAGTCTTGCGGCTACAGGTTACACGGGAGGGCTGGTCGGATTAAATTTTCACGGCACCATCATGCGATCCGCGAGCTATGCGACGGTCGAGGGGGGAGCCTATGCAGGCGGCCTTGTCGGCTTCCATGAGGTAGGGTATATAGAGGACAGCGAGGTCATCGCCGAGAGAGTTCGTGGCACACAGTTCTCCGGGGGCTTGGCGGGTAAAATAGTGGATCAGAGCGTGATAACAGGCAGCCATGCCATTGTCAGGAACGTGAACAGCTCCATGGTGAACGGTTATGCCGGAGGATTTGCAGGAGCAGCCGACCTCTCGGAAATAACGAACAGCTATGCCGTGGTTGATTACGTGAGTGCCTTACAGGCCGGAGGGTTCGTAGGACTCAATGAACAGACGAACATCTCTTTCTCGTCTGATCGCGTCGATACCATCGTAGGAACGGTGGAAGGAAGATACTATGCCGGAGGGTTTGTCGGCAAGGCTGACAACAGCACCATCGAGGATGTATCGGTGGTCTTCGGTCGGGTGATTGCCACCGGATATCTCAGCGGTGATACAAGCACTGGTTCGGCAGGAGGTTTTGCCGGATATCTCACCGGAAGTGGTAGCAACACACTCAGGGGCAGTGCCAGGGGAAGGAACGCTTCTTCCAGGGTAGAAGGGTGGAAGAACGCCGGAGGCTTCGTGGGATTCATGGACAGCGGGGCGGTCGTCGGGAACAGTTCCGTGGACATGAGCGGAGGGACGGTCATGCTCGCCAGCGGCGCTAATACTCCTGCTGCCTATGTCGGCGGCTTTGTGGGATGCTACAGTTTTGCGACGATAAGCGATTCGACAGCGAATGTCGGACTGCTTGATGCCAAGAATGAAAACATTTATAATGCAGGCGGTTTCGTCGGTTACATGAATTACACGGAGGTTGACGAAGATACGTCCATGCTGGGTCTGAGCGTCACGATAGGGAGCATCGAGTCTACCGCTTTCCGTACTGGTGGCTTCGTGGGATTTCTCCATGGGGAAGATAAAGATAATGAGGTATCGATAAATGGCTTGGTGGCAAACATCGGTTCGATTGTGGTGACGGATTCGGGGAATGATGAGAGTGCCGGTGGTTTCATCGGAGTTCTAATAGGTGCATCGATATCCATGACTGATTCGATTGTCACGATAGGAAGCCTCAATTCCGACGCTGGATATACGGGTGGTTTTATCGGACAGATGGAGGGTGGGGCGATCAGCCATACTAATAGCACGGTGGGGACTCCGATAGCAAGCATCGGGGACATCACGGTCACCGACTCTGCTTTCTATGTGGGAGGATTTGCCGGATCCAGTGTAGCAGGAGAGGTAAGTCACGTCACAGTTGTCGTGGACGGTTCCATCACAGGAGGGGCTGCCGGTCACATCGGTGGTTTCGTCGGAAAGATTTCCGATGGCACTACGCTGACCAGTATCACGGCCATCGTTAACGGCTCCATTGAAGGAGGGGCTGGCAGTGCCATCGGCGGCTTCGCTGGCAGTTTGACCGAAGGGACGGTTGTCGAGAGCAGCGTCCTGGTCAGTGGAGATATCACAGGTTCGGCGGCTCATGTCGGCGGGTTTGTCGGGAGCGTCTGGTGGATTTTGGAGGTTGACAAGGGCAGCGTTCATGTTCTGGGGGACATCATAGGCGGGGAATGGGTCGGAGGGTTCGCCGGTTACATGTACGGGGAGGATTCCGTGATCAGCAACAGCCGTGCGGAAGTCGGCGGGGACATCCGCGGGACGAGGAACGTCGGTGGTTTTGTGGGGGGGATACCACACGACGAAGCACTGGTGACGGGGTTGCTGCTGATAGAGAAGAGCGCGGCAATCATCCATGGAGGCATCTTATATGAAGGTAGCGATACATCGTATACAAGTGGTGCCGGCGGATTCATCGGACTTCTGGGTTACGCGGACATCAAGGAGAGTTATGCACGGATAGACGGGGAAGTCACAGGCGGAAGCGCGACTGCGGCCGGAGGTTTCATCGGATATGATCACAGAGGGAATGTGGAAGACTCCTTCGTCCGTGTCAGTAAAGTCATGGGCTCCGGTTCTGTCGGCGGTTTCTATGGAGTGATGCAGAGCTCCGGTTCCGGACTCATCAAAAACGTCTACGTGGTCGTCGAATACGTAGAAGGAATAACCTACGTCGGTGGGTTCGCCGGTTACGTGAACGCGAACTTCGAGAACCTGAGAAGCATCGTTGCGATAATCACGGAGCATGTTGAGGCGTCTCAGCATGATCCAAAGGTAGGCGCCTTTGCCGGAGGTGTTTCCACCAATCCTAATAACACAACGTATGCACGGTATGTCTCGGAACTTTATGCGCCTGGAACGGTTCCGGAGCTGCGGTACACCGGAGTCAATCAAGCTCCTGTTATTGCTGAGAGTGTGGTGACTCCAAAGCCAAACATGACATTCCAGGAGGCGACCTTCTGGTCCACTTCCGCTAACTGGCCAAGCGCGCCATGGAATTCTACAATCTGGGAGTTTGATACCCCTGACGGTTATCCCGTGTTGAAGAATGCTCCGGCTCCGTCTGCTCCGTGAGAAAGAGGCGGGCGCAAAGAAAAGGATTCATTTAGCTTATAACCTGAACAAAAGAGGAACGCGACGCCTGTCATCACGGTGACAGGCGTTTTTTGGAAAACCCCTGATGGCTCAGACTGATAACGTGATTATGCCTACGACCAGCATCAGCTGGGCAATTGTGTAGGTGATCATCACTACATCGGGGCCTCCCATGGGCTTCCCCAATACATCGAAGGCAATCATGGCGTCGGAGAATACAAAGAGAAACGCGCCTACTGTGCAGAGAACAGTACCGGATATGGATCCTGTTCCCCAGGTTCCTATGGCGCCCGCGACATTCAGCATGATTATGACAGTATAGAGGACAAAAAGGGGCAGGAATTTTCCTGCGTTCAGTTTCTTGAGAATGATGACAATAACGGCGATGCCGGCAAGGAAGGCAAAAATACCTGTTGCCCATGCGCCGGTGAAACCCGCGCTTCGTGTGTACATCACGTACCATGAGAAATAGCAGAGATGTCCGGACATGAAAGCCAGCATGCCCAGGGGAAACAACACAGGTTTATCTGCCTTTTTCTCTGGAAGCATGAGAAATACGTCTCCGATGGCACAGAGGACGAGAGCGGCAATAATGATCCATGACATGTGTGACCCCGCTACAAGGGCATAACCGATTGCCAGCAAAGGCATGAGCAACGGCTTGCTCAGATAGTTGTTCAGGTCATCCCTTTTATGGCGTCCCCACACATTCACAATGCTGGCGATGATATAAGAAGTAAAAACCAAGATGATGTAAACAGACATAGAAACCCTCCTGGTTCCAGTGTCGCTTACCTTTTACCATGCGTCAACGTAAACCATTTTGAAATGACTTGCGCTGACGCCAAGTAAGAAAGTCCCTGGGAAATCTCCATGAAAGCTCAGGAAGGCTGTTCCACAGGCTTATCATCCGGTTCTCCCCGCTTCACCTTGCTCATGAAGAAGCAGGCCAGAGCCATGCAAACGGCGGCGAAGATGAACAGGACGCTGTAGCTGCTAATGTCAATCAGGAAACCGGTGATCGGCGGAGCAATGATGGAAGCCAGTTGGCTGAAGAAGTAGTACAGCCCCGTATAGATGCCGATTGTCTCGAAGGACGCCATCTGCCAGAGCATAGGGAAACTGTTGGTGACGATTGTGACCCAGAAGATGCCGAAACAGAACAGCAACACCCAGAAGCTGGCCAGACGCGGCATGGCAGCCAAGCCCCCCGTAACGAAAGAATGGACGAACAGCAGGAGAAGGACAGCGACCAGCGCGACCAATGCCAGACGTATCGTCTTTTTCCGTCCGTACCTGTGTGCCATGACGCCGGAAGGAATGGCAAAGATAGCGTAGGCAATGCCCACCATGCCAGCTCCAAAGGCTGAAAGACCGCCTGTGGCACCCAGAACTTCACTGGAATACTTGCCCAGGAAAGGCAGCACTCCCTGGTAGCCGATGAACCATGTCAACAGTGAGAGAAGTATGAACAGCGCGCTCTTGTCTTTTTCCTTGAAGACAAAGCCTATCGACCGTAAAATGGGAGTCTTTTCTTTCTCCTTTGTGTCTCCGGTGGTGGGTTCAGCTTTCTTTTCCTTTACAAAAACAAAGAGCAACACGACTGCAAGGATGATCAGGATTGTTGCTACGGGAAAGGAAAGTATGTTCTTCTGAGGTTCGCTGAATCCTGGCAGGGACACGGGGACATTCATTAGGAGAGACAGTCCCAGCGTGCCGACGATAGTGGCGACACCGCCCATTGTGTTGATGACGCCGTTGGCCTCGCTCCGCAGGTCTCCGGGAACCATATCGGGCATCAGGGCAACCACAGGACCCCGTACAGCCTGCTTGAAGATATTGAGCAGGAAGATAGTCAGGATAAGGATTGACAAGGAAGTCAGGGCGGTGACGGGAATGATGCCGAAAGCAATGGCCGCAAGCGGCAAAAGCGTCACGATGTATGGCATCCTGCGTCCGATGCGTGTGCGCGTCCTGTCACTAAGCGCGGCAAAGATGGGGATGAGGAAGATTGCCAGGACATTGTCCAGCGTCATGACAGTGCCAATGACACCATTGCTTTCAATGTACCGTCCCAGGAACTGCGGGACAAAGGTATCATACAGGGGATCCATCAGGCCCATGGTGAAAAATCCCAGGCCAATGAGGAAAGTCGTCTTGTAATAGCCTTTCAACCCTTTTTTTTCTTTGTGTTCTTGCTGCATGGAAGCCTCCGTGGATAGTGTAGCATGATTATTCATATTTTCTACGCAGGATGTTTGTAAAATCAATGAAAAAGGTTTTCCGCGGGATGATGCTGGACGTGAATCTCATTTTGCGATACATCATAGTCCATGGATGAAAAAGGACAGTCCCACGGCAGGGGCAGCATGGCGGTGAAGGCTTTTGCCCGGAAACAGGGCATTGTGCTGACAGAAAAAGAACAGGCGTGGGAGAAGGACGGGACATCACCCCCGTTCGGTGTCAGTACGTATTATGCTTCCCTTATCACGCCGTCCGATTCCGATGATCCTATTCGCCGCCAAATCCTGCCGACATCCTGCGAGATGATGTACAGTCCGGGTGAAAGCGAAGATCCCCTTGCGGAGGAAGAACATTCGGTGACCAGTCGCCTGATTCATCGTTACGCGGAAAGGGTGGCTTTCCTTGTCACCGATGCGTGCGCTGTATACTGCCGCCATTGCTTCCGGCGGCGATTCACCGGCACGCAGCGCGGCCCTGCCACCACAGAAGATATCATAGCGGCGGCGAGGTATGTGGGAGCGCACCAGGAAGTGAAGGAAATCCTCTTTACCGGAGGGGATATGTTCACTCTGTCCAATGAGAAGATTGACGCACTGATCGGAGAGTTCCGCGCCGTCCGGCCTGACCTCATAATCCGCCTTTGCTCCCGTGTGCCGGTGGTCTTGCCATCACGGATTACGGATGGTCTGATGGCTGTCATGAAGAAACACTCCAGTGCCCCGTTTTTTCTCATGGTTCAGTTCAACCATCCCCGTGAATTGACAGCCCAGTCCCGTGAGGCGACCGCCCGTTTCATTGATGCGGGAATCCCGGTGTTCAACCAGAGCGTCCTGCTTCGTGGAGTGAACGATGACGCGGGAATCCTGGAAGAACTATGCAATGGGTTGCTGGCCGCCAGAATCAAGCCATATTATCTCTTTCAGGGAGATTTGGTGGAGGGTACTGCCCATCTGCGAGTACCGCTGGAAAAAGGATTGGCTTTGGTGAAGGAGCTGCGTCGTCGGCTTTCCGGTTTGGCTATGCCGGTTTATGCGGTCGATTTGCCTGAGGGTGGGGGCAAAGTGCCTGTGGACAGCATGTACTTGAAAGGCAGGGATTCGGACGGGGCATGGGTTTTTGAGACACCGGACGGCGGAGAACGGCGTTATCGGGATCCGGAAGTATAAACAACCTATGGTGAAACGACATTCGGCATTCGGTAATCAGAGAAGGATAAAGAAAACTCCCCCATCGCAAGATGGAGGAGCCTGATGCCATGGCGTGCTATGTCGGCATGCTTGTCAGTTATTCACCCGTTCCAAGTATTCCTTTGTCTCGGTGTTCACGCGGATTTTCTCACCCAGTTTGATGAAGATGGGAACGCGAACCTTGAGGCCGGTTTCGGTGGTCACATACTTCGTGGCACCCTGGACAGTATCACCCTTGACCGCTTCCTCGGCCTCGGCAACGGTAAAGACGACCTTGCTGGGTATCTGGATGTCGAGGATTTGCTCCTCCCAGAACGTACAGCGGTATGTATCCCCGTCCTTCATGATGTACTGGTAGTCGGGGAAAGACGCCATGGGAACCTCAATCTGCTCATATGTCTCGGTGAGCATGAAGTGGAAATTCTCGCCATCGTTAAACAAATACTGGCAGTCATTGTCTCTGACAACGATGTCCTCGGCATTGTCCTGGGTTTTCATCGTCTCGCTCAGCGTCTGGCCTGTGGAGGGACTTTTCAGCTTGAGACGCACGAACGCGCTTCCTTTTCCGGGATTGACGAACTCGCGTTCGATGCATACAAAAGGCTGCCCTTTGATAAGCAACGCTGTGCCTTTTTCGATTTGACCTGCTTTGATCATGTGTGTTGTTCCTCTGATATTCCTAAGATTTAAGTTTTTATAGATATCTGGAAACGACGCTTTCAGCTTCATTTCCTCACCGCGTGGCCGCGTGCAACCGACTCCGGTGTTTAACCATCGCCCAGCATAGCAGGAAAAGGAAAAAGAATCACCCCCTTGAGCGATGTAATTCCAGTCTGTAGCATGAGCAACCTGTCCATCCCCATGGCTACGCCAGAGCAACGGGGGAAGTCCTTGGTGAAAATATCTGCGAAAGAAAGATCAGCATCGGGGATTACTGCTCCGTTTTGCGAGCGTTCCGTGGACAGTTTTGCGTATTCCTTCCGGTAATACGCCCTGATTTTCTGTGCATCGCGCATCTCATCATAGCAATTAGCCAGCTCAACTCCACCGGCATACATCTCCCATCGTTTCCTCCATGGCCCCGTTTCGTCCTCAGCGGCAAGACATTCAATCTGGATAGGATACTTGTCCAGCACCAAGGGCTTGTCTTGGGGAAGGGAGGGTTCCACAAAGGTGAGGAAGATGCGGTTGAAGGTATCTTCCCATGATTCCGGTTCTTCCGGCAAGCTCAAGCCAAGTCTGAGAGCTGCCCGGCGCAAGTCGCGGACATCTTGGTTCTTCTCCAGGTCGATGCCCGCATAAGCGTGACAGGCTGCGGCCATGCTCATCTTGCGGAAGGGCGGGAGCAAATGATCTGGACAGTTTTTTGGGGCCGTAGCGGCGAGGAGTTCCTCTGTCAGAGCCATGGAGTCTTGTTCATCGGCATCTAAGGTGTAATATTCGAGCATGGTGAACTCAGGGTTATGGTGGCTGCCAATCTGCTCATTGTTGCGGAAACAATGGGAGAACTGATAAATACTGCCCGAACCTGCGGCCAGCAGCTTCTTCATGAAGACTTCCGGGGAAGGCACCAGGTAAAATTCCCTTGAACCAAGGAACTCATGGGAGAAAGTGGTCGCGAATGTGTGGATGGTCGGCTCAGGTATCAAGTCCGGCGAAAGGAGAGGCGTATCCACCTCAAGATAACCGTGAGAGTCGAACCATGAACGCATTGCTTTCAGAAGTCGGGAACGCTGTTTGGCGGCTTGGAAATTAAAGCGGGATGAACCGATGGCAAATGCTTTCGTCATGGGCATCACTATACGTGCTGTGGTACTCGTCTGGCAAGTGCTGATCATCGGATGAACCCTGTGCGCCCTATGGATGAAGCCCCGCAATGGAGCAATGGAGGGTGCAATGGAAGCTGGAAGGTCTATGCGCATGGGGTATCTTCGGATATACTCGCCATGATGGAAAACTATCGTACCGATGATGATATATTCGCTTTAGCCACACCATGGGGAGAGAGTGCCCTTGCCGTGGTCAGAACCAGCGGTCCCCGTGCCGTGGAGAAGTCGTGCCTGATGTTCAGTAGGCCGGGAGCCCTCCGTGCGGTGGGTACGGCGGGACTGGTTCATGGCTTCCTTATGGACAGGCTGACCGGAGAGAAAGTTGATGAAGTCATGGCCTCCGTATATCGTGAAGGACACGGATATACAGGGGAAGAAGCGGTGGAGTTCTCCTGCCATGGCAGTTTGGATGGCATCAAGCGTATACTGCGCCTCTGTGCCGACACAGGCTTCCGACCCGCTTCACCCGGTGAGTTCACCTTCCGCGCTTTCATCCACGGACGGATGGATTTGACCAAGGCGGAAGCAGTGCAGGAACTGGTCTCAGCCCGTTCCTCCCGTGCCCGCGTCATGGCCTTGGACAGACTGGGCGGCGCGTTGTTCTCCCGTATAGAGCAGTTCAAGCAACAGGTTCTCACCATATTAAGCGGCATTGAGGTACAACTGGATTACGCGGAAGATGAAATAGGCGGTGATACCGGATTCCCGGTAGGAGAGTCGATTGCAACAGCCACGGCTCTGGAGAATCTCGCGGCATCATGGCATGCCGGGCAATTGTATGGTTCCGGTGCGCGGGTCGTCCTGGCGGGAGCGACAAACGCGGGAAAAAGCTCTTTGTTCAATCTCCTGCTCAAGGATGAACGGGCCATTGTCAGCGACATCCATGGGACGACACGGGACTATTTGGAAGTGGAGGCTGAGATAGACGGCATCCCCGTCCGCCTGTACGATACGGCAGGGTTGCGGGAATCGGCGGACACCATTGAGGGTGAAGGCATGCGCCGCACCATGCATCTCATGGAGCAGGCGGACATCATTGTCCTGGTGAAGGATGGTTCCGTGGAGAAGCAAAGCCAGGAAGAATATATCCATGAGGATGACAACCGTCTCATAGTCGTACACAACAAATCTGATTTGCGCTCCAAGCCTTTGGAACTGTCGGGGTTGTGGATTAGCGTGAAGAAGGGAGAAGGAATATCTGCCTTGGTGGAAGCCATCGCATTACGGCTTCGTTCACGTGTCCCTGAAAACGGAGATGAGGCTTTGGTCATAGAATCAAACCGCCAGCGTGATGGCCTGTACGCAGCCGCGCAAGCTCTGCGCCGTGCCGCCGCCATGGATGCTTCCGGCGTTCCGCTTGACATTGTGGCGGCGGAACTGCACGCGGCTCTCCGTTCCTTGGGAGAACTGACCGGAGAAGTGACCAGTGAGGATGTGCTGGAAAGGATATTCTCTGGATTCTGCGTCGGCAAATGAACGGACGGTGACAGGGAATGATGAACTTTGGGAGAAATGGGGAAGGAAACCTTCCCGGAGATATATTCGGAGATATACATGGATTATGAAGCTATAGTGGTGGGTGGAGGCCATGCGGGGATAGAAGCCTCACTTGCCCTTGCCCGCATGGGTCACCGGACGCTGTTGGTCACCCAGTCCCTTGATACCATAGGAAGGATGAGCTGCAATCCGGCGATAGGCGGACTTGCCAAAGGGAATCTTGTCCGCGAGGTCGATGCCCTGGGAGGGCAGATGGGGCTTCTCATTGATGCGACAACGATACAGTTCCGCATCCTGAACCGCAGGAGAGGCCCTGCCGTCCAAGCTCCCCGCGCACAGGCGGACAAGTTCAGCTATTCCCGTCTGGCAAAGGAAACGCTGGAGGTTCAGAAGGGACTCTCTTTGTTCATGGATACTGTCACCGACCTGATTGTCTCGGAGGACGGACGCCGGGTTGAAGGTGTCGTGACCGAACGTGGACACCGCATTGGAGCGCGGACGGTCGTCGTGACCACCGGGACTTTCATGGATGGCCGTATCTTCATTGGTGACTATGATGCCTCATCCGGGCGTCTGGGAGAGCCGGCTGCCATGGGTCTGGGCTCCAGCCTGCGCCGCCTGGGGTTTGATGTCGGACGTTTGAAAACCGGAACCCCGGCACGGGTCAGACGTTCCAGCTTGGATTTTTCCCGGCTTGAAGTCCAGCCAGGAGATGGGGCCATGCAGCCCTTCTCGTTCATGACAGGCAAAATACATCGACCGCAGATGGATTGCTATATCACATGGACTACTGATGTGACGCACCAGATTATCCGTGACAATATAGGACGTTCTCCGCTGTACGGCGGGAAGATTTCCGGGAAAGGCCCCCGCTACTGTCCTTCCATCGAGGACAAGGTGGTTCGCTTTCCTGAAAGGGAACGCCACCAGATATTCGTGGAACCGGAAGGAGAGGGCACGGAAGAAATGTATCTCAACGGACTGTCATCTTCTTTGCCGGAGGATGTCCAGACGGCGTTCATTCACACACTTCCCGGCCTGGAACGCGCTGAAGTCATGAGGCCGGGTTATGCGGTGGAATATGACTACCTCAATCCTATCCAGCTTCTTCCATCCCTGGAGACAAAAAAATTGGAAGGGTTGTTCCTTGCCGGACAGACGAACGGAACCAGTGGTTATGAGGAAGCCGCCGCGCAAGGTTTGATGGCAGGCATCAATGCCGCGCTCGTTCTTTCCGGTGAGAAGCCGCTGATTCTGTCCCGCTCCGACGCGTATATCGGAGTTCTCATTGATGACTTGGTGACGAAAGGAACACAGGAACCGTACCGCATGTTCACCAGTCGGGCTGAATACCGCTTGAACCTTCGCCATGATGACGCAGATCAACGGCTGACGCCGCTGTCGCATGCCCATGGATTGGCAACCGGGGAACGGATGGAACGGTTGAAGGAGAAGGCGCGTGCCATTGCGGAAGTGAAAGCCATTCTCACAGCCTCCCGCAAAGGTTCCCAGTCGGCGACAGAAATCCTGAAACGTCCGGAGGTCAGCATTGCCGATATTCTCGCTGATGTTCCATCCCTCTCCACATATGATGAAGCGGTACTCCAGCAGGTCGAATTGGATGTGAAGTATGAAGGATACATCCTCCGGCAGGAGAGGGAAGTGGAACGTTTCGCCCGGCTGGAGAACATTCTGATTCCTGATGGCTTCAATTATGACAAGGTTGATGGCATATCAAACGAGTCCCGTGAGAAATTCAAGCAAATCCTGCCGCGTTCCTTGGGACAGGCGGGACGGATCAGCGGAGTACGGTCCTCGGACATTGCCATACTCATGGTGCATATCTCCCAGGAAAAGCAGGAAAGACAGGTGAATGGCGCGGTTCCTTCCATGGGAGAAGCCTTGGAAGAAACCTTGGAAAGCGGAGATGAAGATGGAAACGGACTATGACCTGTGTCGTTCAGGTATTGCGGAACTTGGCTTGGGTTTTACGGAGAATCAGCACGGACAACTGGAAAAATATCTTTCCGAACTGACCTTGTGGAATCCGGTGTACCGTCTCGTCAACGCGGAAGGACGGGATATTGTGATCCGGCATCTGCTGGATAGCCTTGCCGCCGTTCCTATCCTGCGTTCCCTTTTAGATGAGTCCCCCGCGGGTTCCAGGGAGGTTTGTGATGTTGGTTCCGGGCCGGGGTTGCCCGGTATTCCCCTTGCCATTGCCATGCCCGATGTACGCTTTACCCTGATTGAAAGAATGGGACGTCGTGCTGATTTTTTGGCAAACGCCCTGGCTGCATGTTCGCTGGATGGGAGAGTGAACGTTGTCCAGAGGGATATCAATGAGATTCGTGGGAAATTTCCCGTTGTGACCTTCCGTGCCTTCCACCCTCTGCCGGACATCATAGAACCAGTTTCACGCCTCCTTGATGATGGCGGAACCATCTGTGCGTACAAAAGTCGGGAAGAAAACGTGGCTCTTGAACTTGAGCGTATCACAGAAATGACAAAAACAGGGAAATCAGGCAGTGAATCTGGATGGAAAAGTAAACTTATCTCTATACATATACCGTATTTAGATGCTATCAGAACGCTTTGCCTCTTGAGCCGTGCATAAGGGGTTTTTCCGCTCTTTACCGGCTTCTGGCGGATGATTGGCATTCCTGATGTTGCTTCATCCAGTCCTCCAATGGTAGACTGGAGCATAGCGGGCTCTGTGTCCCAGGAGGGTTTCCTACGTGAAGAAAGGAGCGTTATTTCTCATTATCCTGTCTCTGGTTCTCATGGTAGCGGGAGGATTGCTTGCGGCATCCATCTTCGTTTCTGGTCTGACTTCCTTCACAGCCTTCGCGCCGAAACTTTCCGCTTTCATTGCATCCGTGCTTTCATCCCTTATTCCTGCTGTCAGCTTTTCGGATTCTCCCGTCGGCCTTTATCCTCTGGCTATTCTTGCCATTGGCTGGGGCGTTCTGGTGCTGGTATGTCGTAAGAAGCCGTTGTACATATGGGTTTTCCCGATGAGCACCGTGATGGCTGTCACGCTCTACCTGCTTGTCTGGTCGGTACGCCATCCTCAGGTTCTCCATCCTCTCCTTCAATTAATCCTGGGAACCGGCATGGATAGTCGGGAATCTTCCTTGGTCGTCCTGCTGGCTTTCATCATAGAAGTGCTTCTGCTGATGGTTCTGACGCTCCTTAGCCGGATGATCATGCACCGGAAGAAGCGGGTAGCGAATCCAGACTCTCCCCAGGGTGAGTCCTCCGTTCAGAAGCAGCATCCCGCCAAGCCCGCCAAGACTAAAAAGAAGCGGCGTCACGGTACGAATGAAATACCCGATGAGGCTACGGTGACTTTCCGTCTTGATGAGAATGGGAAAGAAACATATTCTTCCATGGGTTCGCGTGAGCATGACGATGCTCCTGCCCCCTTGGTGTTCCCCGATTTATCCTCCGCTCCACGGGCTGATTCCCTCATCAAGAACGGACGAACCGCCCCGTATGTCGAAACCCCGGAACCCTTGCCCGCGCGCCGGAAAGTTTCCCGTGCATCGGATATTACCGATGCTTTGTTCAGTGCTCCCACGTCCCATGAGCCGCCGCCTCAAGAAGAAGTTCCTGGCGCGGGAAAGAAGCGTTCAACGTTCATGGAAGCCGCGCTGAGCATTGCCGAGCACAAAGGGCAGCCGGTCGCCTCCACGAAGATATTCCACTCCGGTCAGCTTGCCGCCGCTGTGGATCGTTCACAAAAAGGGCAGGGTGGTTCCACAGCCTCTCTCTCAGGATTCAGGAATAAATACCAAGGACGGTCACCGTCTTCATCTGCCGATGTGAGCAAAGGCTTTACTCTGGCAGATGTCGTGACTGCCGCAGAAAGTCGTGTCCCAGGCAACCATGATGACGGACGGAAAAATTCCCCGCCGATGTCTTCTGCGCAGTCCTCATGGCAACAAGCACCGGTCGGAGCTATTCCATCGACACGTCGCAGTTCTTCCGAGTTCAAACCTGCCGACCCGGCTCCCGTCACCTATGTCATTCCCGTAGAGACCATGCCGCCGACAGAGTACAAGGTAGAGCAAAAGATAGAGCAAAAGATAGAGCAAAGGGCTGAACCCGCGCCGATGTGGGATTATCGCCACTCCACTGCACAGCCGATCGGTGACGCCGAGAATATAGGGGATCCCTTGCCTGTGGAGGTCGCGCATGATGGGGATTCCGATGAAGACATGGTAAGCGGCATCGGATGGTTGTCATCTTCCAATGCGGGTAACAGCGCATTGTACAACCGAAGCAAGTTGATGTACCAATTCCCCAGTCCGTCGCTCCTGACGACCTATCCTGAACAGGCAAATGTGATAGATGACACGATTCGTGCCCAAGGTGAACAACTCATAGAGACTTTGCGTCAGTTCAAGGTCGAGGCATCTTTGATCAATATCGCCAAGGGCCCGACCGTTACCATGTTCGAGGTCGCGTTGGCTCCGGGCATCAGGGTCAACGCCGTGATGAACCTGGCGGACAACATAGCTCTGAATCTGGCCGCCCGTCAGGTTCGTATCCAGGCTCCCATCCCAGGAAAACAGGCTGTGGGCATAGAGGTTCCGAACAAGAAACGCGATACAATTGGCTTCAAGGAGTTGTTGCCGGCCATGGATGCCCAGGAGTTTGCAATCCCCATGGTTCTGGGCAAGACGATTACTGGCAGACCGGTAGCCATTGATTTGGCTGCAACTCCCCACCTGCTCATTGCTGGTTCAACGGGAAGCGGAAAGAGCGTCTGCGTCAACTCCCTGATTTGTTCCCTTCTGTATCGCAGGACGCCCAAGCAGGTGCGACTGATTCTTGTAGACCCCAAAGTCGTCGAGCTGACCATCTACAACGGCATCCCTCATCTCCTGACTCCGGTGATTACCGAGGCAAAGAAGACCATTAAGGCGCTGAACTTCTGTTTGGCAGAGATGGAGAGAAGGTATCGCTTGCTCCAGAGCCTGGGAGCGCGGAACATCAAGGCGTACAACAAGAAGTTGCAGACTGAGCGCATAGCGCGGGAAAAGCTGCCCTACATTGTTGTAATCATCGATGAGTTCGCTGACATCATGCTCACCCTGGGCAAGGACCTGGAAGGTATCCTGAGCCGTCTGGCGGCCATGAGCCGCGCCGTAGGCATCCATCTGGTGCTGGCGACCCAACGGCCTTCCATGGATGTCATCACAGGAACGATTAAGAGCAACATTCCCTCGCGCATCGCTTTTGCGGTGACAAGCAACACCAACAGCCGCATCATCATTGATGAAGGCGGAGCGGAAAAACTTCTGGGAAAGGGCGACATGCTATACATGAGCAACACGGATCCTATTCCTTCCCGCATCCAAGGAACTTTCCTGTCTGATGAAGAAGTGGAAGCAATCGCCAGCTATGCCCGAACGCAGGGAGAGCCTGATTATCTTGATGAGGCGATTTTCGAGGATGATGAACCTGAAAGCACTTCATCAGGAGACAGCGGCGAGGACTTGGGCGATGATGACGAGGCAATGATGCGTCGTGCCCTGGAAATTGTGGTGGAACGCAAGTGCGCCAGCGCATCCTTCCTCCAGCGTCGCCTGAAGATTGGCTACAACCGCGCTGCGCGTCTTGTCGAGGAAATGGAGGAGATGGGCTATGTCGGTCCTGCCAACGGAAGCAAGCCCCGTGAGCTGCTCCGCTATCCTGACTGATTCTGTTTCCTGTTCCCTGTTCCGGACTGTATTCAAAAAAGTGTAATGGTGATATAGTTCGGGGCAGAGGAAATGAGATGAGTGTCGGAGAACACGCAATGTGCAACGGGCAGGTGATAGCGGCGGTTGACGCCGTGGTTCCTGTCACTTTGCGCGAGGTGCAGTACAGCTTCAGTGTCTATGAGGCTTTGCGTGTCATCCGTCACCATGCCGTACACCTTGACGACCATCTCAGGCGTCTGGAGAATTCCTGCCGGGGAATACGCTTGGAGCATCCTTTTTCCTATGAAGACATAGGAACATGGGTGCGCACTTTCATTACGACCGACAATCTGGAAAGCGCGACGCTCCGCATCCTGCTCATAGGAGGGGGAGATAAGAGTCTGTGCTTCATAACAGCCTCTCCGTTGCTGACCTATCCTGATTCTTGTTACGAAAAAGGAGTCACGGTAAGAACCTATGTCGGCGAACGGTTCCTTCCCCAGGTGAAGACAAGCAATCTCCTGATGAGTTATCTGGCTTTGAGGGAAGCCCAGGACTCACAGGCGTTTGAAGCTGTGTTCATTAACCGGGACGGACAGGTTCTGGAAGGCTCACGGAGCAATTTCTTCGCATTCCGCAACGGAGTGTTGTATACGGCTCCCGCTTCCTTGGTTCTGGAAGGCATCACGCGCGACCGTGTCTTGGCTGCGGCATCGCGACTGGGTATTCCGGTTTCCTTTGAGCCGCCGCTCATCACTGAACTGATGGACGGTCTGTATGACGAAGCATTCATTTCTTCCACCAGCATGGGTGCCATGCCGGTGTCTGCCATGGATGGCAGGAGTTTTTCAGGAACTTACGACAGGACTTCATCCATCTGCCGTCTGATACGGCAGTGGGAACTGGAGGACTGAACAGCACCATGAGGGCACGGATTCGCGCGGATGCCGGAGCCCTGACGAACAAAGGAACGGATGCACCTTGCGTCGTAAGGAATCCTTCCGGTCCGCGCTTGATAATATTCACTCACTAAGGCGTGGAAGATTTATGAAATTTACTGAATTACCCTTGCACCATACGGTGCTGGAGGGCATCGGGCAAGCCGGTTTTTCCGATTGCATGCCCGTACAGGAACGCGTGCTGCCGGTTTCCCTTGCAGGCAAGGATGTCATGATCCAATCAAAGACGGGAAGCGGAAAGACCGCTGTGTTCCTCATCACCATCCTGGAGAAATACGTCCGGGCGGCGGAAGAAAGGGCCAAGGCCGCGAAAGATTCTCCTGAAGCTGAGAAATCCTTGCCGGTCGCCCTGATTGTCTCTCCGACCCGTGAACTGGCTGTCCAAATAGAGGAAGATGCGCGGATACTGTCCGCGACATTGCCCGGTTATCGTGTCGGCTGTTTCTACGGAGGCGTGGGCTACGGTGGTCAAGATAAGCTGATTGCCGAGGGATGCGATTTGTACGTGGGAACCCCCGGTCGGCTTCTGGACTATCACAAGATGCGCAGACTCGACTTCCGCATGTTCGATACCTTTGTCGTTGACGAGGCCGACCGTATGTTCGACATGGGTTTCTATCCTGACATCCAGAAGATGTTCAGCAGCATGCGCCCTGTGAGCGAGCGGCAGACCATGCTTTTCAGCGCGACGTTGAGTACACGGGTGCGCAATCTTGCATGGAGCTACATGAGCAGTCCGGAGGAAATAGAAGTCCAGCCGGAGGAAATCACCGTCAACAAGATACAGCAGGAGTTGTACCACATCTCAAAAGATGAGAAGTTCAGGCTTTTTCTCCAGGTGCTCACCAAGGAAAATCCCGATAATGCCCTGATTTTTACCAATACCAAGGCCAAGAGCGTAGAAGTCTGCAAGCGTCTGCTCCTCAATGGTTACAAGGCTGAGTATTTGATGGGGGACATGCCCCAGAAGAAAAGGCTCAGCACCATTGACAGGATGAAGGATGGCAAGATTAAGTTCTTGGTTGCTACCGATGTCGCCGCCCGCGGTTTGCAGATAGATGATTTACAACTGGTAGTAAACTATGATATTCCAGAAGATTTCGAAAACTATGTCCACCGTATCGGTCGTACCGCGCGAGCCGGAAAGACAGGCAAATCGATTACCTTTGCCGATGAAGAATACATCTACGGACTTGAGGCGATTGAAAACTATATCCAGATGAAGATTCCCGTAGTCTGGCCGGAGGAAGGTTCGCTTCCCGATGTAGAGGACAAGAGCGCGGGCAAGACTTTCCGACAGCTTGTCAGTCGTGAGGAATATGCTGGACATTCCCATGAGACTATCCCCGGTGGAAACAGGACAGGACGCCGTGGCACAAGAGGTCCGTCCTCCCGTTCCGGCTCAAAAAGCGAAGGAAAACGGGAAGGAAAGCGCGAAGGAAAACGGGAGCGTCCTGCACAGGGCGCACAGGACTCCCCCCGCAAGCCCGCGGCTCTACCCCGTGTGGCGGAAGACGGAGCGAAAGCTGCGACAACCCCAACCGGCGGCGGGAGAGCTGGAAGCAGGCAGGCAATGCGCTCACGGGGAGGCAAGAGCTACGCTGACATCAAGAACATGTCGTTGGAAGAACGGATGGCATATTACAAGAAGCAATATGGCGGTGAATCCTCCGAAGCCGACGCTTCCCGAAAAACAGGAAATGTCCGCAAGGATGGCAGGCAGCAGGGCGACAGACCACAAGGCGACAGGCGTCGTGAGGATTCCAGAACACAGAAGACTTCCGCTGCTTCATCTTCTGCTCCATCTTCCTCGGCTTCCCCGCAACGGACACGCCGCCCAAACCTGACGGTTCCCGGAGGAGCCGGGCTGGATGCCAGACGCATAGTTACGGAGGCTACCACCCGTCCCAAGGATGAAGTGCCGCGAAAAGAAGGTTTCTTCTCCCGCTTGCGGGGGCTGTTCGGCGGGAAGAAGTAATGCTGAGACGTTTTCTGTCCTATTACGTCCCCCAGAAAAAACTGTTCGTAGTGGACATGAGCGCAGCCCTGATATCTTCAGGGCTGTCCGTCGTCTTCCCCATGCTGACACGGGAGTTGCTCAAGACCTATATTCCCGGACGCGACCTGACCGCCATACTTGCCACCGCCGGAATCATGCTGGGCATTTACCTGCTGGACATGCTGATGACCTACATCCGCATCAGGTGGGGGCATATTCTGGGAGTGCGCATGGAAACCCGGATGCGCGCCGATCTTTTCGACCATATCCAGAAGCTCTCCTTCGGGTGGTTCGACAAGGTGAAGACCGGGCATCTGATGAGCCGTATTACCAATGATCTCTTTGAGATTACCGAGGTGGCTCATCACGGGCCGGAAGATTTGGTGATCAGCCTGGTCACCATCATTTCCGCTTATGCTGTCATGTTCGCCTACAATCCTCTCCTTGCGCTGATTTCCATTATTCCGCTTCCCGTCATGCTGTTCTACGGTATTCGCTACGGCAGAAGGATGAAGGAAAAGTTCCGGGCGGTTCGGCGTACCGTGGCTGATGTCAACGCATCAGTGGAGAACTCCCTGATGGGCATCCGTGAAGTCAAATCTTTCACCAGGGAGAAATGGCAGAGCCATAAGTTCAAGGAAGTGAATGACCTGCTCAAAGAGGGAAAGACACAGCAGTATACGGTAATGGGAGGCTTCCATTCTATGATGGGATTCCTGCGTAACGTCTACTACCTGTTCACCGTTGTCGGGGGTGCTGTCCTCATCTTTCAGGGAAAAGTCGAAAGCTACGACCTTGTCGCCTTCATCCTCTACGTGGGCATTGTCTTGCCTCCGATCGACCGTCTGATCAACTTCACCGAACAGGCACAGCTTGGCATAGCGAGCTTCGAGCGTTTTGCCGAGATTATGACTGTCCAGCCGGACATTGTTGACAAAGAAGGTGCCAAGGATTTGAAAATTTCTTCAGGTGAGATCCGCTATGAAAATGTGGACTTCTCCTATGAGGACGGAGAAGAAGTCCTCCGCGGTCTGAACTTGACCATACCGGGCGGTACGACTGCCGCGCTGGTTGGGGAATCCGGGGTGGGCAAGACTACCGTTGCAAGCCTGCTGCCTCGTTTTTATGAGACGACATCAGGACGCATCCTCATTGATGGACAGGATGTGAAGGATTTGTCCCAGACATCGATTCGTCACAACATCGGTTTCGTCCAGCAGAACGTCTATCTCTTTGATGCTTCCATACGGGAGAACCTGCTCTACGGCAAGAGTGATGCCACCGACGCCGAGCTTCACGCTGCTTTGGAAGCCGCGAACCTTTCACAATTCATTTCCCAGCTTCCCCAAGGACTCGATACCTTGGTAGGTGAACGGGGAGTACGGCTGTCCGGTGGCCAGAAGCAGCGTCTCTCCATTGCCCGTGTGTTCCTCAAGGATCCTGCCATCCTGATTTTCGATGAAGCGACATCGTCCCTTGATACGGAAAGTGAAGCCCTAATCCAAGGGGCATTCAAGCGATTGTCCCGTGGACGCACATCTATTGTGATAGCTCATAGGTTGACGACCATAAAAGATGCGGATACCATTTTCGTTATTGAAGACGGACATGTCGCGGAGTCAGGAAACCATCATGATCTGCTGGAGAAGGGTGGTGCGTATGCTCGACTCGTCCATGCCCAGGATTTCTTATAAATTATAAGGGGAGACTTCCATGCGCAAAGCCTTGAGCCTGATTATTCCTGTCATTGTCATCATACCTGTATTCCTGGCTTCAGTGCTGTACGGGCTTGTCCCTGCGTTCATACTCCAGATTCTCGGCGCCCGGAAGGCCGCTGAAACGTGGCGCAGGCTCTGTATCCTGGGCATCGCCCGCTGGGCATTGTTCGGACTCAATGTACGTGTGAATACCACCGGACGGGAGAATATGCCGCCAGCGGGGACTCCTTTGTGCATCATAGTCAATCATCAGAGCTTGCTTGATGTCGTTGCCGTAGTCGGTTATTCTGGAACCATCCCCGGTTTCATTGCAAAGAAAGAACTGAGCTTCATTCCCATCATTGCTTCCTATATGAAGGGTCTTCACTGCGTGATGCTGGATAGAAAAAGCCCGAAAAGCTCCATTGCCAGCATCTCTGAAGGCGTGAAGAACATCACCAGGGGAATACCCATGGTAGTCTTTCCGGAAGGAACGCGGAGCAAGGATGGCAAGCTGGGTGAATTTAAGGCAGGGAGCCTGAAACTAGCCACTCGTTCCAAGGCTACCATTGTTCCCATTGCCATTAGTGGCGGGCGCAAAGCATTTGAGGAACGCCGCGGCATCAGGCGGACTGTCATGACCATGCATATCTGCCCTCCTGTCCCAACCCACGACTTTTCCAGGGAAGCTGAAAAGGAATTCACGGCGCAGGTCTATGGTGAACTGGCGGAAGGATACCGGCATTTGCTTTCCCGGCATGAGGCATGAGGTTTCTGTCATGGATGTCTCGCTGTCAGTTCCCGCAGTGGAAGCCCGTGACATAAGTTTTTCCTACCAGGACTACTCCCATGCATCAAGATATTTCCCTCCAGTTCTCACCCATGTGGATTTCTCACTACCCCAAGGGGGTAAAATGGTGGTTCTGGGTCCTCCTGACAGCGGGAAATCAACACTCGCCCGTATCCTGACAGGTTGCATCCCGCGTTATTTCTCCGGCTATATGGAAGGTTCGGTTTCCATCTTAGGTCGTTCCATGGGTGATGCGGCGCCATGGACACGGGTGGAGGACATCTCCTATGTTGCCCATGAAAGCACGGAGGAGCTTGTGGCGACGTCCTGTCGTGATGAAATAGTCTTCCCCCTGGAATCATTAGGGATGGACAACCGAGCCATGGAAGAAAGGCTTGCCGCCAGCGTCAAAGACTGGAGTCTTGAACAGCAGCTTGATGCCGGAGGCGATGAGCTGAGCGGAGGAGAACGGCGGCGTCTCCTGATGGCGGTGACCCAAGCCATAGATGCGCCGATACTTGTCCTCGACGAGCCGTTCGATGATCTTGATGGCTCTTGGCGGGAAAAGCTCCTGGAGTATCTCAACCATCCCCGACGCACGGTCATCGTATTTGCCTCGCGGCCTCTGGACATCTGGCATGGCCATTTCGATACATGGGCGGTTATGGACAAGGGATGCCTTGAGACGGGGACTGAAAAGGAAATCCTTTATAGGATTTCCCATGGCTGGGGAGCCTTGCCTCCGTCCGGACAAAGCCGTTCCGTGACAGTTCCCATGGAACCTGTACCGGATGACGAAGCGGCATCCACCGGAGAGTCCTCCACTAAAAAGTCCCCTGCCGTAAACTTCCCCGCCTCGCATGTCTTGAAGGCCACGCATGTCTTGAACGCCACGGGATTGTCCATCCGCCATGAGCGGGCATCATCCGCAGGGACTTTTCATCTTTCCGTGTCGGATTTCCATCTTTCATCCGGTGAAACAGTCGCCCTCATAGGGGACAATGGGGCAGGGAAAAGCACATTCTGCCGAGTTCTTGCAGGACTTGACGTGCCTGTGGCGGGGAGCGTCATGTGCGACGGCAGGCAGGATTCCGCACTCCTGAGAGGTAGCATAGGATATATGTTCCAGAATCCTGACCACCAGATTTTCCTCCCCACGGTAAGGGAAGAACTGGCATGGTCCTTCTCCCGGAGAAAGGACATCCGACCGGAAACAGCCGAGGAAAAAGTCTTGCGTGCCTGTTCGTTGTTCCGGTTGGAAGCGGAAGCCACGCCCTCCACGATGAGCTATGGCGCCCGCAAACGTCTTCAGGCGGCTGTCTGCTGGCTACTGGATCGTCCTTTCCATGTTCTGGACGAGCCGGATGCCGCTCTGACTTATGCCGACGCTTTCTGCCTTGTCCAGGTCTTACGTGAGCAGGGGGCAGGTATCCTGCTGGTAAGCCATGACAGGGAGTTTGTCAGCAGGATTTGCAGCCGTGTCTATCGGGTGGCGGACGGTGTGCTGGAGGAGGTGGTATGACTGTCTCCCTCTATGCTCCCGGCCGCGGATATCTCTACCGGATGGATCCTCGCGCAAAGCTGTTCGGGACAATCATGACGACAGCTTCTTTCTTCCTGCCTCTGCCATCATATGTCCTCTGGGTGGGAGCCTTGTTCCTTTTTGTTGTCGTAGTCGGGACGATGGGCGTCCGCTCCTTCCGGTTAGTGGTCAAGCCGCTGCTTTTCATCATGGGGATGGTCTTGCTGTTTTCTCCCATTTATGGGAGGACTGGGATTCCTCTGCTCATGGCAGGAGATGTCGTGGTTCTTACCAAGGAAGGCTTGGAACGGACATTGGTTTTTTGCGCCCGTTTTGCGGGAATTTCTTTCTCATGGGGACTGTTGCTTAGAACAACGCCCATGCAGGAGATTATTCTTGTCCTGCGTTCATGGAAGGTTCCGTACCGGGCAGCACTGGTAATCACTCTAGTGTTCCGTTTCATTCCGTTTTTCTCCCGTACTTTCACACAAGTAAGGGAGGCTCATCTGCTTCGCTTGCCTCCTGAAGAAATCAGAAGGAAGCTCAGTCTTGCCACCCGTCTGGCGGATTTCATGCCGACGTTGGCCAGTACTCTCGTCACTGCCTTGAAGATGATTCCGCACCTTGCAATGAGCTTGGAGCTACGTGGTCTGGGGAGGACGAATCCCCGTTCATCGTATCACCGGCTTTCTCGCGGATGGCGTGTCTTTACTGATTTTTTCATTTCCATTATTATGCCTGTAATTCTCGCCGTAATCTTCCTGCATGCATGAGAGGGGGATTTTAGAGCCGGGGAGTGAAAGCTCCGCCGGGAAAATTCATTCTCTCTGCATATGATAGTGGGAGGCTTTTTCATGGAACAAAGGAATTTCGGGAAAGGCGCACTTTTTCCTGCGATTATAGCGGTACTGGGGGCTGTGACCTTTGTATTTACGTCCTTGCGCATACCGACTATCGGCGGGCTTGGAGGATACATTCATCTTGGCGATGTAGCGGTATGCTTTGCAGCCTATGCCTTCGGTCCTTGGACTGCTTTTCTGGCTGGCGGATTAGGCACTGCTCTGGCTGATGTGATTGGCCCTTTCGCCCAATGGGCACCGGTTTCCTTCATCACCCACGGCTTGCAAGGTGCCGTGACGGCTCTCGTGGCACGGGCTTTCCTGCGCCAAGGATGTCGTAGGGATGGTAAGGAGGGCATCCGAAAAACTGAAGCCCTCTGGTCATGGCCGGGCGTCATTGTTTCCGGCTTGCTGTCCATGGTCATAGTGGCCGGAGGATATTTCCTGGGGGGAGGTCTACTGGTTGGTTTTGCCGCTGCCGTCCCTGAAATTCCCCTGAACCTGCTGCAAAGCGGAACAGGAGTGGTTGGAGGAGCCTTGCTGTCACGATATGTCATCAGGGCATATCCTCCAGTCAAGGCATGGCGGTGGTAGACAAGCGTGGATATGGATATGGCGAATCCACCTGGAGCGGGTTGAAGGCGCACGTTGGAACTCGGACAGTGGTTTTTGGCAAACGATGTTTCTTGGCAATCAGTTTTCATAAGGATGGGATTCTATGCATACAACGCAGCATGACACGGTGGTCGTCCTCGACTTTGGCGCACAATACAGTCAGCTCATAGCACGGCGGGTACGGGAGCAAGGGGTATATAGCCTCATTGTTCCGTATACCATATCTGCGCAAGAACTCAGGAAAATGGCTCCTGTCGGAATCATCTTTTCCGGCGGACCTGCCAGCGTAAGCACCGAGGATTCTCCCCGACCTGATGCCGGTATCTACGGCTTGGGCATTCCTGTGCTGGGCATCTGCTACGGCCTCCAGGTAATGAGTGTCATGAACGGGGGGACCGTAAGACGACCCGATGCCCGTGAATACGGATTTGCCCACCTCCATCTCAACCATTTCACCGGCAAGACTTCCCGTCTTCTTGCCGGAATACCGGAAGGCTCCCAGCTCTGGATGAGCCACGGGGATTCCGTCGTTGACCTTCCGACAGGCTTTGTGACGACAGGCTCGACCCCGAACTGTCCGGTGACTGTTGCCGAGAACGAGGCCAGACGCCTTTATGGAGTGCAGTTCCATCCTGAAGTCGTACACAGCACCGATGGGACGGCAGTACTCCGCAATTTCGTCATGGATATCTGCGGAGCCAAAGCCGACTGGAGCATGGAGTCTTTCATTGCTACTGAAGTTGAGCGCATCCGTAGCGTGGTCGGTGACCGCAAGGTACTCTGCGGATTGTCCGGAGGCGTGGATTCTTCAGTCGCTGCGGTCTTAATCCATAAAGCCATTGGCGACCAGCTTGTCTGTGTATTCGTCAACAATGGCATGCTTCGCAAGAACGAGGCGCAAAACGTAGTGGATTTGTTCGGTAAGCACTTCAACATGCGTCTTGAATATGTTGATGCGGAAACCGCGTTCCTCGATGCCCTAAAAGGGATTGCCGAACCTGAAGCCAAGCGAAAGATTATCGGCAAGATGTTCGTCGATGTTTTCTATGATGCCGCCCGTTCCTTGGGGGACATTTCATTCCTTGCCCAGGGAACATTGTATCCCGATGTCATTGAGAGTCGTTCTCCGAGCGGCGGGCCGTCGGCCACCATCAAGAGCCATCACAATGTGGGAGGGCTTCCCGACGATCTGAAATGGGAGCTTCTTGAGCCTCTCAAGGAACTGTTCAAGGATGAGGTTCGCCAGTTGGGTATGGAACTTGGTCTGGCAGAGGAACTGGTCAACCGTCATCCCTTCCCCGGTCCCGGCCTTGGCGTCCGTTGCATAGGGGAGGTGACCAAGGAGCGTCTTGATACCCTGCGTGAGGTCGATGCCATTTTCGTGGAGGAAATCCGCAGGGCTGGTCTCTATGGTGATATCTGGCAGGCTTTGGCTTGTCTGCTTCCGGTAAAGAGTGTAGGGGTGCAGGGTGATGAGCGAACTTATCGCGAGGTATGTTCCCTCCGTGCAGTGACGAGCCAGGACGCGATGACCGCCGACTGGTATCGCTTCCCCCCTGAAGTCCTGCAAACCACGGCAAGCCGTATCTGCAACGAGGTGGCCGGAGTGAACCGTGTCCTTTATGACATCACCAGCAAGCCGCCAGGAACCATTGAGTGGGAGTGATTTTGCCACCCTCACCTATGAGAATACATTGCAGATTGCTGAGCACATCGCGTCACTGGTGTTGCCGTCGAGCGATGATGCCGCTGCCGCACGGTTTGACCAACTTATTTATCAGATTGAGCTTGCTATGTTGGCCGAAAAAAGCTACAAGCGGGCAAAGAACGATGTAATGCACAAGGCGGACGAGCTTTCCAAGTACGGCACCATCCCGGCTATTGCCCAGCAGAAGTATTTGCTGGAGCAGATTCTTCATAACGATTATTTAGAGCGGGCAGACATTGCGGACTACGAAGATGTGCGTGTGAAGCTGCGCGACCTAATCAAATTCATCCCCGAAAGTGACCGGGCACGCTACAAAAGCATGTCAGATTAACTTGAATAACCCGAGTTGCTTGACTATATGGATGAATACAAGTTAAGGCATATAGCGTTGTTTGGATGTGCTGATTGTGATAAAATATGCTATGTAGCAAAGGGGGCATGTGCCTATGCCGAAACAAGTAAAATCTACCATAAAAGCAAAAGGTCTTGAAATATCCTGAGTTTCGCAGTTAAAAAAGCGAAAAAACATCCGTACTCATTCTAATGCAAGGGGTTACTGACAAGATGCTATAACATTCATGTGTGTGGCATCAGATCTTCTTCACTGCCGCGAAAAGTGCCCTCACATCGGCTTTCGCGTAATACTTCCGGCTCATGTCGATGTCCAGGGCTGCGCCGATGTCCTGGATGACGGGGTCGCAGTACAGGTTCATGAAGCATTGCCCTTCAATGTCGCCCAGCAGGGCCTGGCGCAGAGAATCCACCATCCGGCCCACGGACATGGTTCCCCCCGTCCTCTTCTCCAGAAGCCGCAGGAGCAGCAGGGAGACGAAACAGGTGAGGAAATGAGCCTCGATGCTGTCGCGGGTACGCACATAGACCGGACGGGCCTCCAGGTGCGTCTTGGTGATGCGGAAGCATTCCTCGATGCGCCACAGGCCCCGGTACATGTCGATGATGTCCACGTCGTCCACTGGTCGGTTCAGCTCGAAGAGGTTGTCCCTGCGGAAACGGGCCCGCCCAGCGAAGGGGGGCTCCCCCTCCTCGGTGCCTACCACGTTGGTGCAGATAAGGTAATAGCCGTCCAGCGCCTCCTCCCGCTGTAGCAGCTCCGTATCCAGGGAGACAGAGAACTCAGGAGCTTCCACGCGCTCTCCGGAGGCCCCGTCGAAGATGCTCTTCTTCAGGAACCGTCTCCCCGCATGGTTGTTCAGTACGGTGTTCTGCCCCCCGCCCGCCGCCTGCTGGGCTTTCTCGATGCTCTTCATCCTCTCGTGGCGTGCCTTCTGCTGGTAGGCGCGGCTGAAGAACACCACCTGCCTCTCGTTGACCGTCACTTTCCTCTTTCCGCCCGTCGCGGAATCGGTCACCCAACGCTCGACCGGAGTCAGGCGGCTCTTGTACCTGAAATCTCCATCGGCGGCACCATGGACGTAGCCCTCCTGCTTCAGGATGAAGGCCTGCAGCTCCGCGGTGCAGGTGCGCACCGACGAGCTGATGACGTACCCGCTGTGCCGCAGCAGGATGGAGGCCACGTTCATCCCGCTCATCATGCCCCTGTCCGCCACGTAGATGGTCCGGCCCGTCTGCTGCAGGGGGCGGAAGGTGGCCACGTCGGTGGTGTTGCCCGGGAACAGGCCGTAGGAGAGGGGGATGCCGTCGGCGTCCATGAACAGACCCATCTGCACGATGGGATCGGGCCGGTGTTCCTTGCTCACCCCCCGCCGTCTCAGCTCGTCCTCGGCGTCCACCTCCCAGTAATAGTTGGTCACGTCGTAGTACAGCAGGCCCGTGTCCCGCCCGTACTGCCGCTCCACCATCCGCCCCAGATGGTCTATGAGGGCGTCCTTGTGCCGGGAGAAGAACGCGAGGGAGCGGTACACGTCGTCGGCGCTGAAGGCCACGTCCCCGGCAAGCCTCTGGCGCGCCTGCCAGGTACCCAGCTTGCTGTCCGGCGCCAGGATGCGCGAACACACCAGCAGCCGGAAGATGCTGTTGTGGTTGAAGAGCGCCTTGGTGTAGCGCCTCCTGTTGTTCCAGAAATAGTCGATCTCCAGCTCGTGGTAGAGCTTCAGCAGCGGCAGGACGCCGTAGCTGAGGATCCTGTCCGCCCTCACCTCCGGGTCCGTGCAGTCCGTCCCCTCTCCAGGGGCGAAGTGGAAATGCTCGGCCGTCGAGACGCTCAGGGACACCTGCCGCTCCTTCTCTTCCTGCGTCAGCCGTCTCGCCTCGGCCTTGAAATGGCTCACCGGGTCGTCGTAGAGCGCCTGGAGCTCGTCCAGATAGCCGAGCCACTGCACGAGGGAGTGCTTCACCGTGCCGTTTTTGCGATGGCCGGAGTAATAGGCCAGGCGTTTGCGTCCGCTCTTGTTTTCGGGGACTATCTTGATGAACATCGGGCACCTCTTCTGAGGAGAATCATATCATACCTCACAGTGCCACACAATGCCAAACTGATGAATGTTTTCAGGAAAGTGCAAAAAAAACTTCTTGCTACTTCCCTCACAAGAAGTTACTTCCCTCCTTCTCTGTCATCTAACTGCGAAACTATGGAGCTGATTGATTCACAGGCATGAAAGGAATCGATTCAGAATTTAGTTGGGTGAGGGGTGCGGACAAAAAGTTGGACTTTTCTATCCTCCCGTCTTTTTTCCTGTCATTTCATTTTACTGGGCGCGGTGCGCGGCTTCATCGTCCGAAGCTCTTGACGAAAATGGCAGACGCCTATATCCTATGCCGTGCGACTTGGGGGTGTAGCTCAGTTGGTAGAGCGTTTGAATGGCATTCAAAAGGTCGTGGGTTCGATTCCCTTCACCTCCACAATGTGCGGCTTGCCGGAAATGGCAGGCCGTTTTTGTATTCTGCCGGAACTTCTCCTGTGAAACGACTGTTGCGTCAAGAAAATCCATCACTCATGGAGTAGCTGTCACCACTCATCCCATAGTATCCTATACATAGAAGATATCCTCGATTAACATAGATTGTTTCCCGGACGGGAGGATGCATATGAGGAACATCATTGACTATACGTGGGATGAGAACAGGACTTTTGCGGAAAAATCGTTCACTGAGGTGGATAGCTTAGTGCTGTCCCAGCTTTCCTATATGAATTTCACCGGGCTTGAAACATCTTTGGAAGGGATGGCGGCTGGCAATCTTGCTCCTGTCAGCCTTGCGGAATTCCTGGAGGCCGGTATCCCTGATGATTTCTTCAAGCAGGCGGTCGATGAGAAGCATAACAGGGAGTTGATCTCCGTACTCCGTCAAAGCCATCGTTTTGCTTCGGTCGGGCTAGCCTATTACGTGAATTCCTTTGATGTCGATACGGAAAAACAGTTCTCGGCGCTGACCTTCCTGTTGGAAGATGGAACGGCTTATGTAGCATTCAGAGGTACGGACGCTACGTTCATCGGATGGAAGGAAGACTTCAACATGGCGTTCATGACTCCTATTCCTTCACAGGAGGAAGCGGCGGACTATCTGCGGAATGTTCACGGACTCATCGGACGCCCTCTGCGGATAGGAGGACATTCCAAGGGCGGCAACCTGGCCGTCTATGCGGCTCTCCGTTGTGCCGACCGTATGGAGCAGGACATCATTGCCGTCTATGACCATGACGGGCCGGGCTTCCATGAGGACATCCACAGGGAGTTCAAGGATCATCCCCTGTGGAAGAAGGTCAAGGCTACTGTTCCTCATGCGTCCATAATCGGCATGCTCCTTCATAACAATCTGGCGGAATATACCATCGTCGGAAGCCGCAGGGTGGGCATACTCCAGCACGATCCTTTTTCATGGAAGATATCGCCGGAAGGAGACTTCGTGGTCGCGGACGGTTTGAGTCCTGATGCCGTGGTATTCAACAGAACCATGGAGATGTGGTTGTCATCGTTGGACGATGAGGGTCGCGAGCGTTTCATTGATGCTCTGTACAGCGTGGTGAAGGCTACGGGGGCAGTCACTTTCCAGGATCTGACGGAAGACATCATGGGTAAGCTCGGCAGTGCGTTGGCTGCCATCAAGGAGCTTGATCCTGATACCCGTTCTTTCATCCGCCGACTGGTGTACGAATGGTTCAAGGCGGCGGTGGTCACAATCAAGGATTTTGCGACCAGGAAAATCACGGGAGAGGAAGATTCTTGAACGTAAGGTTTTCCTTTACCCTGGTGATGTCTTTGATGATTTCTGGATAAGAGCCGAAGATAAGACGATTTTCCAACAATTTCCGTTCTTCCGGCAAACCGAAATGAGCAGAAAGTTCCCCACATGAAAAGGGGAACAGCCAATCCGGCCTCTGTACTGATTTCCTGTAAAGCGATACATTATTACTCGTGATGATTCGTAGCGGATTCTGATGGAAAAGTTCAGTATAATGAAATTTGTGTTATTATGTTAACATATTGTATGTTATATCACTTTTTTGTGTAAAAACCATTGTAATTGTTCAGATAAATCGCTACTGTATTCCTCAACACTCGTACAACAACCTTTTGCAACGTACCGAGGAAAGGAACATACAATGAGCAACAAGAAAATCAATGTTGCCGTGCTGGGTGCTACCGGTGCGGTCGGACAAGTCTTCACCTGGATGCTTTCCCGGCATCCTTGGTTCAACCTTACGGCTGTCATTGCTTCGGAACGCCGGGTGGGGCATACGTACAGCGAATCCGTTCATTGGCTTCTTCCCTTTGATTTCCCTCCTGAATTGCATGACGTACGCATCCAGGCCTATGACCCTGATGCCTTGAAAGCAATGGATGTCCGGTTCGTCTTTTCTGCCCTGCCGGCGGAAGTCGCCAGTGACATAGAGAAGGATTTACGCGGGCGAGGCTTCAACGTGTTCTCCAACGCGGCATCGCTGCGCTATGAAAAGAATATCCCCATCCTGATTCCTGAAGCTAATCCTGAACAACTCGACTGGGTTCCTTCCCAAGGGTATCCCACAATTGGAAGCGTCGTGACCAATGCAAACTGCGCGACCACTGGACTTGCGGTAGCTCTTGCGCCTTTGAAGAAGTATGGTATCAAGGAAATCTCGGTCAGCAGCTATCAGTCAATCAGCGGTGCCGGATATCCCGGCCTCTCGGCGTTGGATATCAGCGGTAACGTCATCCCTTACATTGGAGGGGAAGAAGAAAAAGTTGAGAAGGAAATCAAGAAAATCTTGGACATCAATCCTGCCGTCTATGCTTACTGCATCCGTGTTCCCGTCATTTTCGGGCATATGGAAAGCGTCTGGGTAGAATTTGAACAGGAGGTGGATGTCGAGGATGTCATCCGTGATTGGAATGAATTTAAGGGATTCCCTCATCTGCCTTCATCTCCGGTTCAGCCGATTGTCTACAGTGATGAGGTCAGGTTCCCCCAGTCCAAGTTGGCTTTCTGGGGCGAGCCCCGTGGCATGGTGGTCTATACCGGTCGCGTGAAGAAACAGGCTCGGAAGATTGGGTTCGTACTTCTGGTCAACAATATCGTCAAGGGCGCAGCTGGCGGTTCCATCCAGAATGCCGAGCTTTTCGCGGAGAAATTCGGTCTAAGAAAATAAACTTTTTTAAACAGTACGTGATGATTCCCCCGTATGCCTGGGTGCGGCATGCGGGGGATGCTTTTATCTTGGCAGAGCGGAGCAGGGACTGTGTTCCTCCCTGTTGCGGACTCAACCCGCCTGGCTTACCACGGTGATGCAGGTGTCCACCGTCACTTTGTATTTCTTGCCAGTCTGAGTGACATGCCAGGAACCGGAGCGGGGGCAGCCTGAACAGGAAAGACCCAGGGAATCATGACGGAAACAACTACGGCTGATGAATAGGGGCGGGACGAATCCTGTTCCGACCAAGGACGGCGGGAACGGCCATGAGGCGGCATCGGGAGGAGTGGAGCTTTCCAGCCAATGATAGCCGCCTGTCAGAGACGGTAGTTTTTCAGCCATGTTCATTGCCGCCTGCCGGTTCCCAAGGTAGAAATATGCATCGCAGAATACAGGTACATCGGGATTCCGTGCCGCCCAGCGAATCTGACCAATGTTGTTCAAGCCGACACGGACCTTGCATCCGTCCAAGGCTCTCATAATCATATTCACGTACTGCATTGTTTCCGCTTCGGTGAACATCACCGGGGGCAGGCAGAGATAGGAAACTCCATCAACTGCTGGAAGAAGGGAAGATACATCCCCGCCGGATTCCAGGGCTGCCCATACTGCTTCCGGTCGTATCCATGGATTTCCGGTCACAGGGTCATTGAGAAGAACGCGCGGGGGCAACAGGGCAAAGTTGTTTTGCATTGGCCGTGAGGGATGGGAGGCACTTTCGACGGCGGGGATTTCCTCCAGCCACTTCTGTAGCTCGGCATCAAGGGCTTCATACCACTGGCGGCGGATTTCCTTGAGGGCGGACAAGGGCATGAACACTTCATGGTCGGCCAGGGATGTATGATTCTCAATGGTGAGTTTTCCCAAGGTGAGGAAGCTGGTATCAGAAGCCTCCAGGATGCTTCTGAGATTCTTCCCTGCATCCTGCGGAATGCGGGCTTTCTGGATGTCACAGGGATATGTCCGGTTGATGTTCCATAGGGGAAGGTAGTCACGGGTATTTTCCGTGTGGATTGTGAGGAAGCCATCAGCGAGTTTCACTGTCATGGGGATGGGATGTTTTGCCCGTGGGAGGTTTTCGTTCAGCAGCGCGAGGGTGCTGTCATGCGCTGAGACAAGGGATACCATGGTTCCTTCGCAGGGAAGCGCATCACTGTTTTCCCGTAGGAGCGCGACATGGACGGTAGAGCCTGATGAGGCGGCCACAATACGTCTGCCACGGCTGTCCGCCAATGCTCCGACATGAAAACGGATGTCGATATACGGAGTGCCGTCTGTGGGAATCTGATACATGAGTCCATCGTGCAGCGATATGCCATGGCTTAGTGCTATCTTGAGCCAGAGCGTACCGGATGCTTCGTGGATACCTTCTACGGTTCCGACCGGCAGTCCCTGATGTCCTGGAATGCCTTGGGTCAGCACGGAACCGCTCTGCCTGTCCACAGGTTTTGCTCCCGACCTGCCGTAGGCGGCCAGCCAGCTTCCTCCGTTGGTGCGGCCGAAGGAGGCCAGGACATCATCTTCCATTTCCTGCACTCTATCGGTGGATGAGTCTTTGTCGAGGATTGCTCGGTACAGGCGGGTCGTCGCGCGTACATAGGCGGGGTTCTTCATTCTTCCTTCCACTTTCAAAGAATCAATGCCCATGTCCCGAAGGCGGGCGACGGCACCGGTTCCGTTGAGGTCAGCCATGGAAAAGAACCATCCTTTTTTCTTGTCAGGCGGGAGCGGTGAATGCGAAGCCGGTACGGAGGGGTCTTTCTTTGCTTCAAACCATGTGCGGCAAATTTGGGCGCACTCGCCTTTGTTTGCGCTGCGACCGCAGAGCTGACTGCTTGCCATGCACAGTCCGGAGAAGCCATAGCATTCAGCCCCATGGATGAATACCTTGATTTCTACATCAGGGCAGGCGGTTCTGATTACCTGGATTTCATCGAGAGTCAGTTCCCGTGAGAGGACGACACGTGAGAATCCGAGTTCCTGGAGGGCTTTGACTCCCTCTATGGTATGGACGGCAAGCTGTGTAGAAGCGTGGAGGGGCAGGGAGGGGAAATCCTTGCGCACGAGGCGGGCAACACCTAAGTCCTGGACAATGACACCCTCACAACCGATGAAGGCGATGGCCCGGAGCGTGCTGGTCACACGGCACAGCTCGGCATCGGTGATGACTGTATTGACCGTGACGTAGATTTTCTTTTTTTGCTTATCGGCCAGATGGCGCAGAACCATCAGTTCCCCGAAAGAGAAATTGGTCGCGCCTCGACGGGCGGAAAAGTTTTTCAGGCCGAGGTAAACGGCATCCGCTCCACTAGAAAAAGCCTGCAAAGCCGACTGGAGGCTTCCCGCAGGCATGGCAAGTTCCATGACAGCTCCCTGTACCCCGGAATCACCGGGAATTACGCCTTCGGCTTCATTCCCTCTCCGTGCGGTTTTGCCGTACTCGTGTTGTACGCTTCCAATCCATAGGTACGGACATATCATAACGGGACGAGGCATCTCATTCAACCACCGTCAGTGCATCGACCTATACCATCGACCAATACCCGGAGGCTTTTCTTGCCTGAACATCGTACTTCTTTGTATATTGGGTCTATATATGAAGGAGAGGGGAAGCATGGATTATCCGCTGGCTTCCCCTGGAGGGAGCATGGAAGAAAAAACCATACACCTGCAAGAAGGTATGATCCTGTATCAACAGGGAGATGAAGGGCGTTCCATGTTCCAGTTGCGTTCCGGCAAGATTGTCCTTTACCTTGACCATGGTACGCCAAAACAGTTCATGTTAGTGGAAATCAAGGAGCCAGGAACGATGTTCGGGGAGATGGGATTGTTGGCGGAAGAACCGCGTACCATGACCGCGGTAGCCATGGAAGATTCCGATTTGACTGAAATTGACATGGAGCATTTCAAGGAATTCAGTCGTAAACATCCGGACGACATGTGCCGGATAATCACAGACCTGAGCCGTCGGCTCAAGACAGCTCTCCATGAACTGACCAATGCCCAGGAAGTCGTGTACGGGTTGATTGAGGAGCAGGAGACCGGTCAGCCGCGCAAGGATGGTTTTCAACAGAAACTCAAAAGATTCACTGATCTTTTCTTTAATTATCCCAAGGATGTTCCTCCAGACGTATATCTGAGCAATTATATGCGCAATCATGGTGGGATGTTGTGAACCTTCCGCATGAAACGTGTCAAGTTCGTGGGTCATATTGCTAAAGAACGGGGAAAAGGGATATCTTTGAACAAGAACGTAATCTTCGGCGGACGTAAGTTTGCCGGTTGGTCAAGCATAAGGAGATGTCAATGAAACTGAATGAAATTCGACATGCTGGTCTGAAAAAGTGGGTTGATGAAGTCGCGGCTCTTACGACTCCGGACAACATTGTGATTGCAGATGGAAGCAAGGAACAGTACGACGCCTTGATTAATGAGATGGTGGATAGCAAGCTGGCCGTTCGTCTCAATCCTGCCAAGAAGCCTGGCAGCGTGCTTTTTTCTTCCGACCCTTCGGACGTAGCCCGTGTCGAAAAACGCACATACATCGCCTCCGAGAAGCAGGAGGATGCCGGTCCTACCAACAACTGGGTGGATCCCAAGGAACTGAAAGCTACGCTGAACGGGCTTTTCACGGGCAGCATGAAGGGACGTACCATGTATGTCATTCCTTTTTCCATGGGTCCTGTCGGCTCCGAGATTGCAAAGGTCGGCGTTGAGATTACTGACAGCGCCTATGTCGTCTGCAACATGCAGATCATGACCCGCGTCGGCAAGCCCGTCCTGGATGTCCTGGGAACGGACGGTTATTATGTCCCCTGTCTGCACAGTGTCGGCAAGCCCCTCGCAAACGGTGAGGCGGATAATGGCGTATGGCCCTGCGCTCCGATGGAGCACAAGTACATCGCCCATTTCCCTGAAACCCGCGAGATCATGTCCTATGGCTCCGGTTACGGCGGAAACGCTTTGCTTGGAAAGAAGTGCCTTGCCTTGCGCATTGCCTCTGTTCTGGCGCGTGATGAAGGCTGGCTGGCCGAGCACATGCTCATCCTGAAGATTACCAGCCCGGAAGGCAGGATTCGCTACATCACCGCCGCCTTCCCGTCCGCCTGTGGAAAAACGAACCTGGCCATGCTTGTACCCACCATCCCCGGATGGAAGGTCGAGACTGTGGGTGATGATATTGCTTGGATGAAGTTCGGTTCCGATGGTCGTCTTTATGCCATCAACCCTGAAGCTGGTTTCTTTGGCGTCGCGCCCGGTACCAGTGATGAGTCCAACCACAATGCCTTGGTCGCCGCCAGCAAGAACACCATCTTCACCAACGTTGCCCTCACTGAGGACAATGATGTCTGGTGGGAAGGAATCGGCTACGATGCTCCCGGTCCGCTTACGGACTGGCATGGCAATACATGGATTCAGGACAAGAACAACAAGGAGCAGCCGCCTGCCGCGCATCCGAACAGCCGTTTCACCGCGCCAGCCAGCCAGTGCCCGTCCATTGCTTCCGACTGGGAAGATCCAAAGGGAGTACCCGTCAGTGCCATCCTGTTCGGAGGCCGCCGCCCCAAGACCATCCCTCTGGTACACCAGAGCCGTTCATGGGAGCATGGTGTGTTCCTTGGTTCGATTGTCGGTTCCGAAGTTACCGCCGCTGCGCTTGACGTTGCTGCCGGAACCATCCGCCGTGACCCATTCGCCATGCTGCCGTTCTGCGGCTACCACATGGGCGATTACTTCCAGCATTGGATTAATATTGGCAAGAACGCTCCGGCTCCGGAGAAGCTTCCCAAGATTTTCTATGTCAACTGGTTCCGCAAGGATGACGGCAAGTTCATGTGGCCTGGCTACGGCGAGAACAGCCGTGTCCTTAAGTGGGTCTTTGAAGCCTGTGAAGGCACTGCCAAGAGCGTTGACACAGCAATCGGCATCATGCCGACTCCTGATGCCATCGACCGTCCTGAAGGCGTGACAGAGGAGACTATGAAGACTCTCCTGTCAGTAGATGTGGATGGCTGGCTGAAGGAAGTGGAGGACATCCGTGCCAATCACTATCCGAAGTTCGGTACTCATCTGCCCAAAGAGCTTTCCGCGTTCCTTGACACCCTTGAGAAGAACCTCAAGAAGGCCAAGGGCGGTTGTTGCTGTGGTTCTTCCGGCTGTTCCCGCTAGTATTGGTTTATGATTCATACGCGTCCGCAGGTTCCTCTGCGGACGTTTTTCATTACTTTCATTGTTTTCCTTGGAAGGTAGAAGATATGCGCGATTATACCATCATTGCCTCTGATGACGCCTTTTTGTCATTGCTGGACACCTGGAGACAGAAGGGCATCAACCTTGTGGCAATGGATTTTGAGGGGGAGTTTAACCTCCATGTCTATGGCGAACATCTCTGCCTCATCCAGCTTTATGACGGGCATGACTTCTATCTGATTGACCCTTTCATTGTTTCTGCCAGAACCTTGAAATCCTTTCTGGAGGCAGATGACATTGAGAAGATTATGTTCGATTGTGCCAGTGATGCTTCCTTGGTGAGAAAGCAATACGGCATTCAACTTAGGAACATCTGTGACCTGCGAGTCATGGCGATGGCCTTGGGATTCATGGGCAACCTTACGGGACTCATTGAACAGTATGTTCCTCGGAATGTTCCCTTGATCGCGGAATCTACGGATTCATCGGAAAAATCGGGCTCGAAGAAGAAAAACCAGATGACCAACTGGATGAAACGTCCCTTGACTCCTTCCCAGCTTGTCTATGCCCTTGAGGATGTCGCACATCTGTTCGTGCTGCGCTCTGCTCTGGTCGCTGAAATTGCCAAAGCGGGGCTTGAAGAAAAGGTAGCCGCGCTGATGCGGCTTGCTCCACTTCCGAAAGGCCCTGAAAAGCCAGGATGGGAGAAACTTCCCGGATGGAGATACCTGTCCCGGACAGCGCGTTCCTTTGCCCGCGCGTTTTTCTTGGTTCGGGATGATATTGCCCGGAAGCGTAATGTTCCTGCTGCCCGCGTCCTTGATAAGAATTTGCTTGTCTCTTTATCCCGAATGGCGCCATTGTCACGTTCCGCCATGGAAGACGCCTTGGCCGTCTGTCCAGCGGCTGACAAGCTGCTTCCCCTCATGATGGAAGCCCAGGAAAAGGCAGCAAAGAAATAATGAACACAAGAATGAATATAATAACGAACACCCAAGTGGCGGTTTCAGGAAGCTGGCAGGTTCAGCTTCTGTTTTGACCTCACCTGTATCTGCCGAACCTTATCCACTGCATCAAGCAGTGTGAAGATATACTGGCACATCGGCGCGGGGAAGCCATTCTCTCTGCTGATGCGGGCTACCGTACCGCAGAACCAGCGGTTTTCCGTTGGTCGCCCATATTCAATATCTTGCCGCATGGAAGTCCAGCTGTCGGGAGGCATCTGGTCAATGATGTTTTTGATGACATCCCTGTCCTTTTCCGAAAGGATGACGCCCCGTGTTGCTCCTGCCATGGTCACTTCAGCGAATATCTCATTGAGACATTTCACGACTTCAGGCACATTTCTCATATCTCCCAGGCTGGCATGCGTCAGAGCCGAGAGTGAGTTGTACATGGTGTTGAGTGCAAACTTGAGCCAGAGCTCATGAAGGATATCGTCAGGAATGACAGTCTCGATGCCGCTTGACGAAAGTATCTGTTCCACAGCCGTGAGACGGGGAGTGCGCATGTTGTCCTTTTCTCCAAAGACAATGCGACCCGGTGCTGTGACTGTGATGTCCTTGCCGTCATGACGGGAGCTAAGGGCAGTGACGAAGCCATAAAGCAGTTTTTCAGATCCGTATGCGCAGGCAAGTTCTTCTTCACTGTCTATGCCATTGAGAAGGCTGAGTATGGTAGTTTCCGGCCCGACATGGTTTTTTATAGCCTTCACCGCTTCATTCAGGGAGGTATTCTTTGTCGCAATGATTATCAAGTCCACCGGCGGCACGGTCTCCTGCGGAGAAATGAAGGAGAGATCCTGGCGTTTCCCATTTATGTGGATACCGTCCTTCTCATACCGGATTTTTCTCTGTCTATCTACGATGAACTTGACTTTTTCCCGTCCCAGTGACGCGGACAAGATACTGCCATAATAGCCGCCTACGGCACCTGCTCCGATGACTGATACTGTTGAGATTTTCATGATGGGAACCTTTTATTCAGCTTTTTCCGCTGTTGCTGTATTTCCGGCGGTCTCCGGATGTTTAATCAGGAAGTCTGTTTCTTCATCATGACACCAGCATTCTTCTTTGTTCATGTACCGTCGCATGGCGTTGATGGTATCGCAGCTGATTACATGCTCAATGGCGCAGGCATCCGCATTGGCTGTCTCATAGTCCAGCTTCAGGGCACTGGTGAAGAATTCCAGGATGGTATGATGTTTTTTCGTGGTGTCTTTGGCAAAGTGGATACCGCGTTGCGTCAGATAAATTTCCTTGTACGGTTCAAAACTCAGGAAGCCTTTTTCCATCAAGGAGCCCATGGCGCTGTTGGCGCTTGCTTTGGAAACCCCCAGGCGGTCGGCGATATCCGTCAGCCTGACACCTTGACCTTCCGGTGCCAATTCATAGATTGCCTCCAGATAATTCTCCATGGTAAATGTCAGTTTTTTCTTCATGAAAGAGTTTCTCCTCAAATGATTTTGCGGCATCCTGTGCTTAGATACTACTAAGAAACCCGACGAATGCATAGGGAAACAATAATCTGGATATTTATTGCTTTTCACGTAACGACGCTATATTGTAATAAGCCTCTAATAAATAATGTTTGGTATCTTATAGGAAGAGGGCTATGAAAAAAGTTTTTATTGTGGTTCTGATTATTGGGGCAATACTGCTTTCTTTATACGGCTATGGCTACTATAAAGCTTCAAATCAAGTCAAGAACGGAACTTTGAATCTGATTACTCTGGCAATGACGTATGATTCCCTCAATCCAATTTCTCAAAAAGGGTATATAAAATACATCAAGGATAATACCGACGCACCCGCGAGAATAAACAGTTTTTTTGAAGGATTCCCCGGACAATAAAAAGTAGTATATAGGATTCAGTATGCGGGAATCATCATGGGCGGTCTCTCAGACTTTCAGTTCAATGACCAGACGTTTTCCGGAAGGTGTAATCTGCCGCAGCCTGACCTGTGCCTGTCCGAACATCCTTTTTGAGGCTTTGACAGCGTCAGTATCGGCGTATTTGTCGGAAAGGTAGACTATTTCCACAATGCCGGCTTGGATGATTGCCTTGGCGCATTCATTGCAGGGAAAAAGAGCGACATAGAGGGAACTGCCTTTCAGGTTACCGCTGCTGTTCAGGATTGCATTAAGTTCCGCATGGCAGACAAATGGGTACTTTGTTTCAAGAAAAGCGCCTTCACGCTCCCATGGCAGGTCATCGTCATTGCATCCGCTTGGGAAACCATTGTATCCAACGCCCACTATCCGTTTCTCAGGACTGACGATGCACGCTCCGACCTGTGTGCTGGGATCCTTGCTGCGCATGGCGGACAGAAGAGCTACTCCCATGAAATACTCATCCCATGAAATATAATCAGGTCTTTTTGGCATCAGTGAACCTCCTTGTCCATGAAGCCATCATAACTGAAGCAGGCTCATGGAACAAGGTATGCAGTCTCAGATATCACATGTCTCGTCATCACAAGCAGGACCTTCCTGCAAGGGTTCAGGATCAGGACTCCAGTCAGGAGGAAGCGGATCCGCGTATCTTACGAATAATCTGTCATCCATCGTTCGGCTCCTTTCCCGGCACATCGTCCGGAGTGTCTTATGAAGAATACTCGTGGACATGCCTGGCGTCAATAAAAAGAAAAGTTGCCGCCTGATGTCCGGCGGCAACCTGCATGAGAGTGTAAAAGGGACAAAAAGCTCAGGCGATGACTACCAGAAGGTCGTCAGTACCGAGCTGCTGTCCAGCTGAAACAGCGATGGAGGCTACCGTGCCTTCGGCAGGAGAGAAGATTTCATTCTCCATCTTCATGGCTTCCATGACAAGGATGAGTTGGTTCTTCTTGACCTTCTGTCCGGGCTTGACCTCTATGCGCAGAACCAGACCGGGCATCGGAGCCTTGACCGGAGTGCCTCCGGTGACGTTCACCGGTACTACTGAAGCCGGAACGACCACCGCCTCAGAAACAGGGACTGGAGCGGAAGCTACAGGAGCTGGAGAAGGAGCGGCCGCCGGCGTGGCAGAAGCCGTACCTCCAATGGTGGCAAGCACATCATCTGTGTTCAACTGCTGTCCGACCGCAACGGGGATAGATGTGATTATACCGTCAACGGGAGAGAAGATTTCGTTCTCCATCTTCATGGCTTCCATGACAAGGATGAGCTGGTTCTTCTTGACCTGCTGGCCGGGTTTGACCTCTACGCGCAGAACCAGGCCAGGCATCGGAGCCTTGACTTCGGAACCGCCGGTCACCGTCACGCCTGCGGAAACTGCGGGGGAGGGAACCACTGCGGGAGCATCCACTACCGGAGCGGATACTGCCGCGGCGATGGCGGCGGCATCAATGCCATATGCCACGTCAAGCGGATATGTCTTGCCGTTGACCTCTACACCGTCCTTGCCAATCTTGACACCATAGGCAGTGCCATTGACCGTGACCGTGTATTCTCCGTTTTTCTTTGCAGTTTCCTCGGCCGGATCGGTCTTGCGTATGCCATTGGCCTTGCTCTTGCCCGTAAGGAACAGGATGCCCTTTTCCTTGCAGGACGCGGCAATGAAGATGTTTTCTTCAGTCTCCGGCACTCCGGCGTTCTTCAGAGCATCAATGGCGGCCTTGCGACCTTTCTTGGGATCGGCATCGTTGATATCCACGACCTTTTTCGTGGTGGGCTCAAGTTTCATCTGTTCGGCGGCTATCTTCACGACTTCAGGATCCGGAGCGACAGGTGTCTTGCCGAAATAACCCAGTACCATCTTGCCGTACCCTTCTGCAATTTTTTTCCAGGGTCCGAACATGACATTGTTGAAGGCTTGCTGGAAATAGAACTGAGACACCGGGGTGACGGAAGTACCGAAGCCGCCTTTGGCGACGGTCTCGCCCATCGCCTCGACAATTTCGGGATAGCGATCCATCAGTCCGTTGTCGCGGAGCATTTGGGTATTGGCAGTCAGCGCTCCGCCGGGAAGGGGGAAGAACGGGATGTTTGGGTTGACCGTGGTGGCTTCAGGCGGCGTGAAATAATCCTTCATGCAGTCCTCGAAGACGCGCTCGGCTTCCTGGATTTTCTTGATGTCGATACCCAAGTCATAGTCGGTATTGCGCAGGGCATGCCACATGGTGATGATGTCCGGCTGGCAGGTTCCGCCTGAAACGGGGGACAGGGAGAGATCCACCTGGTCGGCTCCAGCGTCCAGCGCATTGATGTACTGATTGATGCAGACCCCGGCGGTATCATGGGAGTGGAACACGATGTTCATGTCCTTGCCCAGCAGCTTGCGAGCTCTCTTGATTGTTTCGTGAACAATGGCGGGAACTGATGTGCCGGATGCATCCTTGAAACAGACGGACTGGAACTTGATGCCTGCATCCAGTATCTTGCGGAGTACGCCCTCGTAGAAGTCAGGGTCGTGGGCTCCTGTGGTTCCGGGAGGCAGGCTCATCATGGTGACTGTCACTTCATGGCGCAGTCCGGCTTCATTGATGTAGCGACCACTGTCCACCAGATTGTTGACATCGTTGAGGGCATCGAAGTTGCGGATGGTACTCATTCCATGCTTCTTGAAAAGGTCGGCGTGCAGCTTGATGATATCGCGAGGCTGAGAATCCAGGCCGACTACGTTGACGCCGCGGGAGAGAGTCTGTAGGTCGGAGTTAGGACCGGCCGTGGCGCGGAATTCATCCATCATGGCGAAAGCGTCTTCGTTGCTGTAGAAATACAGGGCTTGGAAACGGGCTCCGCCACCAGCCTCGAAATGGGTGATGCCGGCTTCACGAGCGGCGGCTACGGCGGGCATGAAATCTTTGGTGAATACACGTGCGCCATAGACGGACTGGAACCCGTCGCGGAACGCCGTACACATGAATTTGACTTTTTTCTTCATCAGATGATCCTTCGGCTGAACGCCTTATTTTTTTGACTTATCGAGAGCGACCGCAATTGCCGCCGCTATTTCCGCGTCCTTGGAGACCACGGATGATGGTGGGTTTGAAATCACTGCGTAAGGAGGAAGCGATGTTGCGGAAGTTGCTGGTTCCACGGTTTCCTCATGTATAGAGGATGGTTTCCTCACAGCTTTCAGGATAAGCGCAAGCAGGATGACAATTGTTATTTCCAAGACAACGGAAACGATTGGCGAAAAAACATAGAGCAGGTTCAAAGCTACCATACAAGCTCCTTTGGCAAGACTAGGTCGAGCCCTGTGACGGGCGCAACACTATAACTATAATAAATAATAATCCACCCTTTCAAGTGAGTTTATGCGTAAGTATGCCGAAGTATACCAACTATGCCGAAATTTTCACCGACTTGCCCATCCATGCGTCTTGGCGTATGGTATACGGGTAGGTCGCGGATGTCGCCGGAGCATACGTGACGGCTAATCCGGGAGGTGCGGTGTGGCAGGTGAATACATGGATTTTGAAGCTCAAATCACGCAGATGAAGAAAATCAAGGAACGCATGGATCGGATTCGCCGCAAGATACTGGTGATGAGCGGTAAGGGAGGAGTGGGCAAGACAACTGTCACTGTCAATCTTGCCAATGCCTTGGTTGACGCAGGACGGAAGGTCGGAGTCCTGGATACCGACCTCCACGGGCCCAATGTAGCAAAGATGTTCGGCGTGGAAGGCCGTCTCATGGAAACCGAGGATGGAACCAGTCTTTTTCCTGTCGAACCACGTCCGGGTTTGAAAGTCGTGAGCTTGTCCTTCGCGCTCTCTGATTCTGACGCTCCTGTCGTCTGGCGCGGGCCGATGAAACTGGCCGCCATCAAGCAGTTCCTGGCGGACGTGGAGTGGGGAAATCTGGACTATCTGCTGATTGATACGCCGCCGGGTACGGGAGATGAACCTCTTGCCGTCATCCAGAATCTGCCCGGTTTGACCGGGAGCATCATCGTCACTACGGCTCAGGCTGTCGCGGTCGCCGACTCCCGCAAGAGCGTCACTTTCTCACGGAGGCTTGGAGTCCCCATCCTGGGGGTCGTTGAGAACATGAGTGGTCTGCGCTGTCCTCATTGCAGCCATGAGATACCGATTTTCGGCATAGGCGGCGGAAAACTGATGGCACAGGATATGTCCGTTCCTTTCCTGGGACGGGTTCCTATTGAAGTTGAACTCAGGGAGGCGGAAGACGCGGGAACATCATGGGTATCAGAACCTGCCGCTGGCCCCAGTGCCGTGGCGCTTCGTGAGATAGCTTCCTACATTGATGCTCTGGAGGATGATTACCTGGAGATGATTGAAGCGGAGGCTAAGAAAGTAAAGGCGGAAGCTGATGAGGCGGACAAACGTACACAGGAGGAAAACCGCAATGGAGGATACGCATGAAGATGGTGTCGGCAAAGACATGACGGCGCACCTTGTCTGGGAAACCGAAGGACGGGAACTGGCGTGGAAAGGTCCTATTTTTGATGTATACCATGTGAAACGACATTCTTCGGATGGACGCTGTTCTTCTTTCATTGAAGTAGCCGCGCCGGAGTGGGTGACCATGTTGCCTTGGTACCGAGATGAGAAAGGAGTTCCGCATTTTGTCATGGTGGAACAGTTCCGCCATGGCAGCGGGACGGTGACCAGGGAGTTCCCGGCGGGAGTAGTGGAGAAGAATGAATCTCCTGAAGCTGCCGCGCGTCGTGAACTTCGGGAAGAAACCGGCATAGATGTCATGACGGTCAGTCTGTTGGGGAGGGTGAACCCCAATGCGGCTTTCATGAACAATTATTCAAATTTCTTTCTCATGGAAGGGTTCGAGGGGAAAGTGGTTCCCCAACAACTTGACATGAATGAGCAGATTGATATCATTTCCGTACCGGTTTCTGATGTCGTGCGTGACATGGGCAACAGTCTTTACGGAAACGGAATCATGATGATGGCGCTGGGGTTCTTTCTACGCGCGACATTTCATCGTCCCGGACTCTTGAGCTGAGTAACTTCAGAAGATTTCAATGGTTTATGAAGATAAGGAGAAAAGAAAAATGAAAGATATCCGTACTATTCGGAAAATCACTATGCGGAAAATAAGCGTGGTGGCGTTTGCTGTACTTGCCATTGTCGTTCTTGCCGGTTGTTCATCCTTGCAGGGAAACGTCAACGCTTCCGCTACATCGACCATCGAGGTATCGGGGACGGCGGTGGTCAAGGTTGCTCCTGATGTAGCTAGTTTCACTGTGGGAGTCACCCACCGTGCGCCGACTTCCGCAGAGGCTCAGGACGTGGTCATTGAGAAGATGGGTCAGATTCTCACGCTGGTGAAGAATGCCGGGGTGTTGGAGAAGGACATAGTGACGACGGCTCTGGATATGGGGCCTGAATATGAATGGCGGGACAATATCCGCGTTACCGTTGGCCAGCGTGCTTCCCAGAGGATTTCAGTGACCTACCGCTTGGCGGAAGACAGTGATGGCTTGGGCGGATTGCTTGCTGCCCTGGGACGGATTGATGCCATTGAGATTTCATCCGTCCGGTTCGGACGCGATGATGAAGAAGCCGCGCTTTCCGATGCTCGCGCCAAGGCGATGGGTGATGCCCTGTCCAAAGCCTCTGATTACGCAGCGGGGGCCGGACGGAGCGTAGGACGCGCCCTGCGGATCAGTGAAACCAACAGTTCTACGAATTTCCTTCGGAACGAATCACTGGAGCTTAAGACCGCAATGCCCATGATGGCAAGTGCTGACGCATACGCCCCTGTCGAGCTTCCTACGGGAGAAATAGAGATTTCCGCTACCGTTTACGTGGTCTATGTCCTTGACTGAAGCCTCCTATGCCTCCATTGGCGCGGATGTCCTTGGCAATCCTGTAATCAAGGGGTAGGCAATGGATATCCGCCGTCTTTCTTTGTGGGCCGGTCGCACCGCCAGCGTCCTGAGCAATGATGCCGTCCATGCCGTCATTGAGGATCAAGGCGGGATGATTTTGGAGTTCAGCGCCCCGAACCGTCTTGGTGGTCGTCTCAATGCTCATGGAGTCCCGTGGTATCATGGTCATGGCATGTCGGTCTACAATGATGACAACCATGATTTCTGGCGCGATGAACAACTTCTTTATCATCGTGCCGGAGGATATTTCAGTTTCCCCAATGTCGGCATGACTTCTCGTGTCGGAGATGTTCTGCATCCTTACGATGGAGCTTCATCCCGTGGGTACTGGATGGTCGAGAGGTATGGGACCGATCCGGAATTTGGAGGAGTCTGGCTTCTGTCCACGTTAAGGAATAAAGAAGATGGAAACCAGTGGCGCATCCGCAAGGTGGATGTGATGCTTCCCTTCCATCCTGTCTTGTACAGCGGATACATCATGACCAATACCGGTTCTTCTCCGCTTCAGGCCGAGGCTTCGTTCCAAAGTTTGCTCGGAGCGCCTTTCCTTGAAAGCGACAGCTACATCAGTTCCGTGGCTTCGCATTGGTATGTATCCGAGTATCAGGAACTGCCTTCCATACAGCGGCGGCTTCAACCAGGAGCTGTTTTCGAAAAGTTGAAGCAGGCTCCCGGTTTTGGGGGAGACACGGTTGATATGTCCGTCTTTTCCGGTATGACCGGTACTGCTGACTTCATCAGCGGTCTGGTTCCACGGGATGCGCCTCTTTCCTGGACTGTGGCGGTCAATCCCCGTCAACAGATGGCGTATGTCGTTTTTGCTCCCGGCCCGGCGTACAGGGGGGAGGGTCATGTTCCGGCTGACTACACCCATTTTGGTTTCAACTATGGTGGTTTTCAACGCACCCCCTATGCTCTGTACGACGGAGGAACCGGTCTTTCCGGAGAAATTGTCTGCGGCATGGGGGTCTATCATAAGGATAGCGGCCTTGCGCAGGCAGTCGTGCAAGGGCAGTGTGATGGAGTGCCAACCTTTTTCACCCTTGAGCCAGGGGAAAATCGTTCATGGATGTCTGCGATTGCGTTCACAGCCTATGAGAATGCCCGAATGAATGCCGGCCTCCATAGTGTCGAGGCAACCCAAGACAGTCTCATCCTGAAAAGGACGAAGTCCGTCATCCCCATCCCTGCTGACACGTCCTTTCATGCTTTGAAGACTATCATGGGGAGAGTCGGATACTCTTTATGATGATGAGGCTGGAGAAATCCCGCGTCCTGCTTTTAGCGGTCTTGATTTTCTTAATTATATATTATAAGGGTTGCTTATGAAAAAGATGAAGATGATTTTTGCGATTGCAGTGGTATTGCTTGTCGCCTGTGTCACACCTGTCATGGCTCAGGACTTTGGTGTTGGAGTCCAGTTTGGAGTCTTTGTCACCGGGATTGTGGCTGATATTCCTGTTGGTCCGATTTCCCTGACTCCTGGTGTTGGCTATCCGTTTGGCATTAAGGCGTTTGCGAACATGTCGGAAAGCAGTGAAGACACTGAGGTGTTCAACGCCGCACCCGTTTTTTCTCTTGATGCAACCATACCCTTTGATTTCGGGGATAATTTCCGCCTAAAAATCGGCGCGGGAGCCTGGGCATTGACTCATATAAAAGACGGAACTTTCATGGGTACCGCTGGTTTGAAAGTGCGTCCGGAATTTTTTACTAATACCGGGAACTGGTCTGTTTTCATAAATGTGGACGTGCCGGTCATTGTTTTCTTCCCACGTGACAATGCCGACGGCACGCAAGGCATGAAGGTTGAGTATAATCCTTTATTGACCGTGTTTTCAGTTTTTACATCATCGCTCGGTGTGATGTATAGGTTCTGATAGAAGTTCTGACGGATACGGAGCATGGAAAGTAAGGTGCCGAGCGGATTCGAACCGCTGAATGAAGGTTTTGCAGACCTTTCCCTTACCGCTTGGGTACGGCACCATGATGCTTTGAAGTGAATTGACCTTAGCAGAATTTACACGGATAATCAAGCTATATGGATAAACTTCCATGGAGGGTCAGTGTATATGAAAAGAAAACATGTCGTAATCTTGCTTTTCCTGTTATTGCTTTTTTCAGGTACCATGGCAGCTTCCACTCTGCCCGAACCCGCGTCCTCTTTTGACGTCTACGAGTTTTGGTCCATTGTGGGCGCAGGATACGGCCCGCGCCTGAAAACTAATGTGGATCCTGCCATCGGCGAGGATTCCCGGCTTGATGGGTGGGGACTGAGTCTTTCCGCCCAAGGCTTCGGACGTCAGTACGGCTGGGGCTATTTTGTGCGCAATGACATCTTGTTTTCCGTGTCAACACAAGAAAACCTCGGTGTGTTCATGATGTTCTCCGGCGGTCCGCTGTATTCGTTCTATCTTGCTCCTGAAGCCGATGCGTTCCTGGGAGGAGGCTTCGGCATGACCATTGCCAGTCTACCCATTAGTGATGATGCCAGTTCCCTGAATCTGGGCTTTGCCATGGAGGGGGGTATCCGGTATGCCCTGTACTCTCCCCAGCTCAACCGCAGGAGCATAGGTATAGTCCTTGGTGTCGCGGCGCAATGCACCTTGCTCACGCTCAGGGAAAACAGTTTAGGAAAGGATGTTGCCATCTCCGCGCCTACTTTGTACGCCGTGCCCTACATCGGCTTTGCGTTCAACTTTGATGGCGTTCCAGGCAGCACTGTCTATAGTGGGTATCGCAGTCTGGGAATCTATTTCTGACCTTCCTTCCGTAGAGTGACAGAGTGACCAATAGAAGGCTCAGCCGAGAAGTTCCTTAAGCTGGGTTTTTGCTTGGTCGAGTGCCTGTCCGTACTGTGCGTCCAGTTGCTTGTAGTTGCGCTCCAGCAGTTTGATGAAGTCCGGATCCTGTTCTGCTTTCAAGGTGAAATTGGAACCGTACTGCTTGCGCATCGCTGCCTGTCTCTGTTCAAGGGTCGGTTGGTACTGTTGCTTGAGGCGATCAAGGAGTTCTTTCTGGACAGTGATGTACTGGTTGTAGAAGCCGATAATCTGGTCAAAAAGTCCCATGGCTTCAGGCTTCTCGCCTGCCAGAGCTACTATGAGGGTTCTCAACCTGTCCGCGGAGGCGTCATGTTGGTCGGCCTGGGGCAAGGAGATATTTGACAGCAGGGTGGTGAGTACGCCTTCCCTGACCGCGGCTTTGGCAGATGAGGGATAGGCTTCATATGCGGACAGGAAATCCTCGGACTTCCTGGTGATATCGGACAGGAAACCTCCTGACAGGCGTCTGCCTTCCGTAATGAGTCGGTCGCGGGAAATCTTCTCGGCGTCAATTTCTATGTCCTTGGTGCGTTCCAAGGCTATTTCCAACGCGGATTTTATACGTGCCATGACTGTCTCCTCTCACAGAGAAGATAATGAGAACAGCGGGCTTGGACAAGTCCGTTCCCATCGATACTTCTTGCGCAATGCTTCATGCGTTGCTCGGAAGAAAATCTCTCAGGTTCGGTTTTCCGGTATCAGCTTCTGGCTTTTTTCACCAAAGGTGGAAAGACTGTTAATTTTTTGTGACGCTCTTGTTTCATATGCCTGAATTGACTTACAGTTCTGATATGATGAACAAAGATTTCTTCCATATCCTTCCATACTCCCGTAGCCTGACGGCGCATGTAGCAGCCGTGGATTCATGGAAGAATCAACCTGCCCTCGTACTGGATTGTACTATTTTCTACCCCGAAGGAGGTGGTCAGCCCGGCGACAGGGGCATCATCAGAAAGCGCGGCATCGACAAAGGTGATTCCCTCACTGTCCAGGTTGTTGCCACCATCACAGATGAGGCTTCCCGCATCCTGCATATCCTTGATAAAGAGACATCCTTGGTTCCGGGTGATGATGTCACGCTTGAGCTTGACTGGGGACATCGGTACGCCTACATGCAGATGCATACTGCCCAACATATGATCAGTGGTTTGGCACATACGCTTTTCGGTATCGGCACGCTCTCCGTTCATCAGGGAGCGGAGGGGCTGACCATTGAGACTGACCGTTCCGATATTCCCATGGAAACAATCATCATCCTGGAGGAAGCTGTAACCTGCGCAATACACCGTGATATTCCTGTCATCAGCCGTGAAGTGAGCCATGCGGAAGCCACGCGCCTTGGTCTGCGTCGTTCCATCAAGGTCGAGGGGGATGTCCGCATTGTGTCCATCGAAGGCATCGACCTGATGGCATGCGGAGGCGTCCATGTGGCAAGAACCGGGGAAGTCCGTGCCGTGCGATATGCTGGTTCCGAGTCGGTACGCTCTCATGTGCGTATGAAATGGCTCACCGGAGATTCTGTCCTGGAAACCGAACGTCAGGCACGGGCCATCATAGGGGAATTGACCACCGTGCTATCCGCCCCTCCGGAAGATATTGTTTCCTCCGTGACAGCCCTGCAAGTTTCCGCGATGCAGAGCCGTCATCAGGCGGAACAGGCCATGGAGGAAGCCGCGTTCCTTCATCTGCTGGCAAAGGCAGCCTCCACTCCCGACACATACGGCGGGACGCCTGTCGTGACCTGGGACGTGCCCGCGGCGTCTTTCATGGAGTTGAAACACGTGGCAGCGGCCATACCAGCCTGTGGCTCCATCATCCTCTGCGCAACCCGTGAAACAGAGGGAAAGACGGCATGGTGCATTGCGTTGAAGGATGCCGCATGTAATTTTGAGACAATCCGTACAGAAGTCTTGCTTCCTTTGGGAGCAAAGGGCGGCGGGAAAAGCCCTCTGTGGCAAGGCATCGCGCCTGTGCCAGCTGTTCGTTTGATAGAAGATTTTCTGAACTTCATGAAGAAAAACAAATCAGATAGAGGATGAGATATGGGTGATGACCAGAATAGTGAGTACAGGAATGAAGACACCGAAAAACCAATGATTACAAGCAAAAAAGAAAAGATTGCTGCTTTCTTCAAGAAATTCACCTTTGATGATTTCATTTCAACGGAAGGGGAATTGAACTGGGTTTTTATCGTGCGCAGGGGAGCAGTCCTTGTCCTGATTTTTATCCTGTTCTATCTGGCAATCATGTATGTCACTACGCGGCATTTTGAACAGTTCGCTCACAACATCAGCACTACCATGGGCTCATGGGGTGTCGCGTTGGTTGCCGCCATTGATGGTATGGTCATGGCTCCGGTGAGCGCCGACATCCTTTTTCCCTTCATTGTTCAATCCCGATGGACCATAGTACGTGTCATGATGTTCATGGGACTGGCATCGGCAGTAGGTGGGTACTGCGGATACTGGATAGGTCGTCTTTTTGACAAAGTACCGTTTGTCCGCAGGATGATTGATTCAATCCCGGACAAGGTGAATCGTCTGGCAAAGCGTTATGGAGCATGGGCAGTGGCTCTGAGCGGCTTGTTGCCTATCCCGTTCTCCGCCATATGCCTGCTTGCTGGTGTACTGAAAGTGCCGCATCTCTCCGCGTTGACAGCTATGTTGACGAGAATACCCCGTATGGGAATTTATTATCTCCTGTTTGCCGCAGGAGGGAAGTTGGTCAGTTTTCTATAAATCATGAATCCCAGGCGGAGCGATGACAAGCCGACGGCGAAACAGAAAGTGATTGGGCAGGGAAATCAGGAAATGGCTTTCCGTATCCGTGCTATGACCATCCAGGTTCTTTCCGGAGCGTCCCCGACATAGGAATCCGCCACCATCAGTCCCTGGACTTCTTCCGGTTCCATGTAGCCAGCGATTTCTGGTGCCGTGGCAAGGGATTCGGCCAGGGTATTCTCTCGTCCGTTCTGGACATCTGCCCAGGCTCTGAGGGAATGTTCTCTGATCACTTCATGCATTTCCTGCCTGTCTGCGCCCCTGCGTCCCAGTTCCATCAATACTCGTTCGGTGGCGGAGAACACGCCGTAAGAGGCAAGGTTCCGTGAAATTCCCGCTTCATGAAGATTCATGCCGCTGACGACCTTTGCGGCAGTGGATAATGCTTCATCCGTTGCAAGAAATGCTTCGGGAAGAAGAATGCGGCGGTTTGCGCTGTCGTCAAGGGTTCGTTCCAGCATGGTATGCGCGGCATTCTGCCATGCCACGGCGGGGAGTCCGGATACATAGCGGCAGAGGCTGTCAATCTTTTCGTTGTGTATGGGATTGCGCTTGAAGGGCATTGCGGATGAACCAACCTGTTTGGCGGCGAACGGCTCACTCCATTCTCCTATGGGAGGGCTTTGGAGCAGGCGGAAATCAAGGGAGAACTTGTACAGGGATGCGGCGATTGTCGCCAGGAGGTTGATGACCCTGACATCCTGTGTACGGCTGTAAATTTGGGTCGCGGCATCGAATGCCTGTATTCCCATTTCCTTCATTACCGCCGTTTCCATCTGCCAGGGGGAGACTCCGGTTCCCTTGAGCAGCTCGGCATAGCTTGCCGCGGTTCCTACGGCTCCCTTCATTCCTTTTCCTCTGATTGTGGAACGGACATGTCTCAGGTCTTCAAGGTCGTCCATGAGGTCCTGGGCTGTCTGGGCAAGGCGGTAACCAATTGTGGTGGGTTCAGCTGGCTGGATGTGGGTGAATGCCATGCAGGGGATTGCGGCAGTGGTTTCCATTTTTGTGACGAATGCGCCCATGAGAGACATGAGTTTTGCTTCTATGATGTCCAAGCTTTCTTTGATGCGGACAGCGTCCACGTTGTCCAGCACGTCCATGCTTGTCGCGCCCAGGTGGATGATACTTCCCGCGGTGGGACACTGGGAGGCAAAGACTTTGATTTCGGCCATCAGGTCGTGATGGATTTCCGCTTCAATGCGGGATGCTTCGTCTATGTCAATGTCATCTTTGTGTGTTTCAAGTTCCTTGACTTGTGCCGCCGTGACGATTCCGGCAGTCTCCTGAGCGCGGGCAAGGGCTATCCAGAGGCGTCTCTGCAACGTGCGCTTGTGAATCTCCGACCAGATTTCCCGCATGGCGGACGAACCATACCGCCAGGTGAAGGGTGAAATGAACGTATCATGGGAATAGGTGGACATTGATTGCCTCCGTGAGGATGAGTTGCGGGCAGTATATCATGGGACGGGCAGGCATGGACAGGAGCTGGAGGATACTCCCCATGCGAATGGCCTCCGAGCATGATGGACAGGAGGAAGTGGCCGACGCGACGGAACGATTTGTTAATCGGTCGGCGTGTGCGTCGGTATTTGTCCCCTGTCTTCTATCAAAAGATGATTTGTACAGGCCTACTTCTGTCTGTCGTAGTGCCGTCACCCAATTGCCCGTTTGCGTTGCTTCCAGTCCCCCAGAGCGTGCCGTCCTTCTTCAGAATCATTGTGTGATTGTTTCCGGCGGAGACAGCCGCGACATTTGTCATGACTTTCACGGGCGTAGTTTTGTTTGTCTTGGTGCCGTCACCCAGTTGTCCACGATCGTTGAGTCCTGTCGCCCAGAGCGTCCCGTCATTCTTCAGGATCATCGTGTTTTGGGATCCAGCGGAGACGGCAGCGACATCCCTCATGACCTGTACTGGCGTGCTTGTGACGGTCGCAATGCCGACGTTACCCAGTTGTCCCTCCGCGTTGCTTCCTGTCGCCCAGAGCGTACCGTCCTTCTTCAGGATCATCGTATGATTGTTTCCGGCGGAGACGGCAGCGACATTTCCCATGACCTTCACAGGTGTGTATGCGGTTGTTTTGGTTCCGTCACCTAATTGTCCAGTTAAGTTGTTTCCTATCCCCCAGAGCGTGCCGTCCTTCTTCAGAATCATCGTGTGATTGTTTCCGGTGGAGACGGCCACGACAGCACTCATGACCTTCGCGGGCGTGCTTCTGTTTGTCTTGGTGCCGTCACCCAGTTGACCATATGTGTTGAGTCCTGTCGCCCAGAGCGTGCCATCTTTCTTCAGGATCATCGTATGATTTGATTTGGAGAAGACAGCCGTGGCATCACGACCCATTGATGTGATTTTCACGGGCGTTCTTCTCTGGATCTTGGTACCGTCACCCAATTGACCATATGTGTTGTTCCCTGTCGCAAAGACTGAACCGTCATTCTGCATGATTATCGTGTGTTCGTCTCCAGCCGAGACAGCCGCGATATTACTCATGACCTTCACAGGCGTCTTTATGAGGTTTATGGTGCCGGTACCCACTTCTCCAGAACCGTTGCTTCCGGTTCCCCAGAGTGTGTCGTCATTCTTCAGGATCATCGTGTGATACTGTCCAGCGGAGACAGACTTGACTCCTCCCTCCATTCGCCAGATTGCATGGAGCGTCATGTCATGGGCGGGCATGATGAAGGAGGAGTTGGCGGCATACCGGACTCCCGTGCCGTTAGAAGCCGTATCCCATCCATCGAAAGAATATTTACCATTCTTCCTCAGCGTTCCGGGACCCGGCACTATGACTGTGTTGCCCGCATAACACTGTATCCATTTCGGTACGTCTCCACTCGTGGCTCCGTTGCCATCAAAAGAGACGTGGTATTCCTTGTATTCCTTGATTGCACCCCAGTTCCCGCCGTCACCGGTGTCCCAGTCCTCGATTCCAATTTCGATTTTGCCGACGGTGCCGTCACTCGCATTCAGTGTCATGGTGTAGATATGCTGTTTGCCCGCGTCAAAGTGAATCAGGTGTTTATCTTTGTCCGCTACGGACGTCGCTTTCCATGTGTATGCAGTATCAGTGCCACTACCATCAGTCAGGACAAACTCCAGGTCCAGGGCATTCAATAAAGCAGTGGAGTGAGCCGTAGGTATCAACACACCTTCAAACTGGCGCTTTCCCGCGGCTCTTTCCGTGGCGGTAAGCGTATCGGCGGAAATGTCCTTCATGACAATAGACTCAATGACGCTGGCAGCATCCAAGGTTCCGTCATTCAGGTTGATTGCGGTTTTCGTGTTCAAACCTTTGACCGTAGCAGTAAATCCACTGGTAGCATCATTGATAGCTGTGGCGTCAACAGTCGTGCTCGGCTTGATGTTGACCAGCAGACGGGAAAGAGCGTGGTCAAGTTTCAGCCGTACCGTTGATGTATTGTTCTGTACATTGTCGGTGCGTCCCCACAGGAAGTCAGCCTTTCCGGTATCCTGTTCCCCGGAACCCGGATAGACATTTATGGGCAGAGCCGTGGTATTGGCGATGGGAGACACGTAAGGATAGTAGGCGATGAAGTCGAAGTGTGTAGTGGGAGGATTGGAGATGTCGTCCCACTTCAAGGTGTTGGCATTATCAGCAGGAGTGAAGCCGGAAGTCTGGAAGGCCGTGTCAGCCGTGTAGTGTCTGTTTGCACGTTCTGGGGCGGCAGTAGCTGCCGTGCCAGTACCATGTTCCAGCATGTAGATGCCGACAGCATCATTGGCTTGCCATTCGGAATCACCGGAACTAAGGCGCTGCCTTCGTTCCTCTCCTTTTACCTGTCGGTAATACTTGTGTTGTCCACATCGTTCACAATCAGCCGTGGCCTTGCGCCCTATCTCTGAGGTGAAGCGTACTTCGTTGGAATGTGAAACACATACTTTGCTGTCGCATGAAACAAAGACGAAAAGCACCAAGAGGATGCTTGCAAAAACAATCCCATTTTTTCTCACTTTTTACCTTCCTCCATGAAAAACCAAAGATCATTCATCAAAAAATAATGAAATGACGGCTTAACGTATGGCATAGCGGTAATGAGTTTCAATTACCCGAAAGTATGATTTTGACAAAAAAGCATATAATACTTTTGGGTGATACGCATCTAAAGATGCGGATATTGTCACCTGAGTTTCAGTTTAAACGTGTATGAGTAAAAATGGAGACCATAAAAAAGAGGTTGCCGCAAATTTTTGCGACAACCCCTTCCGTTAAATAGGGAAAAGACAGGAATCTATTCAATGTACCGGATCGTCTCCCATGCCCGGTTGTACTCCTGTAGGTAATCCCCCAGGTCGGCCTTTTGTTCGTAGTCAACCATTTCTTCGGTCGTGTAGAAGGGCACCGTGGTACGGAACTGCTCTGCGTCAGGATTCACCGATGCAGGGAAGTGGAAACGGTCAAGGAACTGCGCATAGATTTCCGGCTTGTGGATGAAGTTGATGAATTCATGAGCCAGGTTGATATTCTTGGCTCCCTTGGGAATAACAAAGGAGTCAATGTACATGGGGCCGCCTTCCTCTGGCAGGAAGAAGTCAACCTTGCTCCACATGTTCTCCGGCAATTCTTCGAAGATGGCTTCCGCATATCCCTGGATGATCCAGAACTCGCCTGCGGAGAAGCTCTTGGCAAAGCCCTCGGCATCGAACTTCACCAGGTTCGGCTTCCATTTCGCGTTGACCAGAGCGCGGGCCTGCTCCAGTTCCGCAGCGTCCTTTGTGTTGACCGAATAGCCCAACGATGCCAGGGCGTCCCCCAGAACCTCGCGCATGTCATCGAGCATCGACATGCGGTTGGCATAGTGGGAGTCGGCGAAGATGTCCCATGATTTCGCATAGCCCTTCACAAAGTCAGTGTTGACCGCGACGCCGGCAGCGCCCATGTAGTAGGGTACGGAATATTCCATTGCCGGATCATAGGTCGCCTTGGAACGCACCAGCTCCCCGACATGGACAAGGTTGGGAAGCTTGCTGTGATCCAGGGGCAGGAGCATGTTCAGGTTCTTCATGATGGAGACATAATCACCCGATGGAAGGATCAGGTCATAGCCTTGGCCGCCAGCCATCAGCTTGGCGAACATCTCTTCGTTGGACGCATAATAGTCCAGCACGACATCCACACCAAATTCCTTCTCGAATGCCTCAATCACGGAATCCGGGGTATAATAGGACCAGTTGTAAATGTACAGGGTTTTTTCCGCTGACCGGGATGTCGCGGAATCCTTAGAGGATGAAGATCCTCCACAAGCGGTGGCGAAAAGGACGAGCAGACTTACGAGGAAGATGATGCAGATCCTTGTGAAAGTGGTTCTGGCAGGTTTGCGCACGGCGTAACCTCCTTATATGCTGTATCGGATATCATCCGTTTGGGTCATGTCAAAGGCAGTACCCAAGGATAGTATGGTTCTGTATACGGGGATGGAGATGGATGTGAATATCAAACCGGAAGAGTTCCCTTGTATGCCAAAGCGGTCAGGGAGATGATAGGATGTATGAAAGTGGTGCATGGTTTCATGTGCATACCCGCCTTTCTCTTGATAGGTTTGTGAGCGAATATTTCGTTATTTTTGCTTTTGCGTCAAGCACCTTTATAAAAAAAACGCGCTTTTCTCGCAAGAAAGGCGCATTTTTATTTTAAATGTTAATAAAGTGTTATCTTACAATGATTTGGTCTCTTTCTGGGCCAACGGAGACATACGAGGCTCGCGCACCGGAAAGGCTTTCAATTCTCTGGATATATGCCTGGGCGTTTGGAGGCAGATCCTCCCATGCGCGGGCTCCGGTGGTCGGAACAAGCCAGCCGGGCAGTTCCTCGTAGATTGGCTCCGCTTTTTCTTGGCCGCCGGTCTCCGGCAATTCGGTGACGACCTTGCCGTCAACCATGTAGCCAGTGCAGATTTTCAGCGTCTCGAAAGTATCAAGGACATCCAGCTTGGTGATTGCTATGTCAGTGAAACCGTTGATCCATGAGGAATAGTCGGCCGCGACTCCATCAAACCAGCCGCAACGTCGGGGACGACCGGTAGTCGCTCCATATTCTCCGCCAATTGCACGGAGCTTGTCACCGGTCTCATCCTTCAACTCAGTGGGGAATGGCCCGCCGCCGACACTGGTCGAGTACGCTTTCACCACGCCAATGACACGGCCTATGAGACGCGGGGAGATACCCGCGCCGCTGCATGTGCCGCCGGAGGTGGGGTTGCTGCTCGTCGTATAGGGATAGATGCCCCAATCGAGGTCACGCATCACACCAAGCTGTCCTTCCATGAGGATGGCTTTATCTTGCTTGACCGCCTTGCGGAGGATGCTCACGCTGTCGGTTATGCGATGGCCGAAACGGATGCGCCATGCAGAAGCAAGGTTCATGATTTCATCCACGGTGACTTCGGGTAGTCCGAAATACGCCAGTTCGCGGTTCTTTCCTGGCAAAAGCATTTCAAGGCGTGTGCGAAGACGGGTCTCATCCATGATGTCCATAGCTCGGATTCCCTTGCGGGAGGCTTTATCACTATAGCAGGGTCCTATGCCTCTCTTGGTCGTGCCAATTTGCCATGAGGATGAACGGGAGGCTTCTTCCGCGCCATCGAGCAGGCAATGGAAAGGCAGAATCAGGTGCGCCCGTTGGTCGATGTAGAGATTCGTGGTATCGACGCCTTTTTCTTCAAGCGCCGCAAGTTCGGTCGCCATGGTGTCGAAATTGACCACGGTACCCGCTCCGACGATGTTTATTGTCGCTGGATTGAAGATTCCGGAAGGAATGATGTGGAGCGCGAACTTTCCTTTGTCGTTGATTACCGTATGACCGGCGTTGTCACCGCCCTGATAGCGGACTACGACATCCGCTTCCTGGGCAAGGTAATCCACTATCCGTCCTTTTCCTTCATCGCCCCATTGGGCGCCGACAACTGCCGATATGCTCATCTGGTCGCTCCTTGCGTGCTTGTGGCTTTTGCGTCATGGCGAGTCGTCTGACTGTGGGCGAGCGCATCATGTTCATCTATGTCCATGGCATCCCATGGATATTTTATCCATATGTCCTCAACCTGCGCCCCTGCAAAATATCTGGTGATTTCCGCGGGGAATTCCACATCCTTCTGTTTTTCCTTGTTATGGAGGACAAGGACGGCAATTTCCTTCGGATTGTATTCAAGCAGTTCGCCAATGCAGTAGCCAAGGGTGGCGCGGGAGTCATCCACTTCATCGATAAGGAGTATTTTCTTGTCATGCAGGTTCTGCCTGACCTCATCTATCCATTGTATCTTGGAGGGTTTGTTCCTGTGTTGATCCGCGACTCCGTAGTAGGATATTCCTACCGCGTAGATAGGACGGTTCACGAATGACTTGAGGATGCGGGCAGGGATGAAGCCGCCGCTGCCGATTGCCACGATGACATCAGGAACAAAGCCCGATGCGTTGACCTGTCCCGCGAGCTTTTTTATCAGGCGGTGGACATCCTGGTAGGTCACGTACAATGGTTGTCTTTCCTGCTTCATAACTTCTCCTTGCCGGTTCCGGCTTTCCAATGGTGTTTTCTCATCAGGCGGTGACGGGACGCATTTCCGCGATATAGGGAAGGGTGCGGTATTTTTCCGCGTAATCCAAGCCATAACCGACCACCCACACGTCGGGAATACCAAAGCCCAGGTAATCAACCTTCACGGGGATGACATGTCTGTCCGGCTTGTCAAGAAGGACGGCTGTCTTCACCGACCGTGGTTTACGTGCCGTGAAGTTGCGTATCAGGTAATCAAGGGTATGTCCGCTGTCCAATATATCCTCGACGATGAGTACGTCGCGTCCTTCCATGTTCTCCCGCGTGTCCATCAGCATGCGGACATTGCCGCTTTGTTCGGAACCTGCCAGGCCGTAGCTGGACAGGGCGATGAAATCGACCACATGGGGGATGTCAAGGCGTCTGCATATGTCAGCAAGGAAGATGAAGGAGCCTTTCAGGACACCGACAAGGATTACAGGCTGGGGGCTGTCGGCATAGTCCCGGCTGATTTGGCGTGCAAGGTCGTCAACCCTGCGGCGGATGCTGTCCGCGTCAATGAGTACCTGAATCAGGTCGGGGGTCAAGGGTGGTATGGCAAGGGATGAGCGCATGTTCCTCCAGGGCGCGGGAACGGGAATCAGGAAAGTCCCGCTCCGGACAGGTAAGGAATAACAGGTAAGGACGCCTCTGTCAAGGAATGTCGGGCTTGGGTGATTGTACATCGACCACTATTCCAATTTTTCCCTCATTGATAAAAATGGAAAAGTATTGACTGTATTTAATTCTTTCCCCCAATGAGCACAGGAAATATCATGGCCATATTGACCATGGTTGTTGGCATATGCCGGACTTTGCATCTATACTGACAAGAGAAGGACGGCGGCCTGTCGCACCGGCGGTTTTCCATGTGGATGTCGTCCATGCATGGGAAGGCCGGGAATCGCATATGCCGCGTCCAGGGGAGGAACATGTTTCAGGAAATCGATTTTCACAATATCGAGTTGAACCCGTTCACCACCATTGGCGAAGATGGCGGTTATCTGATAACGGCGGGTACGGGAGAGTCATGGAACACCATGACGGCATCCTGGGGCGGCATGGGCATCCTCTGGGCTCGCCCTGTCTTTTTCTGCTTCATCCGACCCCAACGTCATACCCATATCTTCATGGATAGGGAAAATGGTTTCACCGGTTCTTTCTTCGGTCCTGAAATGGCCGGAGCATTGGCATGGTGCGGCTCCCATTCGGGACGGGACAGCGACAAAGCGCATGAAACAGGATTGGAGCCCGTGGTGATTGACGCTCCGGATGGTTCTGAAAGGGTGACTTTCGCACAGGCGAATCTGGTGTTTTCCTGCACCAAAGCGGCGGCGATGCCTTTTGTCCCTGCCAATTTCGTCTTGAAAGATACAGTGGAAGGGTTCTATCCCACCAAAGATTACCATACACTGTTCATAGGTTTCATTGATTCAGTGCTTGCGCGCCACGGATGATGTACAGAAGATAATGTACAGAAGATGATGCGCCAAGGCTCCGTCGCTTGGGCGGCAGGAACGGACAAAACCGGACATTTTGTTCAGGAGCAGACATGAAAGACAACACATTCATGATTCAGCAGGGTACTCATGCCCTGACAGTGATGGTGCGCTCGCGCCTCTTTGAAGAAAAACTCGACAACCTTTTTGCTGAAGGTCATCTCCACGGGACAACTCATCTTTCGTCTGGACAAGAGGCGGTGCAAGTGGGCGTCGCCCTTGCTTTGTCCGATGGGGACTGGATTGTACCGACCCATCGTTGTCACGGGCATACCATCGCCCGTGGGGCGTCTCCCTATGCCATGTTCTCCGAGATGTTCGGCTCCGTCCATGGACTGAGCAAGGGACTTGGCGGCTCCATGCACATGACCGACCTTGCCCATGGCAATCCTGGCGGTTCGGCTGTCGTAGGCAGCGGTGTTGCTTTGGCCACTGGCGCCGCCTTGGCAATGAAGCGTCTGGGTCAGAAGAACGTGACGGTCGCTTTCTTTGGGGACGGAGCAAGCAGCCGGGGTGTCATCCATGAAACCATGAACCTGGCATCCTTGTGGAAACTGCCAGTGATTTTCCTCTGTGAGAACAACCAGTATGGGATGAGCGCTCCGGTCGCTTCGGCTGTGTCAGCTCCCTCGATTGCTTCCCGTGGTGCCGCGTATGGCATTCCTTCCTGTACTATTGATGGCAACGATGTCAGCGATGTGTTCCACGCGGTGAGAGATGCCGCTTCCCGCGCCCGTTCTGGAGAAGGTCCGGTTTTGATTGAGGCGGTGACGTACCGGATAGCAGGCCATTCCCGCAATGACAGGAGACGCTACCGGAGCCGTGAGGAAGAAGCTCTCTGGGCTGAGCAAGATCCCATTCTCCGCCTTCGGGATGAGTTGATAGCCTTGGAGCGTTTCGATATGGACGAATGGACAGTCTTGATGGACAGAGAAAGAAAGATGGTGGATGATGCGGCGGAAAAAGCCGAAGCTGACGCCCATGATGTTCTGCCAGTTGAAGAAGCGCAGGCTATGGTATTTGCTCCGCCGTCGGGTAAGAAATGGCCGGACATTGAGCTGTCACATGTCACGACCTACCGGGAAGCGTTGCGTGAGGCGTTATCCCGCTGTATGAAGGCGTGTCCGGAGATGTTCCTGATGGGGGAGGACATAGGCCTCTATGGAGGATGCTTCAAAGTGACCAACGGACTGTGGGACAGTCATGACCATGACCGCATCCTGGAAACACCTGTTTCCGAGGAAGGCTTCACCGGAGTCGCCGCCGGAGCAGCCATGTTCGGACTTAGACCGGTGGTGGAAATCATGTATGGTGATTTCATGACTCTTGCGAGTGATCCGGTGATCAACCATGCGGCCAAGTCATATTTCATGAGTGGGGGACAGCTGCCCTGTCCGCTAGTGATTCGTACCCCTGTCGGATCAGGCAGCGGGCATGGCGCCCAGCATACCCAGAGTCTTGAGGCTATGTTCGTCAACATTCCCGGTCTGAAAGTCGTAGCCCCGGCGACCGTAAAAGATGCGTGTGTCCTGCTTTCTTCCTCAATTGCGGACAATGGGCCGGTAGTCTTTTTGGAGCATCGCATGCTCTATGACATGGAGGGAGAGGTAAGTCAGGGCAGGATGGTGGAACCGTTGGGCAAGGCGGCAGTACGACGCCCCGGCAGTGACATCACCTTGGTTTCTTACAGCCGGGCGGTTCATACCTGTTTGGAGGCTGCCACCCGTCTGGCGGATGAAGGCATTGAGGCGGAAGTAATAGACTTACGTACCTTGGTTCCTTTGGATGAGGATGCTATTCGCGCGTCGGTACGTCGTACCCGCAGGGCGTTGGTCGTCCATGACGCTCCGCTCCATGGGGGATACGGCGGGGAGATTGTTGCCTGCATTGCCGGTGACCTGGACACATTCATGCATCTTGCGGCTCCGGTGGAAAGACTCTGTGGTCTCGACATGCCCGTACCCTTTTCTCCCGGATTGGAGGCGGCTATCATTCCATCGGTGGAAAAAATCGTGGAAAAAGCACGTTCCATGGTAGAATGGCATCTGACGAAACAACATCTGGCAGAACATCATCCAACAAGGTGAAGCAAAGCGGAAAGGAAGAAGGAGCAAGCCGGAACTCCGGTAGAAAACTCCGGTAATTCCGCCGGGAGGAGAAACATGAGATTCGCTATTTTGGGCGCAGGAGGCATTGCCCGCAAGATGGCTGCCACTGTCATCAGGATGGAAGGGGTGGAAGCATATGCCGTCGCTTCCCGTGATGGCGCAAAAGCGGAAGGCTTTGCCCGTGAGTTCGGCTTTGCCCGTTCATACGGTTCCTATGAAAAAATGCTCGATGATCCGAAGGTTGATCTTGTCTACATCGCCACCCCGCATTCCCATCATCACGACCATGCCATCATGGCCATGAAGAAGGGCAAGGCTGTTCTTTGTGAGAAGGCTTTTTCCATTAATGCGGATCAGGCACGTGAAATGGTCTGTGTAGCAAAGGAAAATTCCGTGCTGCTCGCGGAGGCAATCTGGACACGGTACATGCCGTCCTGTTCTATCATCAACGGACTGGTGTCCAGCGGGGTCATCGGGACTGTCACATCCCTGACCGCCAATCTCGGCTATCCGGTAGGGCATGTGGAAAGGTTGCGGGAACTGGCTTTGGCTGGCGGCTCTCTTTTGGATTTGGGTGTCTATCCCCTCAACTTTGCCCTGATGGTCTTTGGTCGCGACATAGTGGACATATCTTCATCCTGTGTGAAAACCACAGCAGGGGTGGATGCACGGGGGAACATGACCCTGACGTATGCGGACGGCAGGATGGCCGACTTGCATTTCAACATGGATGCCGCTACTGACAGGCGGGGCATGATTTTTGGTTCCAAAGGTTATATAGAAGTGCGGAACATCAACAATCCCGAAGTGATTCGTGTGTTCGACAAGAACCATGTCTGTATGGCGTCCCATGAGGTTCCTCCGCAGATTAGCGGATACGAGTATGAGGTCATTGCATGCCGGAATGCGTTGGAAAAAGGACAGGTGGAATGTCCTGAGATGCCCCATGAGGAAATAATTTTTGTCATGGAAATCATGGACAAGGTGCGCGAGAAATGGGGAATCACGTTCCCTCAGGAGGCATAGCTATGGAAGGCAAGGATATTCTGATCCTGTCATTTTCCCATTCGGGGAACAATGATGCCCTGGCTCACCGCGTAGCGGAGGAATTGGGTGCGCGTCATGAACGAATACTTCCCCGGCGCAAGTCCATGCCAGCTCTGATGCTCGATCTCCTGCTGGGACGCGTTCCCCGTGTGACGCCTCTCCCTGAAATAGCGGAAGAGTACGGTTTCCTGATTCTCTGCTCTCCTGTCTGGATGGGCAAACCACTATCTCCCCTCCGTGTTTATCTGGAGTATTTGAAGAAACATCCTCTGCCGTACTGTTTCCTTTCTATAAACGGGATGGGAGAGGGAAATGCCAAGGTTGAAGCCGATTTGACCGCCTGGGCAGGTAAACCTCCGGTTCTGTGCATCAATGCGGCAATCAAGGATTTCATGGTTCCGGATATCACGCCCGACACGAAGAAAATGATGGATTATCGTCTGACGGAGGATGATGTCGCATCCTTGACCGGAAAAGTCCTCGATTTGCTCCATACCGTGGTGTGACATTCCTGTTCTGTTTATCTTGTAGTCTGTTCTTCAGTCGCGCCTTTCATAGGTGACGGTGGCTTTCAATTTTTCCCTGTTCCTTATACAATACTTCCGCGACGCGCCTGCCCCATGGGGATGGAGGGTTGCGTCCGCACAGGAGTAGGAAATTCATGGATATTGATGTAAAGAACCTGCATCCGCTTGAGGTCAAGCTGTTGCGGCATGTCGGCATGGGTGAGGATATCACTGTCGATAGGCTTGTCTCCGAGCTGGGATATCTGACCGGACAGTGCAACCAGGCTTTCAGCTGGTTAAGCGCAAAAGGGTTTCTGGCGGAAACGAGCCGCACGGCACGTACTTTGTATGAAATCACAGAGCAGGGACAGGAACAGCGCCTGCACGGAACTCCTGCGCATCGTATCTTTACATTTTTGCAAGAAAAGGGTTCTGCCACGCTTCCCGCGCTGGCTGACAGCCTTGGGTTGGAGAAGTCTGATGTCGGCTCGGCCTTTGGCATGCTCTCCAAGAACAAAGCTGCCCGGATGAATGAAAGCAACGAGGCTGAACTGGTCACTGATGCACAGCTTCCCGATGAACTTGCCGTGACGGCCTCCCTTTTGGAAAGAGCCTCGACCACTGGCATCCTTGAAGAAACCACGCTGACTCCTGCTGAAAAGAACGCCATGGTGAAGATAGCCAAAAAAAGAGGAGCTGCTCAGTCTCCCTTCCGCATCGTGGAACGGGAGGATGTCGTATACCGTCTCACTGCCGAGGGAGAGAAAGCAAAGCATGCGCTGGAGGAGGCTCATATCACGGGAGAGGAACTTGGCAACCTGACCCCTGCCATGTTGAGTTCCGGCTCTTGGAAAACTGGTACTTTCCGTCCGTACAGCCTTAATGCTCCGGTCGCTCGGCTGATACCAGGCCGTTCCAATCCTTACAGTGCCTACCTGCGCTGGGTCAAGGACAAGTTGTCATCCCTCGGATTCGAGGAGTTCGATGGTTCGCTGGTGGAGAATGAGTTCTGGAATGGTGATGCGCTGTTCATGCCTCAGTTCCACAGTGCCCGTGACATCCATGATGTCTATTATATCAAGGATCCCTCCCACGCCAGGGAAATCGAACAGCCCTGGCTGGAGAATGTCGCCCGTGTCCATGAGAATGGCGGAAACACTGGCAGCCGGGGATGGGGCTATACCTTCGACCATGAGTTCACCCGCCGCCAAGTCATGAGAAGTCAGGGGACGGTACTATCCGCCCGTCAGCTTCCTCATGCCAAGGTTCCCGGCAAATATTTCGGTATCGTGCGGTGCTTCCGCTATGACCAGGTCGATGCGACCCATGGAGCGGACTTCTACCAGACAGAGGGCATTGTCCTGGGCAAGGATGTGAACCTGCGTACTCTCCTGGGCATCCTGAAGATGTTCGCCGAGGAGATTGCCGGTGCTGAGGAAGTAAAGTATGTACCGGGGTATTTCCCGTTCACAGAACCGTCCATAGAGGTGCATATCAAGCATCCTGTCCTGGGATGGTTTGAGCTGGGAGGCAGTGGAATCTTCCGTCCTGAAGTGACGCGCTCCCTGGGCATTGATGTGCCGGTGCTTGCCTGGGGGCTGGGTATTGACCGCATGGCCTTGATGCACTTGGGGTTGAATGACCTCCGCGAGCTGTTCACACCGGACATTGAGAGCGTCCGCACAAGGAGAGGGAACTGATGCCAAAGATTGAAACTTCCGGAAAACTCCTGTTCTCCCTGATGGGCAGGACATATGCCGACGAGCAATTGGAAAAATATTTCCCCGTAGCCAAGGCTGAGCTGGACGGCCATGATGAAGCCAATGACCTGTACAAGATTGAGTTGAACGACACCAACCGTCCCGACCTCTGGTCTGCGCCCGGTCTTGCCCGTCAGCTCCGTCAATACGTAAGCGGAGATAATCCCGTCCTGTATGATTTCTTCTCTACTTCCGAAGTGTCCATGGACGATGGAGGGCGAAAGCTTGTCATTGATGAGAGTGCCAGGCGGGTTCGCCCGTACTCCGTCGGTTTTGCCGCTACCGGGGTGACTGTTGATGAGGATATTCTACAGGCGCTTATCCAGAGTCAGGAGAAGTTGTGCTGGAACTTTGGACGCAAGCGTCGTTCCATTGCCATGGGCGTCTACCGCAATGACATCATTACGTATCCGGTTCACTACCGGGGCGCCGATCCCGACGCAACGTCCTTTGTTGCCTTGGGCATGGAGGAGAAGCATACTCTCCGCGAGATTTGTACCCTTCATCCCAAAGGCAAGGAGTATGGCTACATTGTCAAGGATGCGCCGGTCTATCCTTTCCTTCATGATGACCGGAATGAGCCGTTGAGCTTTCCGCCTGTGATTAACAGTGCCCGCATCGGTGCGGTGAAAACGGGAGACAAGGAGTTGTTCTTCGAGTTCTCCGGTACTGGTCTGGAAGATATCCTGCTGGCTGCTTCGATCATCGCCTGCGACCTGGCGGACATGGGTTATGCCATCTTGCCGGTGACTGCGGTCTATCCCTATGATACGCCCTTTGGCCGTGAGATTACCGTGCCGTACTATTTCCAGGAGCCGGTAGCCTGTCCGCTGGAGACGGTTCATGCCATCCTCGGACAGAAGCTCACGGGAGAGCAGAGCGTACAGGCTTTGAAGAACATGGGAGTGTTCTCAGTGTTCGAGAAGGATTGTCTCTATGTGACCGTACCTGAATACCGCAATGATTTCCTCCATCCCGTTGATGTGGCGGAGGATGTGATGATTGGCCGGGGTCTGGAGAACTTTGCCCCTGAAATGCCTGATGATTTCACGGTCGGTCGGATTTCCCCTGCTGAGGTTCTTGGACGCAAGGTTCAGGAGCTGATGGTAGGCATGGGTTTTCAGGAGATGATTTACAATTATCTGGGTTCGCGGCGTGAATACATCGACAACATGCATGTCTGTGGTAAGGATGCCATTTTCATTGCCAATCCGATGAGTGAGAATTACGAAGTTGTCCGTCCGTCCATCCTGCCGTCCTTGCTGGAAAGCGAGAGTGTCAGCGGGCATGCTGTCTATCCTCACCGTATCTTCGAGGTCGGGAAGGTAGCATATAAGGAGCCGTCCGAGAACTCCGGGGTGGTGACGAGAAACCACCTGGGTTTCCTTAGCGCAGACAATGATGCGGGGTTCAATGATGCCTTGGCCTATGTGAAGACGTTGATGTACTTCCTCGGCAAGGATTATGCCCTTGCCGAGCTGGCAGAGGATTCTCGGTTTCTTGCAGGACGGTGCGCGCGGGTCATGGTCGAAGGCCGGGAGGTCGGTGTATTCGGAGAGATTCATCCGGCCGTGCTGGAATCATGGGGAACGACGATGCCGACGATTGGGGCGGAGTTCGACTTGGACAGGCTGGGCTGAGACGTTCTTTTTAATCTCGGTGATATCGCTTACGGAAGCAGAAATGTTCCCAGTACACCCATTCGGGCAGGCTTGTCAGATTCAGAGGGTTGAGCCGAAAGGACACCGGGGTGCAGGACTGATGTCTCAACGCTCATCATGTTTTTGACATAGAGGAAGTCAATCCGTTCCTCGATTGGGTTTCCGCTTCCCAAAGACCATGTCGCGCCAGAGTTGGTCTCACCGCTGTAATGAGTCATAGCATAAGCATCGAACCACTCTTTCTCCTCCATAGTGGTAGAAAGAGGCCATGCCATGTCTTTTCTCCATGGCCGAGGCGAGAGAGGCGTCCAGTCGATGTGGGATGGCTCATACGCCGAGAGAGCGAAAATCACAGGAGCCGTTTCATTGACATCGGCAAGGATTGCCTCAATCTGTTCGAGCCTCTGCTGTGCGTCGTCCACCACCGTCTGCTGCCATGACAAAGAACCAGAGGCAATGCTACGCAGGACACCGTTGTCGCTCAAGGTTTTCCATCTCAGCTCTATGTCCTTGTCCGGTGCCAGGGTGAGGGTCACCCCATGGTCAGTGATCGACGTCATAGAAAAACTGGTGATGACTGCTCCTTCGGGAGCGATGACCGCCGATTTTCCTATTGCCTCGGCAAAGAGAGCGGAAGCTTCCGGTTGTCCGGAGAGGATGATGATGTCCGCGTCCAGGTCTGAAATGCTGTCAGCAACCGAAGACACGACCATAGGGATTTCCTCTGTGGGCATGGTTTCTGGTAAAGGGATGAAGATGACGGTGAAACGCGTCAGGGGTGTCTCAATTGTCTTGGGAGAAGCTCCTGTCTGGTGATAGTAGGGCAGGTTCTCCCTGGAAAGATCTGGCACAGAGAAATTCATTGTCACGGGCGGCATCATTGCAATGGGAACATCCACAGGAATGGAAGAATCTGGAGACGAAACAATGGAGTCTTCACCTTCTATTGCTGCTATATCAGGCTCTTGCGTGAGGATATCCGCCAGACGGGTGGTAACAAGGTTGGTCGGATGAACCGGATTGTACTTCTGTATGCGGCTGAATCCTTCATGAGCAGTATAGCTGGCGCAACTCATAGCCAATGCCAGCACAGCCATGACCGGAAAGAGTATTTTTCTCATGCAAGACTCCGTTTCTCCAGGAACTCCGCCACATGGGCTCCGTGGTCGGCAGGCGTGACCTTTTTCCAGACCTTCACGATGGTTCCGCTCCTGTCAATGATGAAAGTACTGCGGATGACTCCCATGCTCTTTTTCCCGTATAGTATTTTCTCTCCCCATGCGCCGAGTGCCGTCAGAAGTTTTTTCTCCGGATCCCCCAGCAAGATGAAAGGCAGTTCATGAGCTTTCTTGAAAGAAGCATGTTTCTCCGGGATGTCGGGACTGACTCCGACTACAACGGCTCCCAAGGCACGTAGCCTGTGGAAGTTGTCCCGAAAGGAACAGGCTTCCTTGGTGCATCCTGGTGTATTGTCCCGTGGATAGGCATACAAGACTATGTTCGCGTCATAGGCAAGCAAATCATCCAGTGTGACGAGCTGTCCAGCATCGTCCTGTAGGGAAAACGCTGGTGCGCGCATTCCGGCATCAAGCATGGCTATGCCCTCCTTGTCATGTCAGTGTACCAACAGCCAGTCACTGGCGCAAGCATCGGCGACTGGAGTCGGCGCAATGAGCCTTATTCCGTCATTTTTAACTTTTTGCCATATTCTGCCATCTCTCCATCATCATATTTTTCATGCTGCAAAGCCACGATGCATTTATCAGATGCATAGCGGGGGATGACATGGATGTGGAGATGAGGGACGTCCTGTCCGGCGGCAGGGCCATTGTTGATCATGATGTTGGTTGCATCGCACCCCAGGCTTTGGCGGAGTCGTTCGTCTACTTTCCGGGCAACGGCGCATAGATGTGAGAAAACATCTTCCGGGCATTCTCCTATGGTGGGATAGGGATTCCGGGAGATGACCAAGGCATGACCTTTCGATACGGGATTTATGTCCAGAATGACAATGCACGTCTTGTCGCTATAGAGCTGTACCGACGGAATATCGTCTGTCATGATTTTTTCAAATATAGTTGCCATGTTCGGCCTCCTGCGTCTTTTTATTCCAGTGTACCGCATGGAAGGGAATGTGGTCACCTGGCGTGGTCTTCCGGGGCAAGGAGGCTTGCTTTCCCGTGTGATTCAAGTTCTTGCTACAAGGAATAGAACAGATGAATATGGAATCAATGTAAAAAGTGACCTCCGTTTTTGCATGTGGCAGAACGCATACGGGGAGAGAGATAACTCCCGCACGTTGCACTGTGCATTGTGGAGGTCACTTCAGAGTATCTAAAAAACTACCTGCACGGGCGTACTTCTGTTGGTTCCGGGAATGCTGTCACCCAGACCCAGTTGACCAAATTCGTTGTATCCAGTCGCCCAGAGCGTGCCGTCCTTCTTCAGGATCAACGTGTGGTAAGTCCCGGCGTAGACAGCCTCGACATCAGAACCCATGGACGTGACCTGCACGGGAGTGAGTGTTTTTGTCTCAGGCAGGAGTGTCGCGCCGACACCCAGTTGACCAGAACCGTTGTTTCCAGTCGCCCAGAGCGTGCCGTCCTTCTTCAGGATCATCGTATGGGAGGCTCCGGCAGAGACCGCCTTGACATTAGTCATTTTCACGTCACCATCGGTAGAATCCCAGACCTCCACGGGAGTACTTTTGGCGGTCGTAGTGCCATCACCCAGTTGGCCATTATTGTTCTGTCCAGTCGCCCAGAGCGTGCCGTCCTTTTTCAGGAACATCGTGTACATGGATCCGGCAGAGACAGCCTCGACAGGATTGCCCGGATCAGTATTCATGGATGGAACCTCCACGGGTATGTTTGTGTCGTTTGTAGTGTCGTCACCCAGTTGGCCCCATTCGTTCCGTCCGACCGCCCAGAGCTTGCCGTCATTCTTAATCATTGTGTGATAAGCTCCGGCGGAGACAGCTGTGACGTCAGTCATGTACACGGAACCATTGGTAGAATTCCAGACTACATTGGGCGAGGGTAGGAAGGATCCGGGACCGCTGTAACCCTGACCCAGTTGACCATACTGGTTGTCTCCAGTCGCCAAGAGCTCACCGTCCGTCACCAGGATCAACGTGTGATGATCTCCGGCAAAGACATCCCCGACAGTAGTCCCCATGACCGTGACCTGTTCGGGCGTGGTTCTGTTGGTTAGGCTGCCACCGACACCCAGTTCACCCTTATAGTTGTATCCTGTCCCCCAAAGTGTGCCGTCCTTCTTCACAATCATCGTATGGTAGTATCCGGCAGAGACAGTCTCGACATCAGTCATGACCTGCACAGGCGTACTTTTGTCGATTGTAGTGTCGTCACCCAGTTGACCATAATAGTTGGTTCCAGTCGCCCAGAGCGTACCGTCTTCTGCCAGAATCATCGTGAAATTGTTTCCGGCGGAGACTGACTTGACCTTCGCCAGCCACCGCGCATACAACGTCACATCATTGGCGGGCATGGTGAAGGACTCCCCAGCGGCATATTGGGTTCCGTTGCCATTAGGCAGAGTATTCCATCCGTAGAAGTAATAGAAATCCTTTTCCAATGTTCCAGGAGCCGGCAGTGTGACCAGGCTTCCCTCATGAGCATACATCCGTCCCGGAGCACTGCCTCCCGTGGCTTCGTTGGCCCCAAAGGTGAGGCTGTATGCTTTGGTTGCAGCCGCGTTCACCCCGTCACCGGTGTCCCAGTCCTTTATCTCAATCTGGATGGCGGCAACGGCGACTTCATTGTCATCCGTGTTCAGCGTCATGTTGTAGACATGCTGCTTGCCTTTGTCAAAGTGAATCAGGTGCTTGTCCCCCTCAGCTACAGCACCTGTGGTACTTGGCTTCCATGTGTATGTACCAGCTTTAGCACCACCGCTCAGGGTAAACTCCAGGCTCACGTTAGCCAGAGCATCAGTGTTGCCCACAGGTATCAGCACTGCCTCGAACCGCCTCTTGCCCTCATTCCTTTCAGATTGAGTAAGGGTGTCGGAAATGTCCTTCATGACAATAGCGTCAATGACGCTGGCAGCATCCAAGGTTCCGTCATTCAGGTTGATTGCGGTCTGCGTGTTCAAGCCTGTGACCGTAGCAGTAAATCCACCGGTGGCATCATTGATAGCCGTAGCATCAACGGTCGTGCTGGGAGAGATGTTGACAATCAGACGGGAGAGCATATGGTCAAGCTTCAGATGCACCGTTGAGGTATTGTTCTGTACATTGTCGGTGCGTCCCCACAGGACATCGGCCTTTCCGGTATCCTGTTCATGTGTCCCCCTGTCCCGGTTGATATCTATGTACAAGGTATCAGTGTCATAGAAGGATGTCGTACCGGCACCATCTTCGGTATGAGCCAGGTACGCCCACGGATAGTAGGAGATGAAGTCGAACGTGTCGTTGGCATTAGCGGCAATGTCATTCCACTTCAAGGTGTTGGCACTATCAGCAGGAGAGAAGCCGGAGGTCTGGGAGGCCGTGTCAGCGGTGTAGTGTCTGTTGGCACGTTCTGGGGCGGCAGTAGCTGCCGTGCCGGTACCATGTTCCAGCATGTAGATGCCAACGTCATCATCGGTTTGCCATTCGGAATTTGCGGTGGCCTTGCGTCCGATTTCCGTGGAGAAGCGCACTGCATTGGTATGTGAAACATTCAGTTTGCCTTCGCATGAAATAAGGGCGACAAGGAGAATCAGAATGGTTGTAAGAACCACAAAGACTGGTCTGCTAGATTTGTTCATACGCAGGTCTCTCAGATTTTCGTCTCTCTCTCTCTCTCTCTCATTGTGTCTGTTCCTTTCTCCATGAAGAAGATAGCAGCATATCAGCACAACTAATGTGGAGGTAATAATACGGTAGTATAAATCCGTTATGGGCAGGAAGCTATTACCCAAAGGTATTATTTTGCGTGAAAAGCATATAATACTTTCGGGTTATTTGGTGGTTTAAGGCGTAAATATAATCAATTAATACCATTTCAAACGTGTGATACGCAAGAGAACGGAAATTATTAAAGAACGGGGATGCCACGACTTTTGCAACATCCCATATTTATTGCTTCTTATTGAACAATCCGGGTAAACCGCTTGGGCTAAGTTAACTCCCTCCGCATGGCAGCGCGCTGACGTTTCCTTCAAGACATTCCAGGCTGCGATATTTTCGGAAGACGAGCCATGAACAGCATGAGCACGGTATCCGCATTAGTGACCTGTGATTTCTGTTATCATCACTACGCCATCAGTCAACCATGGCCTCCATCAGGAAGAGCATGGCCAGAGCCTGTCCATATGGCATGGGACGGATGGGAATATTCTTGTAGAAATCCTTGTCGTGACGCCCCATGGGTGTGCCGTATGAGACTTGCCGGACTATACCATTTTCATCAATGTGTGAAAGGATGGCAGGCAAAGCCTTCAATGCCATGTCCTTGTATGAGGAGTTGAGCAATCCGGAATGGATGGATTTCAGTATTCCGTACCCGAAGCCGCATGTCGCGCTTGTTTCCAGGTAGGATGAAGGATCATCGAGAAGGGTATGCCACATCCCCCCGGCATCCTGGCGTTGGTGTAACGCATTCACCTGCCGTTCCAGGACGGCCACCAGATAGCGGCGTATGCTTCCGGGAAGTTCGACCATTCTGATGAACTCAGGAATGGCTATCGTTGCCCAGCAGTTGCCACGTCCCCAGAACGCCTCGGAAAAATGATGCTTTCCCTTGAATGTGAAGCCATGGTACCAGAGGCCTGTCCTGATGTCCGCGAGATACTCGGCATGCAGAAGGAACTGGTATATCGCTTCCTGCACGTAGGAGTCCTTCCCTGTGATGCGGCCGACGTTCGCGACGGCAAGGACTGTCATCATCAACGTGTCATCCCATAGTTCTCCTTCATTGATGTCGTCTGATGTACTGTGCTGGAAACCGCCTTCTTCAGTGCGGTCGAGGCCTCCTTCCATCACCCATCCGGTCCATTCACGGCAGATGTCCATGTAGTCGGCACGTCCGGTATGCTCGGCGAGGTACGACAGGGCAAGTATTGGTGCCATCGTATTGACATTCTTGTCTGGAAGCCCCTGGGCTATGCGCTGGTCATAATAGGTGGTGAGCATGTCCAGGTAGCGGGGGTTCCTGTCCTTTTCAAACAGCTTCCACAGCCCGAAAAGCCCTATGCCATGGGGCCATTCCCAATATCTGAACCGTTCCCGTTCTGTCCCGTCATGATGCGAAGCGATTTTTCCTGCCATGAAATCCGGATCGTCATCTGCATACAGCACTGGCGCGAAGCCCGCTACGAGAAGGTCGAGCCGTGTCTGGATGCTCTTGGTGTCACATGTGTTCATGCTTGTTCCTGGTGTGATATTTTATTGTGGCCGGAGACACTGTCGAAAGGGACAAGCTCTACTGTCTTCAGCTCGAAGGGTCTGAATGAAAGCAACGTGCCATCCTTTTCATCGGACGGCAGACGCGACTTCCTTTCTTCAAGGGCGTTACATTCCCATGCTTCCCCGATCGGGAATACAGAGGCAAGGGAGCAGCGTACGGCTTTGCCGTGAGCTTCATACAACCGGAGTGCCATGCTTTCCCGTTCTTCGCATTTCTTGACCGTCTCTATGACGATATTCGGAGCGTTGACCGAAACGAATGAGAAGCAGGAGGGCAGGAAACCGGAGCCATCCGCCTCCATACGCAGGGAGAGGAGGGGAAACTGTAGGTCATATCCTTCCTGGACGACGTTCCCTTCCCTGTATGTTCCCGCATGGGGTAGCAGTGCATATGTGAATATATGGCGGCCTCTGTCCGCATCAGGATTCGGATGCGCCGGGGAACGGAGAAGCGACAGGGCTATGACTCCGTCATGGACGGAATAACCATATTTACATGTATTGAGAAGCGCCGCTCCGTAACCTGCTTCACTGACATCAGTCCACTTGTGGGCGGGGACTTCAAAACGCGCCTCATCCCAGCTTGTGTTGGCATGGGTATCCCGTTCCCACGTACCAAAAGCAATGTCGCATGTCGCCCTGTATGCGTGGATGTCCAGCGGAAACAGTACCCTCAACATCTTGTGGTCTTCTTGCCAGTCCACTTCCGTCCGGAAGTCGATACGTGCTGTATGACTGTAAAAAAGAATGTCCTGGACAAGCGCGGATTTGCCGAAGGATCTGCGTAAAGTGAGTTTCATGCATAACGGTGATATCTCCGTGCAGGAAAGCTCATGGGAGCCTGTGACATCCCACCAGATGGCATCTCCCTGTTTGCCGATATTCCATGCATCGTATTCACGCGGAAGATCTTCATGCAATCGCATGACGTTGATTCTTCCTCCATAAGGGACAAGCTGCCGGTCTTCCGTTTTGTCGAGCAAAGAACGGATATATCCATCATCGTCGAAATCGATGGTATGGAAAGGTGTCTCCACATGATTTTCCGAGAAGGAGAATGCTGGTGGAAGCTCATCTTCTTTCCTGCGCGGGACAGGGGAGAATACCTTCCAGCCTTTCGCTGGTATTCCTCTCGCCAGGAAAGTCAGTGTTCCGCCGGAAACTGTGGACGGCAAGGCTTCACCGTCTGCGGCACGGATGCCCTCCGGCATGTCACAAGAAACGGAGACCAAAGCATTTCGTGTGAAACCTGTGGTATTGAAGACCACAATGTCTCCTTTGCGGGCTTTGGTTTGTGCGGAAAGGAGCATGAGAGAATCTTTCGTCAAGACGGAGTTTTCTCTCCCGATTTTCTCATACTGCTTCCATGAGTCTTCATACACCTGCCGTATCGAGCTTCCCGGAAGGATGTCATGGAACTGGTTGAGGAGTATCGCTTTCCATATGTCTTCCAACTTTTCATGGGGATACGTTCCGCCGACTTGGAGCTGCCAGAGCACGGTTCTGAAGAATTCTGTATCCATTGTCTGCTGCTCGCTCACCCTGTTGTATTTCTTGCTTCCGGCCATCGTGGTGAATGTCCCTTGATGGTATTGCAGGTACAGCTCTCCGTACCATGAGGGCAGTTGCTCTCCTGCCGTGGTTCTTTCGAGATTCTCGAAGAACTCCCGCACCGTGGAAGGATGCACCCGGAGGCAACCGGGAACGCCATCGGCAAAACGCGCACCCTGTTCAAGCATTGCGGCGGTCGGACCTCCCCCGCCATCACCATATCCGTAGCAGTGCAGGACGGAAGACGAGACAGTCTTGTCCTGATACCGCTGCCAGGTTCCCATGACCTGGCTGGCGTTCAGCAGCCCGTTGTATGTGGTCGGACCGAGATTCTTCAGAAGACTGACAGGTGATGCATGGTTCTTTGTCGTGACCATATGGACGAGGACTGTGCTGCCGTCAATTCCCGTCCAGATGAACGTATCATGGGGCATGGTGTCCGACTCATTCCAGCCAAGCTTTGTCGTCATGAAATAGTCTGTTCCACACTGTTTCATGATTTGGGGAAGGTTTGCATTGAAGCCAAAAGTATCGGGAAGCCACAGGACGCGGGACTGTCTTCCAAACTCTTCCGATATGAACCTCTTTCCATAGAGGAACTGCCTGACAAGGGATTCTCCGCTGGGCAGGTTGCAGTCGCTTTCCACCCACATTCCCCCTTCTATCTCCCAACGCCCTTCGTCCACACGGCGCTTTATGCGGGAATAAAGCTCCGGACTTTCTTCGCGGACAAAGTCATAGAGCTGCGGCTGGCTTCCGCTGAAGACATAGGAAGGATATCTGTCCATCAGGTAATCGACAGTGGAGAAGCTGCGCAAGGTTTTTTCCCGCGTCTGGTCAAGCGTCCACAGCCATGCGACATCGATATGGCTGTGTCCGACGGCAGCGACCAGCACGGGACGGGAGCCTTCGGGAGTGCCAAGAGCTTTCTGATTCAGGATGAAAGCCCGCGCTTGCAGGATTGACTGGTGGAACGCGGCAGATGTGAGATTCCGTGTGTCAAGGAGTCTGGCGGCCTCCATGCAAGTCCGGACAAGCAGGCTGTAGGCGGGATTCTCATCGGGAAGCTCAATCGCTGTTTCATAGAGGACAAGGAGGTCGTAGTACAGACCTGTGATATCGTCATCTCTGCTTGCCATGGCAAGATTCAGATGGGCATCAGGATATTTTGAGGAGCAGTATGCGTAGAGAATAAGCTCAAGTGGGTTGTCTGAGTCAGGGATGTCGAATTCCGTATGGTTGACATCCAGACCGCATGTCATTCGTCCGTCAAGGAAAACAATGAATTGCGGATTGTCGTAATTCCAGATGTCTGTCGCTCCAGTCTCGACCAGACAGACAGGATGCCGTCCCTTCATGCCGGGGGGGACGGAAAGATGTGCCTTGAACAGGCAGTGACTCTCAGATCCTCCGAATGGCAGAGAGGACGACAGGGAGGACGGAGCTTCTTCCCACGGGAGGCCAGCATGATCCTGCTGCCATCCATGGTAGCCGCACGCGGCGCGCGATACTCCCGTGACGGGCGTTCGGTCTGAAAGGGCGCGCCGTTTCAACATATCCAACAGGGGCGCCATGCTGTCGGTGAAATAGGTTTTGTTCATGGTATGTCCGGATTCAGGCGTATTCTTGGATGTGTGGATGTTCTCATCGGCGTTCCTGGATCATCCCTTCACACCGGATGCCGCCAGACCTCCTGTGATATGTCGTTGCAGGATAGCGAAGATGATGATGACGGGGATGATGGACATAACCGATGCCGCAAGTATACTGCTCCAGTCCACTCCATTGAAACCGATATAGTTCTTGATCGCTATTTGAATAGTATAGTTCCTCTGGTCACTCAGCACAAGCAGCGGAAGGATGTAGTCGTTCCACCGCCACATGAAACTGAAGATTGCAAGAGTGACGACGGACGATGTACCGAGGGGAAGCATGATCCGCAGAAAAGTCTGGAATTCGCTGCTTCCATCGATCCGCGCCGCTTCCACGAAGGAAAGCGGCAAAGACATATAATGCTGGCGGAACATGAAGATGCCCGTTGTCGTTGTCACTACCGGCAGGATGACTCCCCAGATATTGTTGTACAGTCCAAGCGCACTGATGACCGTGACCTGAGGTATCGTCAGTGTTTCTCCAGGAATCAGTGTGCCGAGCAGGAACATGCCGAACACTATGTTCGTATACCTCAGATGGAAGCGGTAGACAGCCAGCGCATAGCCGCACATGGAACTGATGACCAATGTGATTGCTGTCCCGACAATGGCCAGGAAGAAGCTGTTGCCGACGTATCTTATGAACCTGTTGCCCAGTACGCTGGCGTAGTGCGCCGTGGAGAACGTTCCTGGAAAAAGACGGAGAGGATGCGCGAACAGTTCTACTGTTTCCTTGAAGGAACTGAGTACCAACCATACTATCGGGAACAGGATGAGAAGAGCCGTCACATAGGTGAGGATTGTCATTGCCGCCTTCTTCCCCAGACGGATGCGGGATATGTGTCTGATGTTTTCTTTCATTTCAGGAGTCCCCTCCATTGCTCAGCTTGAACTGCACGAATGAAATGGTTGCGAACAGCACCATGGCGACGAGTGAGATGGCGGAGGCGTAGCCATGCTGCATTTGGGAGAATCCTTTGTCGAAGATGAACTGGATGAGGAAAGTAGTGTTCAGACCAGGGCCGCCCTGTGTGATGCCCTGGACAAGGGCGTATTCTTTCAACAGGTTCACTGTTGAGAGCAGGGTGACGAGAAAGGTCGTCGGCGAGAGCATCGGGATGGTTATGTTGAAGAACATCTGGATGCTGTTGCAGCCGTCGATGTAGGCGGCTTCACATATATCCTTGGAGATGTTGGAGATTCCGCCTATGAAAATGATCATGTAGAAACCTGTCGATGCCCAGTTCGAGGCAAAGCTGATGACGAACGTAGCCAACTTCGGATTGAGTGCCCACTCAAGGAACCTTCCACCAAGAAGGCCGATGATATAGTTCACGACTCCGTACTCCGCGCTGAACATCCAGTTGATCGTTATACCGACGACCAGGGAGCTGAGCAACACGGGAATGTAAATTAAGGTACGCGCCAGACCTTTCCCGATGACATTGGGTGATGTCATCAGCAATGCGACGAGCAGCGGGATGCTCACTTTGAAGGGAAGGCTGAACAGTGCATAGACAAGCGTTCTGCCGAGAGCCCCGTAGAACCTGGCATCGGAGAACAGTTCCCTGTAGTTTCTCAGCCCGATGAACTCCATTGTCTTCCATCCGTCATAATTTGTGAAGGAAAACCCTATGCTGAGCAGCAAGGGAACAAGAAAGAAGATTGAGAAAAGGATCGCGCAAGGAGCGACGAACATCCAGAAAGAGCGGGTATGCATGCGTCTGAAACGTGTATGCGTCATTTCTTTTCCGTATTCCTGTATGTAGGGGAAGAAAACATGGTGTCTTCTTCCCCGGAAGAGGACGGACCGCGCAAGAGCCGCGGCCCATAGGGTCAATAAGCCATCTGCCAGCCTGACTTGATGGAGAGCAGTCGTGCAAAGTCAGTCAGGGCTTTCTCAGCAGTGATGTCTCCGTTCACTGTCTGCTTGAGGGCGTCACGATATTCGTTGTCGTAGAAGTTCCTCCACATTGAGCTTTCATCGACAATGAATGTATCGGCTACCTTGCCGACCTCCGCCTGCATCACGGCATAGTCCGCAGCGACGTTCGGATCGGAAGGAGAATAAGATACCCCCTTCAGGGAAGAAAGTCCCTTGTCCAGCTCAAGGTAATACTGGAAGTTCTCTGGCTTTTCGTAGAACCATTTGAGGAAGCTGATCGCAAGGGTCTTCTGTTTGCCTTCGTTCGGTATTGCAAGGCCGCTTCCTCCCAGGATTGCGCTCGGACCTGCGCTACCAGTTGGAGAGGGCATGATTCCCCATGCAAAGCTCTTGATTTGATTGTAGAAAGAATTGTAGTTCCATGTACCGGAGAAATAGATTCCGACGTCACCGTTCTTGAAATAGTCGCCTGGGTTGTCGGTCGTGCCGCCCGCCCAGATTGCTTTGGGCATGACAGTATTGTTCCACATTACGAATTTTTCCAGGGCCTCGATGTTCTGCGGGCTGTTGATTGCGACCTTGAACGAATCTCCATCCTGGATGACCATGGAGCCTCCGTTGATGTACATGAGGTTGTCATAGCGGGCGCGCGATGCATCCACGGCAATACCGTATTTGACGCCTCCCTTCTGGACGAGGAGCTGGGCATTTTCGTACAGTTCTTCGGTCGTCCACGGCTTGGCTATGGACGGAGGAGTGATTCCTGCTCTCAAGAAGGCGTCCTTGTTGTAGAAGACTGTTGTGATTGTGAACTGCTGCGGGACTGTGGTGTTCTTGTTGGTCTTGTAATCCTGTCCAATGATCTTCAGTGCCTGAGGTTCGAAGATTGAGATGTCAAGGACTTCAGTCAGGTCAATGAATTCCTCAGGATACAGGCGTGTCAGACGTGTCGTCGCCAAGAGATCAGGCAGATCCTTGTTCTTGGCCATCAGTGGGAACTTGGTCAGCTGATCCTCATACGGGATGATTATGATGTCCAACTTATTCCCCGTTTCGTCAGCCCATTTCTGAAGAGTCGAAACCAGGGCGTCCCCCGTCGCAGGTTCTTCAGAAAGCATGACTTTCAGGGGTTGGGCTTCTGCGGCTTTTTCTCGGCCTCCTCCCGCGAAAAGCATCGTCGCGGCTACTGTGAGTATCAGCAGGCATGCAAGAAACTTTTTCATACGATATCCTCCTTCTGGGTTCCTGTCGTTCAGCAGGGAATTGTTCTCCCATGACGGGATAGGTCCCTGCATAGCACAAGTATATAGGGCGGATGAGCGTAATCTACAAAGTAATTGTTCAGATTAGCCTGTATATATTGCATTTATTGCTCATTCTCCTCAGAAATCTTCCCATGTCAGGGTTCCCTCTGGCGTAAAACCTGTGTACTTCACAGCTGTTCCGTCTACAGTCAGAGAGGACGTCCATGACGCAGAGAGCTTTCCTAGTCGCGGATCCGTGAAGACATACCCTGAACTGTCTTCATCCCTATGGAGAGGTGCCGCCTCCAGTGCGTTGCAGAACTCTCCGAACGATGCAAATTCACAGCTGTCGGAGACCCTGATGAACCATATGCTCTTTTTACTGAAACTGATGAATTCCCTGTCGGAATTGGCTCCGAATGTCTGCCGTACCAGGCCTGCCGAATTATAAAGCGCTCCGTAGGCTCCGTTGCGGGCATGGACGAAGACCCAGGGGCCACGCTGAGACCAGTCTGAAAATTCCATCAGGGGGAGATAGGCATGGGTGAAGGAAACGGGATGTGAAGCGTCGATGTTGAATATGATGCTTGCAAAGTTTTTGTATTGGTTGGCGCGGGGCAGGGTTCCGCTTCCCGCCCAATATGACGGGCGAGCGCTTCCGAATGTGGCAAATTCCCCAGGATGGTTCACCCATGTCTGTTCAGTGGCGCTGAACAGTGCATGCACGATATCTTCCTGGAAGCCCCGGTATCCGGGGCGGAAATCATTCGCGGTACTCAGCAGGTATCGGTGAGTCTTATATGCATAGATGTCCGCGTATCCCTGGTAGCCGTGGGTGGACTGGCAGAGCAGGGCCTTGCCTTCCGGGATGTCGTGGAAACGTTCATATTCTCCGGGAGGCTCATAATCAGAAAAGCAGAGGGAAACAACGCCCTTTCCCGCATGGCTTGCGTTGCCGCGGCCATATCCGATGAAATTGATGAATGAAGGACAGTTCGAGTTATTCCCCATCAGTTCTTTCAGGTATGTCCGCCCTGCGGTAGTGCAGAAGATGCCATTGAGGGAGTGGATGGCCAACAGCCGGAAGATGTAGTCCAATGCCTTGCGGGCCAGTTCCTTCAGACGACTGTCGGAAGTCTGTGCGTAAAGGCTGGCAAAACCGAGCGAATCGATCGGGAGGTATGGAGGGCTGTTCCATTCGGTGAAACCGTTCCTGAAGAACGCATCGAACCATTCATAGAGTAGCTTTTTCGCCTTTTCCTGCATCTGACGTCCGTTCATGCCGCTGTTCGTGAATATTTCATCTGGGTACAGTTCACCGCATATGAGTTGGCAGACGTGGAACATGAGGGCATGGTTCTCGCTGTAGAACCACATTGCGTCATCACCGGGTTCATCGTGCCAATATCTGAAATCCAGGATGCAGCGCTTCATGTCAGAGAGAGTTTCTTTTTTGATCATACCAGAAGAAGAAAAGGTGCGGAGGATATGGGGGAAATAAGGGAGGTAGAAGTCGCTACAGTCGCTTCTCCGGTTGATGAAGCCGATCTGCCTGCGCAGGATGATTTCTATCTCAGCGGGGTCTCCGTGTTCATGGAGTAGTGCGACCGCTCTGTTGGCGTTCTGTTCTCCGTACTGTGCCAGGAATGCAAAAGCCTGGCGTTTTCTTTCTCTGACGGTGCGTGCGGGAGAAGGAAGCACCGAAGAAGGAAGATTCTCCATAGTGATGCGGGACGTCACCGGCATGCCTGCTACGTGGGTCTTCACCGTGAAGCGAAGGAATCCAAGGGGGAAAGTCTCACAAGAGCCCAGGGAAGTCAACGCCGTCTTCGGCGGGAAGACAGCCCTGACGGTATGAAGGATGCCGAGCATCTCATTCTCCTCCGTAGCTCCTGTTAGTTCCACGGAGAAAGGGGAGTCATCATACGGATGCGCACACGTCAGGCTCACATAGCCTTCAGTAAAATGATTTCTTGTGAAGGCAAGACTGGCCACGGCATGCTCAAGTTTTTGTATCTCCTCCGTATCCCTGTTTCCTATCGGGACTTTCTGTCCGAGTTCTTCAAGCTCCGGGAAAAGCCTGATGGAGAACGAACATTCCGTGTCGCGTTCGGCAAATTCGTCCCATGCCACAATAAATTGGTTGTCTCCTGCCGACAGGTTGGTTGCGAACGTTTGTTTGCAGAGTTCATTTCTTCTGTAGGGACGGTAGTCGGCTGCCAGGACGTTGTTGATCCACAGGGAAAGACCTCCCTGGATTCCTATTTCCATTATGACATTCTGTGCGACGGGAGATGTTACGACCGTATATGCTGCGGAGCTTATCCATGTCGGTACCGGCCAGAATCCGGACAGGGCGACGACCGGGTCGCCGAAAGGAAAACGCACGTGGACGGGATGTTCCGTCCCATTGAGCATAACGGTTGAATCCGGCCGGGGAGTCCCGAATTTCGGACAAGGGGGTCTGTTCCTTGTTTTTTCCTCAAGGAAGTTCGTCCTGATGGGGTTTTCATGGGAAGCCGCTGCCGGAGAACCTTCCCACACGTTAGATTTCTTTTCGATACTGACCGGTGTCGCCTTGATAATCTCGGCATGCGTTTCACTCACCAACCAGCGGGTGACATATCCATTTTCCAGCGTGTCCCTCAAGAAATTCATTGACTGATCCTCCTGCGGTATGCGCCGGTGTTCCTGCGCTTGAGAAAGTATAGCCCCCACAGAAACAATTACTACATATTATTTGTCATAATTCCATGAAAATATTGCATCCGTTGCTTGTAAAACGTATCATGGCCACATGGAACATAATGATATAGAGGTGCTGTTCAAGGAGGATTTCTTCATCCAGGTCGGCAAGCGGGACAGCGCCCCGTTGTTCTATGTCTTTGACTATGGGGTGCGTTCCAGTTCGGTAAACATGGAATTCCAGCATTTTCACAGTTTCTATGAGATATTCATCTTGCTGGACGATTCTGCGGTTCACATTGTTGAGGGAGAGTATTTCAATCTCCAAAAATATGACATGGTCTTTCTGAAGCCTTCCGTTCTGCATATGACTATTTATCCTCAGGGAGGGGCACGCAGAAAAAGACTGATAATCGCATTCAGGATACCCGATGATCTTCCCGGTCTGAAGCACCCGATCACCCGAATCTTATCAGTTTTTGATGCGAATCCGCCGGTATTCCGTTTCTCTGGCCGCATCTTGAAATCTTTGGTCACATTACTCAATGACATCTTCTTGTTGGGAGCGGCCACGGCTCCTGGATGGGAACTGATAGTCCATTGCAAGTTCATTGAATGGATGTGGACGGTCTATTCACATGGGAACGAAAACCATTACAAAAGAAGCAATGAGATTGATTCTGTCGTACAGAAGATTTATGAGGTCACTGGATATATCCATTCCAATTACATGGAACCGCTTTCTCTCAGGATGCTTGCGGATACGTATTACATAAGCTCGTTCTATCTTTCCCGCCAGTTCAAGAAAGTGACAGGGTTTACATTCATGACGTACCTGCATCTCACCAGGATCCGCAATGCGCAGCAGCATCTGTTATATACGAAGGATAAGATCAAGGACGTGGCGGAAAAGTGCGGCTTCACAAGTTTTTCCCAATTCAACAGGGTGTTCAACAAGTTCTGCGGTATGTCCCCGTCAGAATTCAGACGGGACAAGAAGCGCCGGACAGAAGTTTTTGTCAAATTGCTTGTTCCTGAAAGAAAAGCGGAAAGCGAGCCGTCGCGGGCTATGGTATCGCCTGATACATATATTGCCGTAAAGAAACTGAAAGACGTTCCGTGATGATCACCACCTGCTAATGCTTACCGTGGCTCCGAGGCTCATTTGCATGTCTCCGAAGAAATTTCCCGTTTGGTTGCGCTGGTTCCAGACTGCAACTCCATCCAGACGGGCAAAACCTTCCAACCAGTTCGAGAAGGTTTTCGTGCCGCTGACACCGGCTGCCAGACGGTATTCCAAAGTACCGTGGAGCCAAACCATTTCCGTGGAGGATGTGACCGTCGACAGATGATTCTCCTTCCTGCCATGGGCTTTCAGACCATAGTCACCATGGATGCTGAACTCCATGTCCACTTGCAAGGCGTAGGCGTCCTGCACATCATAGGCGACGCTGGCTGCCGTCACGAAGGTGTCAGGGCCGTAGTGGTAGCCTATGAAACCGACTCCGGCGGCATCCCTGCTGTCGTTCGCCCTCACCAAGGGAAGGTTGGAAAGCATTTTGTATCGATGCCAGGCATAATAAGCGGCAGGGTTTGCGCTTGGCGGCTGTGTCGGTTTGGTTCCCGGATCCTCTTTCAGGTAAAGTCCCGGCGTGGTGTATGCCAGCTCGGCAAAACCGGTGAGGCGGCCTTCCTTGTAGGGACGGGAAAACTGGGTTCCGGCCAAAAATCCGAAAGCATTGGGGTCAAAGACTCCTGATGCCTCGCCACCAAGTTGTATCTGGTCAACAAAGAACTGCCCGTATGCGCCCCAGCCCGGTGCCACGGCGACTTCCACATCCAGTGCCATGGCGTTGTTCACTTCATTGTACGAACCTCCGGGGATGCCTCCGCTTCCGTTCGGATCGGTATAATCATTGCTCTTGTTGATAAAGTTATGCTCCCACATCAAGGGATTGAACATCCGCAGATCAAGGGCAGAGGCATAGTAGAGGGCAATGGATGAAAGCGCGACGCGGATGCGCGGGGTGATGGATGCCTCGATTCTCTTTGCGGTGAAGACTCTCATCCCCTCATCATAGAAGGACAGAGGATCGGATATGCTTCCGGTGATGTCGTCAAAGACCATGGCGTTGAACGTATAGGCAAGTGCCTTGTCATAGACAGTGTACTGGAGGAAATCATGGAAGTCGGCCTCGCCCCCTATTATCATGTCGCCGGTGTTGCCCCGTCCCCATGCCACCGTGTCGCGTCCGAAGATGATGCTGAAATGAGGACGGGAATACGACATAAACGCGGAGAAGGGCGCATGGGAATCCCAGTCTTGTTCCTGGCTCGTGAAGGCTATATTGTGGGTGAGCAGACCCGTGAAGAATTTCTCTTGCACTCCCGTTCCATCGTTGCCCGTTCCATCAGCATAGCCTCGTGTTTTTTTGAAGTCGAAATCAAAAACGCCATGGAAGGTATCCGCTATGATTGCTTCTCCCCGGAAGGAGAGTATCGGCGATCTGTCCTTGTACCGGTATGTCCAGTCCATTTCAGTCAGGTCGGTGGCGGGATTCGTATGCAGGTATATTTCCGGTGTCACGGACATGCCGCCACTGATAAGGGAAGATGAAAGGCGGGTGTAGCCGGAATCATCGGAGAAAAGGGCAGAGACTTCATCATAGAGTGCTTTTGCTGAAGACGGGATGTTGTCAGCAGGAATGTTCTGGAAAAAGCTGTAAAGCTGGTGGCCGGTGACCGGAGTGGTGGAAATAGGCATCAGGACGTGAGTCTCAAGAGCCAGATTTTCCAGGGAACGGTACAGGCGGCTGTCCCTGTCGTAGACAGCTCCAAGCGGAACGGTAAAGGCGGGCAGCATGCATCCCAGCATAAGCAGTCCGATCAAGCTCCATGTCCTTTTTCCTTTCATCCTCACATTTTCCTTCCTTCTGTTTCGTTTTCTGTCATTATGCATGGTATGACAAATGAAAGGCTGTGCCTACATACTTTCCGTCATCATTTCATGTCATTGCATGTGTGTTTTTTCAAGAGAGTCCGCATCCTTCGGATGCGCCCTCCGGATGCCTGTGTGTTTTTGCCTAAACGGGGAATATCGGGTACAATGCGGGTAATGACATATCCGGAGGAATCCCAGATGAGAATAGCTTTGATCATGGAAAACAGCCAAGCTGCCAAGAACGGCATAGTCCATGACGCTCTGACCAAGGTGGTCGTGCCTATGGGTCACAATGTGGACAATTACGGCATGTATGGTGCTGATGACCCTGTTTCCCTGACATACGTACAGAATGGCATTTTGGGAGCAATCTTGCTGAACAGCGGAGCCGCTGACTACGTGGTGAGCGGGTGTGGTACGGGTGAAGGAGCCATGCTTGCCTTGAACAGTTTCCCCGGCGTCATAGCCGGGCATATCGTCGATCCGAGCGATGCTTACATGTTCGCCCAGATTAATGACGGGAATGCCGTGTCCTTTCCTTTTGCCAAAGGCTTCGGATGGGGAGCTGAGCTGAACCTTGAATACAGTTTTGAGAAGCTGTTCGGCTTTGAAAGCGGGCAGGGGTATCCCCGCGACCGCGTAGTCCCTGAGCAGCGGAACAAGAAGATATTGGACGGCGTGCGTACCACGGCTTTCAGACCTTTCGTGGAAATCCTCGCCGACCTTGACAAAGACCTTCTCAAGGGCGCGGTCGCGGGGCGGCGTTTCAAGGACTTGTTCTTTGCTCATGCCACGGACAAGAACATCATTGCATTCGTGAAGGGGCTGGTCGGCTGAACATACGCAGACATATGTGAACACGCATGGACATTGTGGACATGGTGGACAGTAACGTATGATGCGCCGTTCACGGCATGAGGCATAGAGGCATAGATTCCCTCAATAATCCTGATTGTTTCCCTCCCGTCCTTGCCGCTTACGGCGGGGCGGGTTTCTGTATGGATTGATTGCCCTTTGTCCTTTGGTGTGGTATATAGTGATATTTAGTTGCGTACGCAACTATCTCCCATGAAGAACTTTTGTGAAGGATTCTCACGGAGGAAGCGGAGGATAGAGTGGAATCACTGATGAAATACATAGCGCGGACATCGCGCCTGGCATATCTGTACAGGAGCCACTGTCTCAAGGATCTTGGGCTGGGAGGGGAGCATCATACGTATATCATGAATATCTGTAGGAATCCTGGCATCACCCAAGATGACCTTGCCCGCCTGATATTCATTAATAAAAGCAATGTCGCCCGCCAGCTTGCCGTCTTGGAGAGAGATGGCTTCATCATCCGCCGTGCAGGAACGGAGGACAAAAGGCAGAGCATGGTCTATCCGACGGACAAGGCGTATGAAGTGCTTCCCATTGTCAAGGATATGCTCAGGGGGTGGAACCAGGCCATCACAGAAGGCTTCACGCGTGTTCAGAAGGAAGAACTCCTTGTTTCTGTGATGAAGGTGATGGACAATGCCGTCGCTGTCGTGGATGCCCTGCCTGCCCAAGGGGGAATGGGAGCTGAAGAAACCACATGAGGAAACTGCTTGCCTACATACGTCCCTACGCGGGGAAAATGAGCGTGGTGTTCATCATCAAGTTCATAGGAACCATCATGGACCTTTTCCTGCCATGGATACTTGCATTCATCATTGATTCGGTCATCCCTCGGAAGGATGTCACGCTCATCCTGTGGTATGGCTCGGCAATGGTGGTCTGTTCCTTTGTCGCATGGACGTGCAACGTAATCCCCAACCGCAAGGCTTCATGGATTGCCACCCGTATCACCCGTTCGCTCCGCCACGACCTTTTCTCCAGGGTGCTGGCTCTCTCGGCTGCCCAGGCGGATGTCTACGGCTCCCCGTCCCTCATCTCACGCGTCAGCTCCGATACGTACAATGTCCATGAGATGGTGGCAAAGATGCAACGTCTCGGCGTGAGGGCTCCCATCCTGCTGATAGGCGGCATGGCGATCACCCTCAGCCTTGAGCCTGTACTCACGCTGATCCTTATTGCCCTGATGCCCCTCATAGGCATTGTAGTGTACGCCATTTCCCGCAGGGGCATCCCGCTATACACGGTGGTACAGAAGAAGGTTGATGCCCTCGTCCGTGCCGTGCGCTCTGACATAACCGGCATACGCGTCATAAAAGCCTTGTCAAAGATGGAGTATGAGAAGGAACGTTTCTCCGTTGTGAACAAGGATGTCACGGACGCGGAAAGACATGCCGCCCACGTCATGGCCGTGACCAATCCACTGATGAACCTTTTCCTTAATCTTGGACTGACTTTGGTGGTCTTGTTCGGAGCATGGCGGGTCAACGATGGACTGACCGAGCCGGGCAGAATCATTGCTTTTCTTTCTTATTTCACCATCATCCTTACCGCCATGCTCAGCATCACGCGCATGTTCGTCATCCTGTCCAAGGGCATAGCTTCCGCCCGCCGCATAGAGGAAATCATGGACATGGAAGGCGAACGAAAGCAGGAAAAGAGCCGGACGATGAATACGGACGGAGGAATTACAAAGGGGATGGACGATGCCCAGATGGATAATGGAGAGGTGTACAGTGAAAAAACCCTTGTCGAGGGGAGCGCGGAAAAAGCGCATGTCGTCTTTAATGATGTGTCCTTCTTCTATCCCCGTACAACGGCAGGAGTACGGAATGTCTCCTTTGCGCTGAAGAAGGGACAGACACTTGGCATCATTGGAGCTACTGGCAGCGGGAAAAGCACCGTGGTAAAGCTCCTTCTCCGTCTCTATGATGTCAATTCAGGTTCGGTACGCATCAATGGTGTGGATGTCCGTGATATTCCCGATGATGTCTTATATGAGCAGTTCGGCGTGGTTTTCCAGAATGATTTCATCCTTGCGGATACTATCAGGGAGAACATATCCTTTGGCCGCGACCTTGATGATCAGGCAATTCTGTGTGCTGCGGAGATTGCTCAAGCTACGCCCATCATAGCCGGACATCCGGAGGGGTTGGACTACAGGCTTGCAATCATGGGGGCGAACATCAGCGGAGGACAGAAACAGCGGATTCTTATTGCCCGCGCCCTGGCCGCCCAACCTGCCATCCTGGTCATGGATGACGCGATGAGCGCCTTGGATTACCGTACTGATGCCTTGGTGAGGGGAGGCATTGCCCGTTCCCTGGCGGAAACCACGACAATCATTGTTGCCCAGAGGATCAGCTCAATCATGCATGCCGACCATATCCTTGTGATGGAGGACGGTCAGGTGATTGGCAGTGGTACTCACGGACATCTGGTAGCAACCTGTGAAGTCTACCGTGATATCAGCAGCTCGCAGATAGGAGGGCAGGATGAAAAGCGCGCCTAGGAAGCAATCAGTCCGCCGTACCGCATCCCGTCTCTGGCACTATGTGGCTCCCCACATCTGGCTTGTCATCATTGCCGTGATTCTCACGCTGGGCAGCAATCTTCTTGCCTTGGCGGGTCCCCTGCTGTCCGGTTATGCGGTGGACGCCATGGCCGTAGGAACCGGCCGGGTTGATTTCCCTGCGGTAATCCATAATTGTACCCTCATGGTGGTGCTGTACGCTTCAAGCTCCCTGCTGTCCTACATCCTCTCCCGCGTAATGATTCGTCTGGGGCAGAAAATGGTCTACGCCATGAGGCGTGACATCTTTGACAAACTGACACGTCTGCCAGTGGGTTTTTTTGACCGTAACTCCGCCGGGGATATCATCAGCCGCGTCACCTACGACATAGATACAATCAACACATCCCTGGTCACTGACAGCATCCAGATACTGACCAGCATAGTGACGGTAGCTGGCTCCCTGTTCATGATGTTCACCATCTCACCGACCATGGTACTTGTCTTTGCGGTCACTGTTCCTCTGTCCATGGTCGTAACCCGTTTCCTTGCCCGTCGCGGGCAGCCTTTGTTTCGTGCCCGTTCTTCCACGTTGGGACGCCTCAACGGTTTTTCCGAGGAAATGATTTCCGCCCGCAGAACCATAGCTGCTTATCATAGGGAAGCTACAATGGTCTCCCGTTTTGATGGATACAATGATGCCGCGATAGATGCCTACTATCGGGCAGATGCTTATTCCAGTACGGTCGGTCCTACGGTGAACCTGTTCAACAATCTTTCGCTCAGCCTGATTAGCGTCTTTGGCGCCCTCCTGTTCCTTGCGGGCAGGATTACTTTGGGCAACATGAGTTCGTTCGTCCTCTACTCACGTAAGTTTTCCGGTCCGATCAACGAAGCGGCAAACCTGCTGAGTGAGTTCCAGTCAGCCTTCGCCGCGGCCGAGCGGGTATTCCGGCTCCTTGACGAAACGGATGAGATTGCCGATGTGCCGGATGCCCATGTGTTCCATGACGTGGACGGTCATGTGGAAGCCCGGCATGTCAATTTTGGCTACATGCCGGAGAAGGTCATCCTCCACGACCTGAACCTTGATGTTCCACCGGGGAGGCTGGTCGCTATCGTGGGTCCCACCGGCGCAGGCAAGACGACCTTGATCAATCTGCTGATGCGTTTCTATGATCCTCTTTCCGGTACAATGTGTCTCGATGGCATTGATATTTCCTTGGCTACCCGTGCCAGCCTGCGTTCTTCCTACGCCATGGTCTTGCAGGATGCGTGGTTGTTTTACGGTACGATTTACGAGAACCTTGCCTATGGCAAGCCCGGAGCGACCATGGATGATGTGGTCGCCGTGGCAAAGGTTGCCAAGGTTCATGACTACATCATGTCCTTGCCGCACGGGTACGATACCATCCTGAACGAGGATACCCTGAATATTTCGCAGGGGCAGAAGCAGCTTCTGACCATAGCCCGCGCCATGCTCCTTGATGCCCGTATGCTCATCCTTGATGAGGCGACCAGCAATGTTGATACGCGGACGGAGAGGACGATACAGGAGGCCATGCGCTCCCTCATGCAGGGCAAGACAAGTTTTGTCATTGCCCACAGGTTGTCAACCATCATGCATGCCGATGAGATAGTGGTGGTTCAGAATGGAGAGGTGGTGGAGAAGGGGACGCATGCTTCCCTGATGGCACATGATGGTCTTTATTCCACGCTGTACTATTCCCAGTTCACGGCATCATAGGGAACCGGCTTGTTTACCGAACATGGACAGCGCCTGGTTCGCCTTATCCAGGCGCAAGGATTCTTTTCCTTGTTCCAGGTCACGAATGAAGCGCAGTCCAAGACCTGCCCAAAAAGGGAACTCTGCCTGTGTCAGTCCAGAGGGGAATCAAGCCAAAGAAAAGGATAAAAAACCAATTGCTCACTTTTTGCTCACTTTTTGCTCACTTTTGCTATAGAGGGTTTTATAATTATTACCCTTATAACAAATTACATTTTGAACGCGGCGGGATTCGAACCCACGACCTATTGCTCCGGAGGCAATCGCGCTATCCAGCTGCGCCACGCGTCCATGTCATCAACGACGGCAGGTAACCTACCATAAAATGCAACAATAATCTAGTAGAGTCCTGACTTTCCCGTATTCAACTACATTTTCACCACATTCTGTTCTCATTCCGTTTCAGATTCCTTTGACCTGTACCTTGTCAAAATTGTAGACTGTTTCTTGAACAACAAACACGGGATGCCGTGAAGGGGGATGAGCGATGAAACCTACACTTTTGGTCATGGCCGCAGGCATGGGAAGCCGGTATGGCGGCGTGAAACAAATCGATGCCGTCGGCATGCACGGGGAGACACTTCTTGATTTCGGCGTACGGGACGCCCTGGACAGCGGTTTCGGACGCGTTGTTTTCATCATCAGGCCAGACATAGAAAAAGACTTCCGTGAAAGACTCTTTGACCGCATTGCCCGTAACATGGATGCCTCCTATGTATTTCAGTCCCTGGATTCCCTCCTGACTCCTGAACAGAAGAAAAAAGCGGCGGACGCAGGACGCACGAAACCATGGGGAACCATCCATGCGGTACTCTGCGCCAAAGAAGCTATCAAGGAACCTTTCGCCGTCATCAATGCCGACGACTATTATGGACGTGATGCGTATAAGACCATGGAAGCATATCTTGCCTCCGTTGATGCGGATGGTACAGACCATGCCATGGTCGGTTATGTACTCAAGAATACCATGAGCCTCAATGGTACTGTCACCCGTGCCATCTGTCAGGTTGATGGGGACTACCTCAGAACCATGCGCGAGAATCCGAAGATTGGCTATACCTCAGACGGTCGTATTGAGGTTCTTATCGATGGGACAGCGCAGCTGCTTACCGGAGAAGAATGGGTTTCTATGAATTTCTTTGGGTTTACGCCACGGGCTTTCACCACTTTCCAATCCTACTGGGATGCCTTCATCACGGAGAATGTAACGGCGGAGAAGACTGAATGTTATCTTCCGGAAGGAGCGGCACAGATGGTTCGCAGCGGGGAAGGACGCATTCGTTTCTTCACCACCCAGGAGAAATGGTTCGGCATGACATACGCCCAGGACCGTGAGTCGGTTCGTGAACAGTTGGCACAAAAAATCGCCAGCGGATATTATCCTGAAAAGCTCTGGGAAAAATAAGCAGTAAGCCACCTTTTGTAAAGCATTGGCCACATGGTGTCACCGGCCAGATGCATGAAGACGTGTGTCAGGTAAGGTTCGGATATGGGGCATAGGATGGGGTCAGCCAAGTTTTTCCGGAAGGACGGCTTGGTGTTCCTCCATTCTGTCAAGCAAACGGGCGGGATTTTCCTCAATGATGAGGGCATGGAGCGCTTCACGACTGATGAACCCTTCACTACTTGCGGAATTGAGGAAAGACAACAAGCCATTGTAAAAACCCTTGGTATTAAGAAGGGCGATTGGTTTGTCATGAAGACCAATCTGTTTCCATGTGTAGGTTTCAAAGAATTCATCACATGTACCAATGCCTCCCGGCAGGACGATGAATCCATCCGCCAGATCTGCCATGCGAGCCTTTCGTTCGTGCATGCCGGAAACTATTTCGACCGATGTATTCTTTTCTCCGGTACGTACCGCAGGAACATCAAAGAAGCGGGGGAGGACTCCGGTGACTTTTCCTCCTTTTTCATGGACTGTCGTGGCGAGAGTACCCATGATTCCTCGGTTGCCGCCGCCATAGACAAGGGCGATGCCGCGCTCACAAAAGGCAACTCCAAGGTTCTTTGCCGCTGTGGTGAAAGCCGGATCGGAGCCGTGTGAGGAACCGCAGAAAACGGCGATGCTATGTAAATGAGCCATGATAGTGCTTCTCCCTTTTTTCAGAATAGTTTCTTGTCCTGTTCGTTGCAATGTGGAAGCATGTAATTGCCAAAACAAATTCAAGTTTTTTCTTGCATGTTTTCCTCTACATGAATATAGTCTGAATGTATATTTTTGAATTTATGTCCCACTTTTTATATGTGATGTCCCATTCGTTATATCATATGTTAACCCACATGGGAAAAGGCCAAGATGAAAAAGAAGAATATAATCAATCTGATTAAATATTATACGGAAAGAAATGATTCTGCTTTCCGTGATGAAGCGTATGAAGTAGCTGTAGACTTCAACAGGAACAATGATCATGAATTGGGTGATTACATCATGGCATTGCTCTCCGATAAGAATACTTTTGTCCCGCAGGCATTGAATGGAAAAATGGACTATCTCCGTAAAGTGGATACCGCTAGCTCCACGTTACCGCTTCCTGAATGCATCAAAGATGATGTCATGGGTATTGTGAACGCCGTTGGCTATGGCGCAGGGGTGAACAAGTTTCTTTTTCAAGGCGCTCCGGGAACAGGAAAAACAGAAAGCGCAAAACAACTGGCACGCATTCTCAACCGACAACTCTACATTGTTGACTTTGATTTTCTCGTGGACAGCAAGTTGGGACAGACATCCAAGAACATTGCGGAATTATTTGCAGAAATCAATAATGTACCATACCCAGAACAAATCATCATTCTTTTTGATGAAATCGACGCCCTCGCATTGGATCGGACATCCTCCAGGGATCTGAGGGAAATGGGGAGGGCGACATCCTCCGTTCTTAAAGGACTGGATGGACTTAATACCCGGATTGTTCTTATTGCCACAACCAATCTTTTTGACTCTTTTGACAAGGCACTGATCCGACGTTTTGACAAGGTGATTGACTTCAATCGCTATACACAGCAAGACCTCCGGGAAATTGCAGAAATCATTCTTGAAGACTTGCTCCAGCAGTTCAAATTCCAAGGCAGGAACATCCGTCTGTTCAGGAAAATCATAGCTCTCATGAATCCTGTTCCATATCCGGGAGACCTCAAGAACATCATCAAGACAGCAATAGCTTTCAGTAATCCCCATGAAGACTTTGATTACCTCTCCAGGCTGTTCAGGCAAACCAGACCGGATTTTGCGGGTGACTATAAAGATCTCCAGAACATGGGCTTCTCCATACGAGACATTGAAATCCTCTCTAAAGTCTCCAAAAGCAGCATATCGCGGGAGCTGATGGGAGATAAGAAATGAACAAAGTCCTGGAGCTGAAAGGGAAATTCAATCATGCGCCTCATCCAAAAACATCGGGACTTGTAAGTCTCCCGAAAGGGAAATGCGTAGAACGTGCCAAACTTGAGCGATTGTTGCAGTCCCTTATACATGTCAGACAATATTGGCGTGAGGAGCAGAGAGGATTCCGTCCGTTGGTTTCTGTGTATTACACGCGCATCATCCCCAAAAGCTGTCGTATGGGCTATATTCTGAAAAAAGGTTCCGTCTCTGCAAACAGTACTATCGTAGGAGTAAAGTTTTCAAACGGAGATAATCAACGACAGCATGTTTTTACACATTGTGTGCCATTGGAAAACATAGATTCTGCATTGCATAATCTGCATCACTGTGAACAAGTCCTTGCTGAATATTTTTCTTCTACGATTACCGCCGAACAACTGATCATTCTTGGTACAAAATATGAGAAACTGCAAACCGCCAGCGATGTACAGTGGAAAAAACGGGCGGAAGCATGCATTTCCGCGCATGGCCTCAGCAAGTCCCTTTTTTTGCACATCATCAAGGACGCCTATTATATTGATAACTTCAGAGTGGAGGAACGAACGCAACAGGTCACAGAAAGCCAGATCATCACCTTGTATGATACTGGACTGACACAAACAGAGATCCTGCGTAAGCTTCAGATGCAGGATGAACCCATAAAAGCACTAGATGCCGTGACGTGGCTGGTGAATCCTGCGCAGTATAACCGGATCATCAGTGCCGCGCCATATCTGGTGTCTATGGCGGTCAGTGACTTTGGTCGTATCAGGGCATTGCCTTTTGAAAGGGATGGAATGAACGGAGCCGGGTTTTCTATTCCGGCGCCAACCACAGAGCCAGTCATTGGCGTCATTGATACGCTGTTCGATAAAACTGTGTATTTTTCTTCATGGGTTTCATATGTGCCCATGGTGTTGGAAGACCTTATTGAACCTGATGACTATGTCCATGGGACGGCAGTATCTTCTCTTATTGTGGATGGCCCTGTCTTGAATCCCCATATAGATGATGGGTGCGGTCGTTTCCGTGTTCGGCATTTTGGAGTAGCAAAGCATGACCGCAACAGCACGGCTGACATCCTCCGAAAAATCAGGCAGATTGTTGAAACAAACAAGGACATCAAGGTGTGGAACCTGTCTTTGGGTTCTGATTTGGAAATTGAACAAAATTTCATGTCTCCTGAGGGAGCCTTGCTGGATGAAATCCAGTTCCAGAATGATGTCATCTTTGTTGTTGCTGGTACAAATAACAGGAATCGGAACCGACACGAACCACGCATTGGAGCTCCGGCTGACTCCATCAATTCCCTTGTAGTCAATGCTGTCACCATTACCGGTACAAAAGTGGAATATGCCCGTAGGGGGCCAGTGCTGCACTTCTTCAAGAAGCCTGATGTATCGACCTTTGGCGGTGACCGTCAAGATGGCATGGTGGTGTATTCAAGCCGCGGACGCATGAAAGACGCCGGAACTTCATTTGCGGCTCCGTGGATTGCCCGCAAGCTTGCGTACCTTATTCATGTCATGGGTTTTTCTCGTGAGGTTGCCAAAGCACTCCTCCTGGATTCCGCGGTACAGTGGAACACGGATACTTCAAAGCGTGACATCCTGGGCTTTGGGGTAGTGCCGAAACATATTTCAGATATTCTCAGAACACCGGGAAATGAAATCAAATTTATTGTACAGGGCGTATCCGAGGCGTATGACACGTACACATATAACATCCCCGTGCCCTTGAACAATGAGCATTTCCCCTATATAGCCAAGGCAATGCTCTGTTATTTTCCTAAGTGTTCCCTTTCCCAGGGCGTGGACTATACAGATACTGAATTAGACATCCACTTTGGAAGGATTGACCAGAAAGGCAAGATTTATTCCATTAACGATAATAAACAAGGTGATGACGATGCTGTTCCTGGCTCTCAATACGAGGAAAAAGTTCGCAACGAATATCGGAAATGGGACAACGTGAAGCATATTTCCGAAGGTGTGAAACTTCGTAATTCTCCACGGAAACGTCTCAGCCCATCTTCTCCGAACTGGGGCATGACCATCAAGAAAAAAGAACGTCTTGAAAACCATTCCGGTCAAGGTCTCCATTTTGGTGTAGTTGTCACCCTGAAGGAAATCAACGGAGTGAATCGTTATGCCGAGTTCATGCAACTCTGCCGTGCCAATGGTTGGTTTGTCAATGAAGTAGATATCCATGCCAGGGTCAATGTCTATACCAAGGCTGAGAGTGAAGTAGTGTTTGAGGATGAACATACGTCTCTTGGTGGATGATTCCGCGCCGTGTGTCTCGCAGAACCCAACAGAACCGTTCAGAACCCGAACCCAATGCCAATGGTCCACAGGGAGGATGTCGTACCTACGTTTGAGTCTAGATTCCAGGCAGATGTATTGATTGCCCTGTTGTAACCCAATCCCTTCAAGGCGAAATGTTCATAAGCGACACTGACATCCAGACGCTTGGGGTTTTTCCCATTGCCCAGAGGGATGCCGAGCGTACCTTCCACGTTCCAGCCCATCCCCTTGTCCATGATGTCGCGGAATTGCATTCCCCTTAGATAATGATTGTCCAGCGCATCGACGGAAACATAGGGAAGCCATGAGCCGGAAAGGGTGATACCCCATGATCCTTTCGTCATCCATTCCATGGTCAGACCGACCGATGGACTGATGATTGTCTGGTTGTAAGAAATGACCAGCCCATGGAAAGGTTCCTTTTTTGCGTCTTCATGCCAAGGCGTGTAAGGGCCTGTTTTCTCCGGGGGATACTGCCCGTAGCCATCCTCAGCCCGCCACAGCCGATTGCGGTAGCTGATGCCTGCGATTGGCCCGAAGGAAAAAGACTGTGTATCCACCACAAGCAGGGTAACGCGTGCTGACGCAGCAAGATCCTTGTCCAGGAAAGCATTGTGGCTTGAATAATGAGTCAGGGGGCCTTTATTGGCTCCCGCGTTGAGCCAGTCAAAGTCCTCCATTTGTCCGGAACGGATGGGAAAGCCCAGTGACGCGGCAAGGCTGACGGAAACGTATGGTATGTTCACGGAAGCCTTTACTCCAATGAACGGTGACATCTTCTGTTCCCAGTCCAGGCGGCTGAGGAGAGTCGTCAAGGTTTTGTCATAATAGACAATCTCTTCAACCATCCCGTGCCTGATGCCGGAAATAGCCGAAAAAGACAGGACAGACCTGTCCTTGGCTGCCAACGGCTGTATTATTGCTGTTACGGACAGGATTAACAGGAAAGAAAAAAAGATATGCCGCCGTATGAGCCTCATGATGCGCCTCCCAGCCAAGGCCCTCCGCTGCCCGGAGGGATTTCCCAGTCTTTTATGTCACCGATGAAAGCTCCTTCGGCTTTGAAATGGATGATGAAATACGCTTCTCCATATTCATCCGAGAAAAGAAAGACAACTCCGTCGGGATCTGAATCTAAAAAATACTGGAAATGTACTAGCCCATCAAGCATGAATTCCTCTAAAGTGCGCGATTTCGTGGAACTGAGGCTATATTTTGGGCCAATCATTACGTCCTTGGCCGCCTGGAGTACGGTATCCTTGTCATAATTGCCAGCGATGATGATAGGATTGTCAGGACTTCCTGCGGGAGGAAGATTCCTTCCAGGATCCCTGTAGATGTCCGCTTCCAGAAGGATTTTGTAACGATAATCCATATTGCAACCAGAGATAACCACCATGAGGGGCAGAAAAATGAGAAGTAGGAAATAAAGGCGGTTATTCTTGTTTATCATCAGCTCTCCGTGTGCTTCAGTTCCGCCCATATCCTGACCGTGCCGGAACCGGAAAGTCCGGTGACGGACACATGGTCATCCGTGATGAGGGAGCCGCTGACTGTCGTGGCATGCCATCCTTGTGATGTCGCGCCTGGAGCCCGCAACGCAGCGTCATAGGCTGCGCGTACCGCCGCATTTTCAGAAATATAGATGTCGATAGGTTCTGTGATTCCTGTGAAGACATTATCTCCCAGGTTTGGTATATCCGCGGTAATTGTCTTGCCGGTCGTTTCAGAATCCTTGTCATACGTCTTGGTCATGCGGGGAAACAGTTCTATTTTTTTCAGGTTTGAGGAAGCGGAGAAAGCCTGGTTTCCGATGGTCTCGATATCAGAACCATTCTCTGCATCACCGAAAACTACGGTGTCCAAGGCTGATGACGATGCAAAGCTGCTTGTTCCCAGTATCCTGATGGCATGGGGGATTTCAATGTAATTCGATGCCGTCCCGGTGAAAACCGAATCAGCGATTTTCCAAACAGGTATCCTGTACGACTGTCCTGGCGTGCCCGCATGAAAAAGAATGTGTTGCTGTATATCCAGTGATGCTGGATTTCCGGTCTTGGACACGACCGTGAACGAGAAAAGATTATGCGTATCGGGGTCAATCCCATAGGAGGGAGGGAAGGTCAGCTCATAGGAAATGTTCTTGTCGGTGATGGGACTGGGCGGAGTCGTCAGGGAACTTAACGGCAAGGCGCCGGTAAGCTGCATCACGCGTGAGCCGCCGGTCGTGATTGTTGAGATTCCCGTGATATCCCCCTCATAATGATAACCGTCATATTTCATGATGAAGGATGTGAGCGTCGCCGTAGATTGTTCAGGAACCAAGGCGCGGGCTATATATTCAATATCCGTGGCGGTGGCGTCGGAACCGAGATAAGACGAATGGAACATTATCTTCTTGGGAGTCCCCCCTTGCGTGGTATTCCCTCCTGTACGCACGTTGACGATAGTGTCGGTGAACAATTCGTCAATGGATATCTCTATCGCTTCCCTGTCCCGTCCGTATCCTGTGGCGTCAAGCCGCAGCTCAAGCAAGGAGAAGGAATGTGTGAAAACCAGATTGACCCGTGTTCCTATCGGGGCATTCAGGTGTCTGGCAGTCATGAAGTCGCTCTGGGTGAAATCAGGGTCGTCCCGTTGATCCGTTTTTACTGAGACGGCGGCAGGAATGACGAGAAGCTCCGTCCCCTTGGGTACGGAAGGAGCAGTGCTGTCGTAGGGGTGGTAGGCAAAGAAATCCAGGGAAGAACCATTGGGATCGTTCCAAGTAGGATAATAACGAAGTGAGTCGGCCATCCAACGTGGTTCGGCGGAAGACGTATCATACGTGTACTTCACGTTTGACTCATATACTGTGTCAGTGCCGGAATAGTACATGTATATCCCAATGGAATCCCCATGTTCAAAAGTGCTGTTCCAGTCCTGATCCGTAATGACCCGTGTTGCATTGTCATCCGATGGATTACCCACGGCGGCCATGATACTTATTTCCCCTTTGCCATCAGGGATTTCTGTAATCACACCAAAGTCGCACCCTTGAACCAGAAAAAGCAGTACCAAGAACAGGAAAACGAGAAGGGAGGTGATGATTATATTTTTCTTTTCATTATGTTTTTTATATAAACTCATGACACATCATAAACGTAATAACGCTCCTTAAGTTTCGGCAATAGAATTTTCAGGTGGACAGGAAAAACAAAGAGTATGCCTCATCAAAAAAAACACGACACAATTCCTATTTTATCATAAAAACTATAATTACTTTCTTTTTACTATATAGTAGAAGAAAAGACTAGACAAAAATGATAAAAGTTATTATTAAAGCTTTATGAAAAAGAAAATTTTATTTGGTTTAATTGGTTTAGTTGTGACATTAGTTTTTGTCTCCTGTGGATCGGAACTGGTGTCTTCGAATCCTGACATTGTGCGGTTCTCGACGGTAGCAAACCGGTCGGCACGCATGGTGAGCGCGACATCGACATGGGTAACGGGTGACAAGATTGGTGTGTACACAGTTCCGAATAGTGGTGACATTTTTAGTTCCACTTTGGAAAAAAACGTTGAATACACGGCTGGTTCAGGAGGGGCGACGACGGCGACCTTTACTTCTACCACGCCGATTTACTGGCCGAATGATGACGCTGCTGTCAATTTCATTGTCTATTATCCGTATTCAGCTAGTGTGACAACTGCTACTGGATCAGTTGACGCCCAGCTTCCCATTAACCTTGCAGGGAATCAGACGGGAAAGGTTAACGATCTGGACATTCTCTGGGGAAAGACAGGCAGTCTCCAAAAAAGTGTCAACAGCGGAAGCAATGTAGCAGTGACTGTCGATCACAAGCTTGCCCGCTTCAAGATTACCGCAACAGCTGGTGAAGGGCTGACATACAGCAATCTTGCTGGTTTTACCACAACGCTTATAGGAGCGAAGACTACGGCAAATCTTAATTTGTCAGATGGTTCCCTTGCAGACGTGGATACTGTCGCGAATATCACTGCCAATGTTCAGTCGGGCGGAACGGCAGTTACGGACGAGAAGGTCATATATGAAGCCATCGTCATGCCTGATGCCGCCAATAATGTAAAAGATTCCTTTAAGATTGAATTTGTTGACGCTTCCGGCAATATATATCGCTGGGAAGCCAAGAATTTGGCCGCACTCAATCTGACAGCAGGAAAGGAATATCAGTTGGCATTGACGCTCAAAAGGAAAGACATAAGCTTTGACGTTGAAGTCACTGGATGGACTGTAGTAGACTTGGGACCCGGAGACGCAACGTAATTCCTTACGGAAAGGTTGCCATGAGAATCCATCTGAACCAAAAATGAAAAATAAATCTCTTGTTGCGATACTGTTGCTAATGTTGGCAGCGGTATCGCTTGTCTCCTGTGTTCAGGAGCTTGACCAGATTTACGATGTGACCGATGACGAAGGCCGCCAGGGGGCGGACGGTCAGGTCATGCTCTTTTCCGGAGGCATGAATGCACTGAATCTGGAGACAGGGGATTCATTAGGGTTCTTCATGGTGGGAAACGGCAATGCCCTGACACCATCAAACATTCTTGATGGGACTGATAATCTCCGCCTGACCTATGATGAGCTGACAGGGGAGGCGTCTTTCGATTCAGGTATCGTGGTCTATTACCCGAATAACGGTTCATTGGTTGATTTCATCTCATATGCGCCTTATGCGCCTTCACTGGCCAGTTATGCGCTTCCCATGGATGTCACTGACCAGAGCAATCCTAATCTTCTGGATATCTTTTATGTACGGAAGAACAATATGGCCAAGCAGTCATCGCCGGTCGTGCTGACTTTCCAGCATATGATGTCCAAGATGACTTTGACTGTGAATGTCAATGATGCCGGAATTTTGGATCCGGATACTATTGATGAAATAACAGTCACTACTGTCGGATGGCCAACGACTGCGGTGTTCAGAGTAGATACCGGGACTTTCACCAGTAAGGAAGGCGCGACTGAGGCCATTTCCTTCACGATGGCTGCCAATGGGATCAATGCCGTTTCTCAGGATATGATTTTTATTCCTCACTCGGAAGGTGAATTTCCTGATCGATCCCTCGGTTTTACTGTCCGCGATGGGGCTTCTGAAAAAAATTATACATGGAATGTCCCAGCTAGTTGGTCATTTGATTCCGGGCAGCATTACATCTTGGACATTACAATCAGGGACAGGACCATTGTAGTGGAGACCGTGACCATCGAGAAATGGGAAGTCGGTGGAACGGGTAACGCGGACACCGCGGACATCCTCGATTACACCGGAGACGGTTCGGTTTCCAATCCTTATAAAATATACACGGCAAGAGGTCTGGCTGTCGTGCTGACATCCGCTAACAGCAGCAAGAATTTCATCTTGATGCGGAACATTGAACTTGGTACCTATTTGGGTTCTACGACATGGACTCCCTTCGACTTCTCTGGAACACTTGATGGCAATGGCTATGCCATAGACGGAGTTACGGTCACGGGCCCTGGGAATGCTGCTACTGGTGACAAACTAGGTTTCTTCAAAACCATCACTTCAGGAGCCGTTGTCAAAAACATCGGGCTAACGAACGTGAGTGTGACAGGCCGAGATAACCTTGGAGGTCTTGCTGGTGTCAATAACAACGGTACGATTACTAACTGTTACGTATCCGGTGCGATTTCTGGAGAGGATGTGATTGGCGGAATCATCGGGCAGAATAATGGCACAATTACTGGCAGTACATCCTATGTCCGCATCAAGGCGACTGGCAACTCAAGCGGAGGAGTGGCTGGGCAACACCTTTCGGGAGTTATTGAAAATAGTTCCGCCATTGTTACGCTCAACGGTTCTGATATTGTGGGAGGTCTGGTAGGAAAAAACAGCGCCAGCATCACCGGAAGCTCCGCGGCAGGGACTGTATCTGGTGGGCAGTATGTCGGTGGCCTTGTCGGACAGAACGATTCAGGCAAGACTATATCCAACAGTTATGTCCGCATGTCTTCGGTTACAGGGACAAGCTCGCATGTCGGGGGTTTCGTGGGACGAAACCAAGGAACAGTAACAAACAGCGATACGACACGGGCATCCATCGTTTATTCTGTCCAAGGACAGAATACTGTCGGCGGTTTCGTTGGAGCAAATACTGGAACTGAATCCAGCATAACAAAGGCGATAGTTTACTATGGCAAGGTATCCGGTACCGGCACAACATCCATTTCAACGGGAACCGGCGGGTTCGCAGGGCATCAAACCGCAACCATTACTGACAGTAAAGCGATTGGGATGGATGCGTCAGCTCTTGTTACAGCCAATGGCCGTGTCGGCGGCTTTGTGGGAACCAATACCGGAGCTATTGAAAGAAGTCATGCGGAGACCAATGGAAATATCACAGGGACGGCAGACAATAGTGTCGGCGGTTTTGTTGGATATACGACGGGAAACATTTCGAATTCTTCCGCTACTGTCCAGGGGTTCATTTCAGGAGCAAACGATTATGTCGGTGGATTCGGCGGATATATATCAGCATCGATGACAGGCAATTCAGCATTCACAGGAGGGAATATTTTAGGAGCTGCCAATTGGGTTGGAGGATTCGCTGGTGCGTTGCATGGCCCGGTTTCTTATAGTCATTCACGAACCATGGGTAAGATATCCGGGGGAGGGGCATATAGTGTCGGAGGTTTCATCGGACATAGTGCTGCTGATGTGTCGAACTGTTTTTCGGAAGCGTCCACAGTAACTGGCACGGCATACATAGGGGGATTCATCGGCTACAAGGCTAGTAGTACAGTCAAGGAAAGCTATGCGCTGGTAAATTCGGTCGTGAGTATAACTGACCGGGCAGGGGGATTTGTCGGATATCATGTGGCAGGAAGTATTACTGATTCCTACGTCATTGTAAACAATGCTGTTTCAGCCCTGGGGGGGGCGGGGGCTTGGGCAGGAGGATTCGCAGGTATGAACAGCGCATCCGTTTCCTACAGTTATGCCGTCGTTAATGGCAGTGTAACTGGGCTGAGGAACATAGGGGGCTTCGCCAGTACATCCTTAGCTAGAGACATTAAAAATTCATTCACTGTCGTGCAACAGGTCACTGCGATAAATGGCGCAGTCAGTAGGCTCATAGGTGACACTGCGGTTACTAGCACCACGAATCGTGCTTACACAAGCGTGGCATCAATCAGCGGCAACTCTGAAACGACTGTTCATCTTGATTTGCAGAAAGATGCTTCATGGTTCAAGGGAGCCACGAATTTCAGTGTTTCGGCAAATTGGACCGGAGGAGTATGGGATGCTTCCATCTGGGATTTCCCCGCAGGGAAATACCCCATCCTGAAAAATGTCGCTGGCGGGGAATATCAGGACGGCTATAGCACGCCCTGACAGTCCGTTCCTTTCTGTTTCCGTCGGCAGGGATTGCAGTTTTACTTATAGAAAGTTTCCCGCAACCACTTCTGGGTCTCGACTGCGTTGCCCCTTGTAACCAGGCTCCTCAGTTCATCCATGACCTTGGGAGAGTCGAGATGTTTTTCAATCATCTGCAAGAAAAGGACGCTCTCCTCGACCGCGCGTTTGCCGTCTTCCCGGTAAGGATACTGATCCATGGACAACCAACCGTCATAACCGGTTTCCTTAAGCCAGAATAGCGTTTCCACATATGTCGGGAAATGAACGGAACCCACAATCATGTCATCGTCCCAGCCTCCATAATTGTCGTTGAAATGCATATGGAACAACTTTTTTCCGTACTCCTGTAAGATGACGACAGATTCCCCGACGTTCTCTCCCGCCGCATACCCGTGTCCGGTGTCTATGCAGACGCCGACATTGTCCATGCCGGTTCTTTGGGCAAGCAGGAGCGTATCCGCCGCACGAGCCATGAAACTGAAATTCCGCGGCTCTTTTGGCTTATACTCAAGCGCAAAACGGATATCTGGCGCACTCTTGGCCAGCGTAGTGATGTTTTCTTCAAGCCAACGGCGTTCCTGAATCAGGTCTGATTGCAGGATGTAATCATAGCCGTCCTGTCCCGGCCAGATGTTCAATGTCCCGCATTTCAAGATACGGGCTGTCTCGACGCATTCGTAAAGATACTCCATGGCCTGTGCGCGGATAGCCGGATCCTTCGCGGAAATGGAGCCTTTCCCCCAGCGGCGCTGGGCAAACAGGTCGGGAATGATTGACACGCATTCCAGGCCGTATTTCGAGAGCAGGTCACCCATCTCATTGACATTGTCCTTGTTTACATCCCACGTACCGACCAATTCCAGACCTTTTACTCCATTAATCTCAGAAGCCTGTCTGATCAGGGTTTCCTTGGGGGGGATTTCCTTGTAGCCGGATGAGAGGAACCTGTCGCATGTATTGCCCAGGTTTCCCAGTATGACAGAATACTTATTCATAAAGACACCTCCGTTTTGTCATTTTTATTCCTGTTTTTGACACTCTGCCGCGTAATCAGGGTACCCCTGAGCATGAAGCAGCACTTTTCTGCTGGAGTCTTCATCTTGATTCTGTCCATGATGAACCGGGCGGCCAGGCGTCCTATTTCCTTGGTGGGAACCTTTATGGTCGTGAGGGAAGGATCCATCATGGATGCCATGGGCAGATTGTCAAAGCCAACGATGGAAATGTCCTGCGGGACATTGATACCCGACTCCTTCAATGCCTTGATTACGCCGAAAGCCGCGACATCGTTGAAGCAGAAGATGGCCTGGGGAAGATTCCCCACAGACTGTGTGATGTAGGAGAGCATGTCCTGGTATGCTCCGTCAAAACCAGGAGAAATGCTGAAGACTGAACGAGAGTCTTGACGTAGTCCGAAGTGTTTCAGCGCGGACTGGAAGCCCTGTTCACGGAGCAGGATATTTCCCGTAGCTTCACGGGAACGTGCCATGCGTATGTCCGTGTGTCCGGTGTCTTTCAAATGCCGGACAATCTGGAAGACAGCTTCAATATTCGCCATTGTGATGAAATCAGCCCCGATTGAATCGAAGTTCGTATCCAGTATGAGATAGGGAACCTGTATGCCCTCAAGGGCAAGGATGTCACTTTCATCCAGTTCCGTGCCAAGGATGATCAATCCTGTCGGATATCTTTCGTTCACCTCTCCGACAAAAGCCTGGATAGATGTGTGGGGATGCAGGCGGAGTTCGAAGGAATAGCCATGTTCCTCGACAGCTCGGTTGATGGCGGTAATATAATCCATGATGAAGATATTCTGGTCTTTGTTCAGGATCAGTCCATGCTTCTTGATTTGTGAGAACATGATTACTTTCCCCTGGTTCGACAGGGGGCCTTGGCGTTTGCATGGAGCCAGATAGTTCATTTCACGGGCAATCTGCTGGATGACTGCACGCTTTTCCTGTCCAACGCCTTTCTGGTTGTTCAGAGCCAGTGAAACAGTAGCTTTTGATACGCCGGCTTTTTCTGCAATTTCTTTTATTCCCATGATACATCAGGATATCCGCGACTCCGGGAGTTGTCAAACAGTTTAGTAAAATTTAGTTTAACGTGGAAAAAATAGGTGTAAATCAATATGTTTTCAGCAGGAAAGGGCTGATATATTTGTGGTTAATTGAATTTTAGTGAAAAATCAATAAAAAGTTTGACGGATGGGAAATGCTGGGATAAAGTTTTACCAACAATGGAAAGGAGGAAATCCATGAAGAAAATTTTTGTTCTCATTCTTCTGGTCGTTTTGGCAGCTTCCCTGGTGTGTGCTGGTGGGCAGAAGGATTCCAAGGCGGGGTATGAAATTGTCGTTGTTCCCAAGGATGCCTCGAACCCTTGGTTCGTTCGGATGAAGGCGGGTGTCGATGAGTATGCAAAGGCTACTGGTCTTAATGTTTATCAGAAGGGAACCGCGCAGATTGACGCTACGCTCCAGGCTCAATTGGTGCAGGACCTCATAGCTCAAGGCGTTGATGCCTTGTGCGTCGTTCCGGTAGACCTTGAGTCAATCGAACTTGTCCTGGCGCAAGCACGCGCCGCGGGCATTGTGGTGATAACCCATGAAGGCGCCGCGTTGGAAAATGTTGACTATGACATTGAAGCTTTCTCCAATGCTGGCTACGGGGCATTCATCATGGATAACCTGGCCGAAGCCATGGGAGGGGAAGGGCTTTATACTACCATGGTCGCGTCCCTGACCAATGGCTCCCATAACGAATGGGCGGACGCTGGTGTGGCGCATCAGAAGGCTACGTATCCTCGCATGCGGCTCCTGGAAGCGGAGAAACGCGTTGAATCAAACGACAACGGAGATGTCGCGTACAATGTAGCCAAGGAACTTTTCAAGAAATATCCTGATCTCAAGGGTATCATGGGAACATCTTCCTACGATGCTCCGGGCGTTGCGCGTGCCATTGAGGAACTCGGTCTGATTGGCAAGGTTTTCACTTCCGGAACCGGTATGCCGCTTGACAACGCCGCGCTTCTTGAAAGCAAAGTCGTCCAGTCCCTGACTTTGTGGGATCCCGCTTTGGCAGGCAAGGCCATGATTGCCCTTGCGGTCAAGGTTCTGGACGGTGAGACAATCAAAGCTCCTGTTGACTTGGGCGTGGAAGGGTATACTGCCCTGCGCTTCAAGCCAGGCAGCCCAAAGGTTCTTGAAGGAGAAGGTTGGGTTGTCATCAACGCGGAGAATGTCCGGTCTTATGGTTTCTAGGTTTATCCTGACGGAAATTTGATTATAATGCCCTGCATGTGCGACGCAGGGCATTCATTATGGTGATGACCGGAAGGAGAGGGAGAGGGGGAATGGAAAACAGTTTGCTGAAAACCGTGGGCATCTACAAGTCCTTTGTCGGCGTCCATGCTTTGAAAAATGTGTCCTTTGACATAAAGCCGGGGGAAATACATTGTCTGGCGGGAGAGAACGGAAGCGGTAAATCCACGCTGATCAAGGTCATTTCCGGTGTCTATGGACCGGATGGCGGACACATGGAGATTGGGGGACGGACATATGAGAGGCTGACGCCCATCGAGGCCATCAAGAATGGGATTCAAGTGATTTACCAGGATTTTTCCATCTTCCCCAATCTCACAGTCATGGAAAATCTGGCTTTCAACACACAGGTGGCGGAACAGAAGCGTTTGGTCAACTGGAAATGGATGCGGCAGATTGCGCGGGAATCAATCGACCGGATCAATTTCGACATTGACTTGGATGCCATTGTCGGTAGTCTTTCGGTAGCTCAGAAGCAGATGATTGCCATTAGCAGGGCATTGATGTTCAATACGAAGCTCATCATCATGGACGAGCCTACGACTGCCTTGACAAGGAAAGAGGTGCAGAAACTGTTCAGCCTCATATTGAGGCTTCAGGAGCAGGGAATAGCCATTCTTTTTGTCAGCCACAAACTGAATGAAGTGTTCGAAATTTCGGAAAACTTTTCCATCCTGCGCAATGGGGAGATGGTCGCCCAGGGCAGTACGAATGACCTGGACGCGGCAAAGTTCTCTTATTACATGACGGGTCGGGAATTTGAGGCCGAAAGGTTCCATCCTGGCACGCTTTCTCCATTCCCGGTTTTTGAGGTACGCAATGTCTCATCAGGCGGTTTCTTCCATGATGTATCGCTGGAATTACGGAAAGGGGAGATACTTGGGATAACCGGATTGCTTGACTCAGGACGCTCCGAGCTTGCGCTGTCCATGTTCGGCTTGCTTCCCATTGACAGCGGGGAGTTCCTGATGCATGGCGAACCAGTTGCGTTGAAGAATCCCCGTGATGCCATAACCCGGAAGATTGGCTATGTGCCGGAAGATAGGCTGAGTGAAGGACTTTTCCTGCCGAGAAGCATAGGTGACAACATAGTCATAGCGGAAATTGACCGGCTGATTTCCACGGTTGGCGGAACCCTTGATGCTGAAAAGCGTCAGGATGAAGTCACGCGTTGGGTCAAGGAGCTGAGCATTGCCACTCCGAACCCGGACAATGCTTGCCAGACTTTATCAGGAGGAAACCAGCAGAAGGTTGTTCTGGCGAAATGGCTGGCATGTAACTTGGATGTCCTTATACTCAACGGGCCGACCGTGGGTGTAGATATTGGCTCGAAACATGACATCCATGCGATATTGCAGAAACTTGCCCGACAGGGATTGGCTTTGATTATCATTTCTGATGATTTGCCGGAAGTCCTTGAGAACTGTTCCCGTGTTGTCATCATGAAGTCGGGAAAGGTCGTCGCTGATATTGACGCAGCCGATGCTGATGAACAGAAAATTCTTTCCTACATGATGTAGTGCGATGGAGGCGGATGTGAACAAAACCATACAGACCACGCTCAAGCGGATGTCAGGCCGCAACGAGCCTTATATTTTCCTTATCCTGATACTGCTCAGCATTCTGATTCAGGTTCGTTCCGGGCAGTTCTTTTCATCGAACAATCTGGTTGACATAGCTTCTGCCCTGATTGTGCCGGGACTCTTTGCGGTCGCCACTTTCATGGTGATTGTTTCCGGTGGCATTGACGTTTCGTTCCCGGCTCTCGCGTCTTTGTCAGTCTATGCCATCACCAAGATGTTCCTTGACATTGGCTACCAAGGGAACGTCTTACTGCCATTGGCCTGCGCCGTGTTCCTGGGGGCGCTTCTTGGTGCTTTCAACGGACTTTTCGTTGGCTATTTCGGTCTTCCGGCCATGATTGTGACCTTGGGATCATCAAGCGTTTTCCGGGGCATCATGCAAGGAGCCTTGAATTCCCGGCAGTTGACCATGATTCCCGAACCCATGCGCATCTTTGGTACAACGCCCCTGTTCATTGCACGCAATCCAGTATCAGGATTGACGTCACGCCTTCCGTTGCCATTCATGATTTTGGTCGTGGTTGCCGTCCTGGTGTTTCTCATGATGCGGTTCACCATGTTCGGGCGCGGGATCTATGCCATAGGAGGCAGCGAGGTCAGTGCCCATCGAGCTGGATTCCACGTGAAGCGAACCAAGTTCTTGCTTTATGTGTTTGCCGGAATCATTGCAAGCCTGGCCGGGTTTGCCCGCGTCACCATGATGCAACAGGCTCATCCCACCAACATGCTGGGGATGGAAATGAACATCATTGCTGGCGTCGTGCTTGGCGGGACGGCAATCACTGGTGGACGGGGAACCCTTCTCGGTTGTTTCCTGGGTACTCTGTTAATAGTCATCGTGGAGAATTCATTAATTCTCATTGGTGTTCCCACGTCTTGGAAAAGCGTCTTCACCGGCCTTCTAATCATTATAGGAACCGGAGTCAGCGCCTATCAAGGGATGCTCATGGGTAAGAAGCGGGGTATCGGGACAAAGGAGGTACGGTCATGATGCAAGGAACAGGCATTGTTTCCTGGATGGGTAGGCTCCATGCCAAAGATCGCCATATCTCCAGGCTTGTCATCTTCACCGTGCTGTGGATGCTTTTCATGGCAATCACACGTTTCAACCGTTTCTATACTGTGTTGAACTTCCAGACAATGGCTTCCCAGTTCCCGGAGTTCGGAATCATGTCCCTGGGAGTCATGCTTTGCATGATTTCAGGGGGCATCGACCTATCAGCGGTGAGCATAGCTAATTTCTCATCAATCCTCATGGCAAGGGTGTTGTTGTCCCTGACGACGGAAACAGGGCTTCTTCCCATCTATGCCATTCCCCTGGTGCTTGTCCTTGCCGCGTTGGTCGGCGCGGCGTGGGGTATTTTCAACGGTATCCTGGTGTCGAAGTTCAAGATACCGCCCATTCTCGCAACAATGGGAACAGGAGAACTGGTACGTGGTCTGTGTGTGGCTATGACCAATGGGAACGCCGTGAGTCGTTTTTCCCGTATCTATGCGCAAACCATCACTGGCCGGTTGTTTGGTCTTGTCCCGGTTCAGCTTGTTTTCTTTATGGTGATGGTCGTACTGGTGTGGGTACTTCTTTCCAAGACAGTGTTCGGAACCAAGCTGTACATGTTAGGAACCAGCACGACCGCGGCAGAATACAGCGGTCTGAAGGTGGATACCCTTCTGATTAAGACGTACATGCTGTCGGGACTCTGTGCAGCCATTGGTGGTATGATCATGCTGGCAAATTACAATTCCGCCCGTGCGGACTATGGTACGGTCTATACTTTGCAGTGCATTCTTATCGTCGTCCTGGGGGGTGTCAGCCCTAATGGCGGCAAAGGCAGGATAGGAGGGGTCGTATTGGCCATCATCCTTCTGAGGATGCTGGAGACAGGAATCAACAGGTTCCCGAACATCAGCAGCTATTACATCCTGTTGATTTGGGGTGGGGTTCTGATTTCTGTCATGGTGTTGAATCATTTCACTGAGAGTTCTACGACACGTATGTTCAAGAAGGCGCTCAAAGTGGGACGGCACAAAGATTCTCGTTGAGCATGGCATGGATGCCAGATAGTGGTTCTCATTGCGCTCCTGCCGCATTTACTGAATGCACATTTACTGAATGGCAAGGATTCGGTAAACTATGGCAGCAGGCTCTGAAGCAGCTTGTTTCACAAACTCACTGGGTCAGATGCCCGCAGATATTCCGGTAGCTTGTACGGGAAATAGGGAGATGTTCATGAAAGTCTTGAATTTCGGCTCATTGAACATAGACAAGGTCTATGCCGTTCCCCATATCGTAGTTCCCGGTGAAACTATTTCTTCTACCGGATATTCCCAAGGTGCCGGAGGAAAGGGGGCCAATCAAAGTACCGCCATGGCCAAGGCTGGCTTGAATGTGTTCCATGCCGGAAAGATTGGCTCTGACGGACTGTGGCTCATCGATACGCTGTCTTCTTATGGCGTGGATACCTCCCTGATCATGCGGGACGGCAGTGTCACTGGCCAGGCAATCATCCAGGTCGCGGCTGACGGACAGAACTCAATTGTGCTTTTCCCTGGAGCGAACCATGAGATTACCACGAATGAAATTGATGACGTCCTCAGCCATTTTGGTTCGGGCGACCTGCTGGTTCTACAGAATGAGATACTCAATCTCGGATATGTGATAGAGGAAGCCAAGAAACGTGAAATGATGGTTTGCTTCAATGCCGCTCCCTATGGTGACAATGTACACGCATTGCCTCTGTGTAAACTTGACTTCCTTGTCGTCAATGAGATTGAAGGAGCGGGGATAGCCGGACTGATGCCCGGCGGTGAATTTCCGGTGCTTGCGCGTCATCTTGCCCGTCTGTATCCACAGACGGAGATAGTACTCACCGTTGGAGCCGCCGGAGCCTATTACGCTTTCCGGGACGAGCTGTTCCACGCTCCCATCATTGACGCGCCCGTGGTCGATACCACAGGAGCGGGGGATACTTTCCTTGGCTATTTCCTGGCTTCACGTCTCAAGGGTATGGACATGTCCCAGTCACTCCACATGGCTTCCGTAGCCTCTGCCTTGTCAGTATCCCGTGCAGGCGCGGGAGTCTCCATCCCCTATGCATGGGAAGTGTTCGGATAGGCGGATAAGCAACAGGGAGCGTCGCATCCATGCAGCTATCGCGGACATCCTCCATCAGCATTCCTCACGCTATATCCATCTTGCTTTCTCATCCTTGCTTTCTTGGCATTGCTATGGGAAAATAGCGGAAAGAACGGTATTCCTGCGTATTATCCATATACTTTCCATAAAAAAGAGGCAGTGACATGAAACTGTTGGTGACGGGCGGGGCGGGATTCATTGGGGGGAACTTCATCCACCATTATATGGGAAGGCATCCACAAGACATGATTGTGTGCCTGGACAAGCTGACTTATGCGGGAAACATGGAAACCCTTGCGTCGGTGTGGAACAACCGCAACTTCCGCTTCGTCAAGGGAGACATTGCCGACCAGCCTTTCATCATGTCCCTATTCCAGCATGAGAACTTTGACATGGTGGTCAACTTTGCGGCAGAGAGTCACGTAGACCGCTCTATCCTTGATCCGGGCATCTTCCTACAGACCAACGTGATGGGGACAGGAGTATTATTGGATGCTTCCCGCGCGTGGGGGGTGAAGCGGTTCCACCAGGTATCAACTGACGAGGTGTATGGCGACCTGCCTCTTGATCGGCCTGAGCTGCTTTTTACCGAGGAGACGCCGTTGCATGCTTCAAGTCCGTATTCAGCGTCCAAGGCGGCGGCGGACTTGCTGGTTCTTGCTTATCACCGTACATATGGGTTGCCGGTGACCATCAGCCGATGTTCAAACAACTATGGGCCGTACCATTTCCCGGAAAAGCTCATTCCTCTGGTCATTGTCAACGCATTGAACGACAAAGAACTACCCGTCTATGGAACGGGGGAAAATGTGCGTGACTGGTTGTACGTGGAGGATCACTGCCGGGCGATTGACGTGGTGCTGCATGAGGGACGGGAAGGCGAGGTGTACAACATTGGGGGGCGCAACGAGAGGACGAACCTTGAGGTGGTGAAGGAGATTGTGAAGGTGCTGGGCAAGCCGGAGAGCCTGATTACATTCGTCGCGGATCGGAAGGGACATGACAAGCGGTATGCGATTGATCCGTCCAAGATGGAGAGGGAACTGGGGTGGAAGCCAGAGACGAACTTTGAGCAAGGCATCCAGAGAACCATAGTGTGGTATCTGGAGAACCGTCCTTGGTGGGAGAATATACTCACTGGCGAGTATCAAGAGTATTATGCACGGATGTATGCGGCACGGTAGGAGACCGGAGGTCGCTGAGCCTGATTTCCAGATTTACGGATTTTCCCTTGCATATGTGCGCTCGTTGATTCTTACACTCACACATAGTCCTCGGAAGTTTTCGTAAGTTTTTTTCATGTGCATCCATAACTTTCTTGCTCACATCAAAAACCACGGCTTATAATGTACAGAATGGCGTAACTTCCAGAAAGTAATAGACCGCGCAAAGCTCGCTTGCAAAAACAGTGGATTCAATGTGATTGACCATTTTGTTGAGGCCGATAAAATGGTTGGGATGGGGCGCGGCGCAATAAAATGGATGATGCGAATGACATGAGAGGAGGTTGGCGATGCGCGATGTATTGACTGAAAAATTTACCGAATCCTTCCTTGCTGTCGTCCCCATAGGCATCATCGTGACAATCCTCCATTTCACCCTGACGCCCCTGCCTGGTTTGACCCTTCCTGTCATGCTTGCAGGTATGGTTCTTCTATTCTTGGGCATGGTTCTTTTTTCCATAGGCGTGGAGATATCCATGCTCCCCATAGGCCAACATGTAGGAGCCACGCTCATTTCGTCACGTAGCATGCCCTTGATCATCGGCGTCCTTTTCGTCTTTGGGTTTGTCGCAACAATGGCCGAACCCGATCTTTCCGTATTTGCGGATCAAGTCGCTTCCATTCCCAAGCTATCGTTGCTGGCTGGCATCAGCGTAGGAATAGGGGCGTTCCTTGTCATTGCCGTGTTGAGGGTAATCTTCCACTGGCGTCTTGGCCACGTCCTCACCATAGGGTATGCGACGGCATTCATCATAGCATTCTTCTCCCGTGACTATCTGGCGGTGGCAGTGGACGCATCGGCAATCACAACTGGTCCTGTGACAGTACCATTCCTTCTTGCCATAGGCAGCGGCTTCGCAGCCGTGTCCCATGAAAAAGGTTCGGAGGAGGACAACTTCGGCATCAGTGCCATCTGTTCGGTGGGAGCCATCATCTCCGTAGTCATACTGAGCATGTTCTTCGGTTCATCGGCAGAGACTTCCTACGGTGTCCAAAGTTTCAACGAGTTGGGCAGTGTGGCTGATGTCGTGGGGATGTTCACCCGGAGCATGGGGCATTCTTTTTTGGAAGTCCTCAACATCCTTGCTCCCATACTTGTCGTGTTCCTGCTTTTCCATTTCATCAAGCTGAGGCTTTCAAAGCGAGAACTGGGCAGGATATTCGTTGGTCTTGGATACCTGCTCGTAGGCATGACGCTTTTCCTTGCTGGAGTAAACAGTGGTTTCCTTCCGGCGGCCACCATGCTGGGGGAGGAGTTGGGGCGTCTCCCTACTTCATGGATCTTAATTCCCATTTCACTGGTCATAGGGGCTTGCGTGGTACTGGCTGAACCAACCGTCTATGTGCTGGTGCATAGGGTGAGGGACATTACCAGCGGTACCATCCCCAAAGCTGTGCTTCTTGCTGCCATGGCTCTGGGGGTCGGTATAGCGATGTCCCTGTCCATCATGCGTATCATCTATGATATTTCCATCTGGTGGATTCTGCTTCCTGGCTATACGCTGAGTTTGGGACTTACGTTCTTTGCTCCCGGCATGTTTGTCGGAATCGGGTTTGACGCGGGAGAGGTGGTCACGGGCGCCATGAGCGCGGCTTTCGTCATTCCTCTTGCCATTGGCGTGGCGTCGGTCATCCCCGGACGGAACATAGTGGAGGATGCCTTTGGCATCGCCGGAGTCCTGACCATGATACCGCCGACCATCCTCCAGAGCGTCGGCCTCATCTACAGCCACAAGCTCAAGCGGCGCAAGGAGAGTTTGGCTGAACGGGCAGAGAAGGAAGGCCGGAAGGTTTGAACGAGGCCGTCCCACGAGGAACGGTCATGATGCCTGGGGCGGAAATCAAACAAAACTTCATATGAAGCTGACTGAAAGTCAACGCAACCGAAGGTGCATTGTGGAGGTCACACTTCAGAGTATCTAAAAAATTACCTGCACGGGCGTGTTCCTGTTGGTTCCCGAACCGCTGTCACTTAGACCCAGTTGACCATTGCTGTTGAATCCAGTCGCCCAGAGCGTGCCGTCCTTCTTCAGGATCATCGTGTAATAATCTCCGGAGGAGACAGCCGCGACATCAGTCATGAAGTCGTTGTCAGCGGTACTAGCCTTGACCTGTACGGGAGTAGTTTTCTCGGTCGTAGTGCCGTCACCCAGTTGACCATAGTTGTTCCGTCCAGTCGCCCAGAGCGTGCCGTCCTTTTTTAAAATCATCGTGTGCTCATTTCCGACGGAGACAGCCGCGACATTAGGCATGACCTGCACGGGCGTGCTTGTTCTATAGGTGGACTCAGCGCCGAGACCCAGTTGACCAGAATAGTTGTCTCCAGTCGCCCAGAGCGTGCCGTTCTTCTTCAGAATCATCGAGTGAGCATCTCCGGCGGAGACGGCCGCGACATCAGTCATGAGTACGGAACCATTGATAGAATTCCAGACTTGTACGGGCGTTTTTATGGAGTTATTATCACCGACACCCAGTTGACCAAACAGGTTGAATCCAGTCGCCCAGAGCGTGCCGTCCTTCTTCAGAATCATCGTGTAATCTATTCCGGTAGAGACGGCCGCGACATTAGTCATGAAGTCGTTGGGAGCGGTACTGGCCTTGACTTGCACGGGAGTCGTTCTGTCGGTCGTAGTGCCGTCACCCAGTTCACCAGAGAAGTTGGTTCCAGTCGCCCAGAGCGTGCCGTCCTTCTTCAAGATCATCGTATGGTGATTTCCGGCGGAGACAGCCGCGACACCAGTCATGAAGTCGTCGGGATCGATACTGGCCTTGACCGGCACGGGAGTCGTTCTGTCGGTCGTAGTGCCGTCACCCAGTTGACCATTAGAGTTTTCTCCAATCGCCCAGAGCGTGCCGTCCTTCTTCAGGATCATCGTATGGGTGGTTCCGGCAGAGACGGCCTTGACATCAGTCATGACCTGCACGGGAATGGTTTTGTCGATTGTAGTGCCGTCACACAGTTGTCCAAAACCGTTGTATCCAGTCGCCCAGAGCGTGCCGTCCGTCTTCAGAATCATCGTATGGAGCTGTCCGGCGGAGACTGACTTGACTCCCACCTTGACAGCAGGTGCGTTTATGCCGTCACTTTCATCCCACTCTCTAATCTCAATCTGGATGGCGGCAACGGCGACTTCTTCATCAGACGTATTGAGCGTCATATTGTAGACATGCTGCTTGCCTTTGTCGAAGTGAATCAGGTGCTTGTCTTCGTCAGCTACGGAATCCGCTGCCCATGTGTATGTATCAGAGTCCAGGGTAAATTCCAGTTTCAAAGCATCCAGCAGAACCTCTGAGTGAACCACAGGTATCAGTACCGCTTCAAACCTGCGCTTGCCTGCATCCTGCTCCGCTTGACTGAGGGTGTGGGAGAGGTTCTTCATGATGATTCCCTCAACGGAACTTGTGACTGACAAGGCTCCGGTATCCAGGTTGAACGTGCCTTGCGTGCTTGTGCCTTCGACCATAGCAGAAAGTACGCCACCCGTGATGGCGTCCGCATCGACAGTCGTGCTGGGAGAGATGTTGACAATCAGGCGGGAGAACATATGGTCAAGCTTCAGATGCACCGTCGAGGTATTGTTCTGTACATTGTCGGTGCGTCCCCACAGGAAGTCAGCCGTCCCGGTCATCTGTTCCGAGGAACTCCGGTTGATGTCTATGGGTATGGCCGTAGGGTCAGAGATGTTTTCATCATAGGGATAGTAGGCGATGAAGTCAAAGAATGGTGCGGGATTCGTACTAAGGTCGTCCCACTTCAAGGGGTTGGAGGCGTCAACAGGGGAGAAGCCGGAAGTCTGGAAGGCCGTGTCAGCTGTGTATGCTTGGTTGGCACGCCCCGTGGTGGCAGAAGCTGTCAGGGCATCATGAGCTACCATGTAGATGCCGACTTTATCATTGGTTTGCCATTCGGAGTCTGCCATGGCCTTGCGCCCTATTTCCGTGGAGAAGCGCACTGCATTGGTATTTGAAACATTCAGCTTGTTGTCGCATGAAATGAAGGTGATAAGAAGCATCAGGATGGTCGTAAGAACTATAAAGACTGGTCTGCTAAATTTGTTCATACGCAGTTCTCTCTCTCTCTCTCTCTCTCATTCATTGTCATTGCTTTTTCCTTTTCCGTGAAGAAGATGACATGCAAGCTTACGTATATGGTAGTAATTAATTAAGCAGTATAAACGTGGTGATAGCAGAAAGCTATTACCCAAAGGTATGATTTTGCATAAAAAGCAGAGAAAACCATATAATACTTTCGGGTTATTTGGTGATTTTAGATGTTAATAGTGGTTGTTGATTCGTTTTTAAGCGTGTAAAACGTAAGGAAACGAAAGCTATGGGGAAAGGGTAAAGCTGCAAGACTTGCTTTAAGATCGCTCCCTGTTCCGCTGTTCGGGAAAAACCAGAAACTTTATTCAATGTGCCTGATTGTCTCCCATGCCCGGTTGTATTCCTGTAGGTAGTCTCCTGGGGCGGACTTCTGTTCGTAGCCAATCATGACCTTAGTTGTGTAGAAGGACACTGACACATTCCTTGTCTTTTTGGACATGGATTTCTTTATATGATATATTAATCTCTGCTGTTGATAATCATTACGTGACACAACCGCAATATTATGATGAAATATGTAAAGGACGTAGCTTCCCTATGGTTCTTCGGGGGATTTGGCACGGATGCTCCGTGTGCGTTGGTTCCCTGACATTGGACTTTTAAACCGGAACGCGGTCTCCACGCAAATGCTGGATTCCGCCATCTTGGGAGAATCATTGTGATTCGGGTGGGCATGCCGCCCAGAAGGAATGAAAAATGAGTGCTATTCGAACAAAGACAATCGTTCTCGCCCTCGTGCTCCTTGTCGTTGGTACGGCTTTGGCTTTTGCCTCATCGCCTCTTGCCTATACGTACACATGGCGTTGGGTGATCAATGATCCTGAAGTCACATCCTTCCGCTACCAGCTTGACACCATGGATGGAGAATGGACTGTCGTGGATGCTTCCGTCACATCATTTTCCATTGATTCCGATGTGGGGCAGAGACGTTTCTACCTTGAACAGAGTTATGACGGCGTCATCTGGAGTGATGTCGCCTGGAAGGACTTAGGCGTTCCCGGACCTGTGGAACTGCTTCCTGCGGCGATCGTGCCTGTCACCGAACCTGTCGCTGTTGGGCAACTAAACCTCCGCCGCTTCATTGTGAAACTGTCGCTTGGCGCCCAGTATGCGGTTAAAGACGGCTCGATCTATAACACTTACGATGCGAACGGAATTTACTTTGACCGCCTGCAACCTCTTGCTACCTTTGGGCTGGTCGTTGATAACCTGATTCGGTTTGGCAACACTCCTTGGGGGCTTGGGCTGGATGTGAGCGCTGTCTATGCTCCCTATCTCTATGCCGCCGGTTCTTCCAATCCTACGGGAAGCGTGTCCACGGGAGGCTCCGACTGGAGCAAGATTGAATGGGCGCGCTTTGCTCATGTCGTTGGTTTCACTGTGGCTCCCAAAGTGAATGTTGCGCTGTCCAAGACAATGCATCTTTCCGTTTTCGGGGGGATATGGACATCATTCCCGACGAAAGATGATGTGGAGGCAGGATGGAATTATAACCCTGATGTTTTTGGCTGGACGGCGGGGCTTGGCTGGAGATGGGATATTTCCAAGAAAATCAGCCTGAGCCTTGATGCTTCATGGAACGCCCTTCCTGAATACCGACACAATGCGGCGGGACGGCTGGGCGTTGGATATATGTTCTAAGGATTCGCGGACAGGCGCGGTATGACATAGTTCAGCGTGCATCCACCATGCATCACGCGGAAGCTCTGTTTTCCTTATGGGAGAGCGGGCTTCCGTTTTTTTATGTGTGGGATGCCTTGACACCCCTGTCTTCCTTCCATACTTTACCAAAGTGCCTACATAGTACTTACTACAGTGAGCAAGAGAGGATTCATGTCCAGATACAGGGACTATCTGCGGTTTAGCATCAGGATATGCGCGGACAGACGTGACATCATAATCAACCAGGCAAGCAATCTGTTGGAACAGAGGAGCGTATTCCTGCCATCATTGCCAGGCTTATACATTGGCAACAAGATTGTGGATTTCCACTGGTTGCCGGAACTCTACCCGAACCACACCGAACAGGGATTGCTCAAGCGAGCGATAAAACGTGGCTTCGATTTCATTGCGTCACTATGCGCTGTCATTGTCCTGTCGCCGTTGTTGGGCTTCATCGCCCTGCTGGTGAAACTATCTTCTCCGGGAAAGGTTCTCTACCGACAGCAGCGTGTCACGGGGAAAGGTCGGGTGTTCACCATGTACAAGTTTCGTTCGATGCGTTCTGATATGCCGGAGAATGGTGATGCGCACTGGACAAAAAAGGGAGACCCGCGCATCACGCCCATCGGGGCTTTCCTCCGCAAGACAAGTATTGATGAATTACCTCAGCTTTTCAATGTGATAGGAGGCTCGATGAGTCTTATCGGGCCGCGTCCGGAACGGTCTGAGCTGGTCGCCAGGTTCGAGAAGGAAATTCCCGGTTATCGGCTGCGGTACAACATGAAGGCCGGTATTTCTGGCTGGGCGCAGGTTAATGGCTGGCGTGGCGATACATCGCTTGAGCGCAGGATAGAATGTGACTTATATTACATCAAGAACTGGGGACTGTTTTTCGATGTGAAGATTATACTCCTTACATTCTTCCGCGGGTTCCTGAACAAGAATGCATATTAGGCGGGGCATTTTGGGTTGTGCTTGTACGCGTGTACTGTAAAGGTGAGACATAATGGTGGATCGAAAGCTGCGGCTATGTGTGCTTCTGATAGGATTGCTTGTGGCCGTACCGCTTTTTCCCACGGACATGAAATCCTTCATCGTCATAGGATATTCAATATCTGAATATTCCTTCGCTGTTACTGGGAAAACGAAAGAGGAGTCTCTCCGACATGATGTCGTTCCTCCCGTGGAGCCTGTCTACGATACACAGGACGCGCTCATTATGGCTTTGGATGGAAAACGCCAGGCATTGTTGAACCGACGGCTTTTCAATTCTGTTTCCTACAGTCATGCTCTCACGGAAATCGTAGACAGCATAGCGTATTACGGTGTGCTGTTCACCGTTGGAGATGCGTCATCGTTCTTTGTCCTGCCATATCCCAAGTACAGCACGGATGATGGCATCCGCTTTGGCGTCAAGGGCAGTGAAAAGAATCTGTTCGGTACGTATTCCCAGTTCAATTTCGTGGTGAACACAACCCAGACGGCAGGTCGGGACAAGGACACGTTTTGGGATTGGAGCAGGAGAGAGGACTTTTTCCAGATTGATTTTGACAACCTCCAGCTTGGGTCTGCTATCGTAGACATGGATACGGAGTTTTCAGGACGGTTGTTCAGTCATGGGGAGTATAAGCTCGATGTCAATGTGAAGGAGATTCCCTTTTTCGGGGCAACGTTGCGATTCAATCCTTCAATTAAGGGAACACGGGAGGATGACAGCTCGTGGACTGTGTCCGAATACAAGCTGATTACTGATTTGGGGACGCTCATGATAGGGGGATCCCGTCATTCTTGGTACAATGAAATCATCCTGACCGGACAGACCAGTGATGCTATCGCTGCAATTACGACCATCCGTCGGCATGATTTGTCAGTCCTTTCTCATCCTATTGCTTTTTCTTTGACCTGGGACGCAGCCGCTGACCTGCGCGATTCAGACGGTAATCGTGACTTCATCCCGACTCGCGTCAAAGTCGGTCCTGACGTGGGAACGGAGTTCTCTTTGCCCCTGGGATTCCGCTGGTCAACGAACATTGCCTCACGACTGAACATCCCCCGGAAAGATGCTCTTGCATATTGGATGACCATTTCTTTTTCCAACACTCTTTCCCGCTCGGACATCAACTGGCATGACGATTTTCGTACCGGCAGTACCCTGAAACTGAGGTTTGACATGGACTGGTTCATGATACCGGAGCCGGAGCTGATGAATCCGCTTGATTCCCGGAAAGCCGGATGGACTGCCGAAGCTCAGTTCACATGGTTTCCTTTTGCGACCAAAGTGTTCAATCCTTCCCTGAGAATCGTAGGGCATTATTCGGATACGGCAAGAAAACTGTTGCCTCTTGAAAACGAGGATATCACGATTGCGGATAATATGCGTGGAATCTTGGAATCGAATTCTACTGTCAGAACGTCGGGAAATGACCGCACGTTTGCGCTGATAGGAAACTTCAATTTTACTACCCGTTTCATCACTCTGGAGAGCTTCATCAAGACATATGTGTCACCGTTCATTGATGTGGGCATCTTCAGCAACATGGATGCTTTTTCAATGAAGACCGAGGATTATGACTGGCTGGGCACTATAGGAGTTGAGGGAATAGGCATCCTTTCCAAATTCCCAAGTTTTCCAATCCGTGCTTCGTTGGGGGTGAACCTTAAGGATATCATTGATTATGCCAAGGGCATCAAGTCCGCTTCTGGCATTGAGCATGAGATTTTCATCGGGATGGATTTTTTCTTCTGATACAATGTTCGGCCGATGTTCAGTTCGGGAATCCGCATGTGTTTTATCTCTTTCTCACTGTCGCGTGCCATGTTATCCTGTTGTGCAGAAGGAGGACGCAATGAGTCATACAGCAAGAGAAACCAGATATGACGGCATGGTGTACCGCCGGTGCGGGGACAGCGGACTACAGCTCCCTGCAATCTCCCTGGGGCTGTGGCATAACTTTGGGTACAGTGCTTCATATGAGAAAGGAAAAGAGATGGTTCTGGGAGCCTTCGACCTTGGCATTACCCATTTCGACCTTGCCAACAACTATGGCCCGCCTCCCGGCAGCGCGGAAGATAATTTTGGGAGGATTCTCTCTCAAGACTTGAAAGCGTATCGTGATGAACTGGTCATTTCAACCAAGGCAGGTTACCGCATGTGGCCGGGGCCATACGGGGAATGGGGAAGCCGGAAGTACCTGCTTTCCAGCCTTGACCAGAGCTTGAAACGCATGGGTTTGGACTACGTGGACATTTTCTATCATCATCGTCCCGACCATGATACTCCGCTTGATGAAACCCTTGATGCGTTGGCTCACGCCGTACATAGCGGCAAGGCTTTGTATGTGGGCATCTCCAATTATGGTCCTGATGATACCCGCAGGGCTATTTCCGGTCTTCGGGAGAGAGGAATCCGACCATTGATACATCAGATGCGTTATTCCATGCTTGCGCGGGAAAACGAGTACGTCCTGGACGTGCTGGAAGAAGAAGGAGTGGGAGGCATCGCTTTCTCTCCGCTGGCGCAGGGGTTGCTCACCGGCAAATACCTTGGTGGTATCCCTGCCGGAAGCCGGGCGGACGGGAACAGCGTTTTTCTCACTCCGGAAAAAGTGGCGATCACCGATGCGCGGAAAATTGATCTCCTTTCATCCTTTGCGCTGACCCGTGGGCAGAGTCTGACCCATCTGGCTCTTTCGTGGGCGCTGCGTAGGCCGGGCATGTGCAGTCTCATTGTGGGGGCAAGCAGTTTGGCTCAAGTGAAGGACAACCTGGAAGCCTTGAAGAATCTTGACTTTGGCAATGACGAACTGGAAAGGATTGAGAAGATACTGGCGGGATAATCCGGGACGTAAGGCAAATCTCACTCTCTTGCGAGGATTCCGCTTTTTTCATCATACAGCAAGGCATACGTTGCTTTTTCAGACTTATCCAGAAACAATGTCCGAATCGGGTCATGCGTTTTGTTACTGTTTGCCGTGTGTGAAAACGGTTCCTCTGGGCTTACTATTGAGAAAATAAAAAGCCGTCCGGAGGCGGCTGGTAAACGATGGATGTTTTGGTATCCTCATATTCCTATCAGAATATAATCTGCACGGGCGTAATTCTGTCTGTCGTAGTGTCATCACCCAGTTGACCATAGTCGTTCCGCCCCGTCGCCCAGAGCGTGCCGTCCTTCTTCACAATCATCGTATGGTAGGTTCCGGCGGCGACAGCCGCGACATCAGTCATGAACCCGACCCCACCCGAACCCTTGACCTGCACGGGTATGTTTCTGTTCTCTATAGTGCCGTCACCCAGTTGGCCATAGTTGTTCCGTCCAGTCGCCCAGAGCGTGCCGTCCTTCTTCACAATCATCGTATGGTAGTATCCGACGGAGACAGCCGCGACATCAGTCATGAAGTCGTTGTCAGCGGTACTAGCCTTGACCTGTACGGGAGTAGTTTTCTCGGTCGTAGTGCCGTCACCCAGTTGACCATAGTTGTTCCGTCCAGTCGCCCAGAGCGTGCCGTCCTTCTTCAGAATCATCGTGTAATAACCTCCGGCGGAGAAAGCCGTGACAGGATTGCTCGGTTCAGTATTCATGGATGTGACCTGCACGGGCGTGTTTTTGGTGGTTCCCGACCCGCTGTTGTCTAGACCTAGTTCACCATAATAGTTGGCTCCAGTCGCCCAGAGCGTGTCGTCCTTCTTCAGGAGCATCGTATGATCCCCTCCGGCGGAGACTTCCTTGACATCAGTCATGAAGTCATCGGGAGCGATACTAGCCTTGACCTGCATGGGCGTTTTTTTTTCGGTTCCGTAACCGCTGATACCTAGACCCAGTTGGCCATTATAGTTGTCTCCTGTCGCCCAAAGCGTCCCGTCCTTCTTCAGGATCATCGTGTGATTTCTTCCGGCGGAGACAGCCTCGACATCAGTCATGACCTGAACGGGCGTTCTTCTGTTGTCATTGTCACCGACACCCAGTTGACCAGAATTGTTGTATCCCGCCGCCCAGAGCGTGCCGTCTGTCTTCAGGATCATCGTGTGATTGGTTCCGATGGAGACTTCCTTGACATCAGTCATGAAGTCGTTGTAATCGGCACTAGCCTTGACCCGCACAGGAGTAGTTCTGTTGGTCGTAGTGCCGTCACCCAGTTGGCCCCATTCGTTCCTCCCTGTCGCCCAGAGCGAGCCGTCCTTCTTCAGGATCATCGTGGAAGAGCCTCCGGCGGAGACAGTCTTGACCTTCACCAGCCACTGTGCATACAACGTCACGTCATGAGCAGGCATGGTGAAGGAGTCACCTGCGGAATACCGGACTCCCGTGCCGTCAGACGTCGTATTCCATCCCCCGAAGTAATAATGCCCGGTTTTATCCAGCGTCCCAGAACCTGGCACCGTGACCGGACTTCCGGCATGAGCGTACATCTTTCCCGGAGCAGTGCCGCTTGTCGCGTTATTGCCGTCAAAGGAGAGGCAGTACACCTTGAGCGCGTCTGTGTTTATACTGTCCCCGGTGTCCCAGTCCTCGATTCCAATTTCGATTGCGGCGACGGCGACCACATCGTCAGACGTATTCAGGGTCATGGTGTAGATATGCTGTTTGCCCGCGTCAAAGTGAATCAGGTGTTTATCTTTGTCCGCTACGGACGTCGCTTTCCATGTGTATGCAGTATCAGTGCCACTACCATCAGTCAGGACAAACTCCAGTTCCAGGGCATTCAATAAAGCAGAGGAGTGAGCCGTAGGTATCAATACAACCTCAAACCGGCGCTTTCCCGCGGCTCTTTCCGTGGCGGTAAGCGTGTCGGCGGAAATGTCCTTCATGCGGATAGGCGCACCATTGCCTGGAACAGATACGGCTCCAGTATCAAGATTGATCGTGGCTTGTGTGCTTGTGCCTGTGACCGTGACGGTGAATCCACCAGCGGCAGCATTGATAGCCGTGGCGTCAACGGTGGTACTTGGCCCAAGGTTGACAATCAGGCGAGAAAGAGCGTGGTCAAGTTTCAGCCGTACCGTTGACGTATTGTTCTGGACACCGCCAGCGTATGTGCTCACGGTCTTGCTATGCCCCCACAGGAAGTCAGCCGTCCCGGGGTCCTGTTCCCCAGTACCAGCCGGATAGACATTAATGGGCAGGGCGGTGGTGTCATTGATGGATGATGCATAGGGATAGTAGGCGATGAAGTCAAAGTGTGTAGTGGCAGGGTTGGAGATGTCATCCCACTTCAAGGGGTGGGAGACATCAACAGGAGTGAAGCCGGAGGTTCGGGAGGCTATGTCAGCCTTGTAGGGTTGGTTGGCACGCTCCGTGGCGGCAGAAGCTGCCAGGGCGTCATGATTCACCATGTAGATGCCGACTTCGTCATTGGGTTCCCAGCCGGAGTCAGCGGAGGCTTTGCGTCCTATCTCCGTGGAGAAGCGCACGTCGGAGGCGTGCGAAACACGCACTTTGCCCTCGCATGAAACAAGAGCGACAAAGAGAATCATGATGCTCATAAGAATTGTAATAATTAATGTATTCTCTCTCATGGTTGTTTTCCTCATTTTCTTTGAGAAGACGACATAAGCCATCGACCATGTATGGCTGATGGCTGGGACAGTGTAGGTCTGGTTATGGTCGTTGAGGTATTACCCGAAAATACGATTTTTCGAGGAAAACATATAATACTTATTAACTATTTTACGCTTGAAGATGTCAATTCTGGTACTGAATACTATGACTACAGGATACGACCATAAGGTCAAAGATTTTACTGCTGGAAGAATTTGTTGCCGATGTCAGAACGATACCATGCGCCAGGGAAGCGAATCAGATGGACAATCTCATATGCCTTATGGTTTGCATCGGCTATCGTATCCTCAACACCCACCACGGTGATATTACGTCCTCCGGTGGTTATAGGCTTGCCGTCGATGTGTTGGACAGCTCCGCAGAACACTCGCGGAGTGGAAGCCAGTTTATTGTTGCGAACCACCACGGGTACATCGGCAACAGTCATGCCGGTCATCGGAGATGTAGGATAGCCTTCGCTGGCGATCACCACAGCCACGGAGCATTGCGGGGATATCTCAAGTTTGAAATCGGCCAACGTATCGTTCTGCATTGCCTGGAGAATTTCCACCAGGTCGCTCTTGACCAAAGGAATGCCCGCTTGGGCGGCAGGATCATTGAAGCGGATATGATAGTCGACCAAGATAGGACCGTCTTCCGGTGTGTCAATCAGGCTGAAAGTGAGGACTCCCTTGTAAGCAAGCCCTTCGGTTTTCAGGCCATGGAGCGTCGGCAGGACGATGCTGTCCATGATGGTATTGCGCACGCAATCCTTCAAGGGGACGGGACAGATGGATCCCATTCCTCCCGTGGGCAGCCCGGTCGAACCAGTTCCTGTCTTCATATAGTCGGAGCAGGCAGGCAGGGCAAGGAAGCCTTTGTTGTCCATCAGGACGCTGAGCGTCACAGCCATGCCGATGCGGTAATCCTCCACCAGAATGGCGTCATTTACCAGTAACGGGCGGGCGAAGGCAAGGAGGGAAGCCGGATCGTCGCTGTTTAACATCACGCGGCTGGGGGAGAGCGCGTTGCGTTTGATGACGAAACGCTTGCCGGGATGTCGCTCTATGAAGTCAGCAAAGGTTTTTTCATCCTCGAAGACATAATAACTTGGTGTGGGGATGCCATAGCGATGGGTGAATTCGCGGGCGAAACGTCTGTCGCCTTCTAGTTTAAGAGCCTTGCGGGGGGCTCCGAAGGTAGCTATTCCCCGTTCATTGAGGTAATCGATCACACCAGTGAAAAGCGGACTTTCGGTTCCGACGAACACAAAATCAATGCTATGGGCAACACAGGCATCGTACACCTGTTCAGGAGATGAGGGATCCACGGAACTCAAATTGACCGCGATTGACTCGGTTCCCAAGTTTCCCGGCGCAACGAACAGACCGTTAATAAACCTGCTTTGGGAGAACCACCATGCAACCGCATGATCCTTGGCCCCGGAACCAAGCACCAGTACTCTCATCTATACCCACCTCTTACGGGCAGAAAGTTATCACGCTTACGCCTAGCAGGTCAACAGAAGTGATATGATTCAACTACCAACCTATAAATGAAAGTTATATTCTGAATACATGGTTCCATGGATAAGCAATACGGGAAGGATGTGTTCATCCCCTGCCTCATAAACAGAAAGAGAGCCTCCGGCTAGTGTCAGCATATGATGTTTTGAATAAATTCCATTAAGCATTGTGACTGTCTCCTTGGCATGCGTGTTCCATGCTATCCAGCGCCTTCCGGTAGTCTTCTACCGTAGTAGCCTGCGTGATTAAGCCGCGGATACGGGAACTGCCTGGCAAGCCTTTGAGATAGGAACCAGCATGGCCGCGCATCTGACGGCAGGCGGCTTCTTCCCCCTTGCGTTCAGCAAGGAGCGTGAGATGCCGCATGATGGTTCCGATGATTGTTTCCAGCGGTACGGCTTCCGGTTCCTGTCCGGAAAGCAAGAGAGCTTTTGTCCTCTCAAAGATAAAAGGATTGCCAATGGCTCCGCGGGCGAACATCACGCCGTCAACACCGGTTTCTTCTAGCATATGCTGGGCATCATGGGGTGTGAAGACATCGCCCGAACCAAAGACCGGAACATTGGGAGACATTTGTTTCACCATATCCACCAGAGCGGCAATCCGGGACCAATCGGCTACACCGGAATAGCCTTGGCTACGGGTTCGGGCATGCATGGTCAGCATCTGTGCGCCCCCTTCCAGGGCGGCTTGGGCAAATTCCCTCCAGCTTATGGCATCCTTGTCCCAGCCAAGGCGAAACTTGACGCTCACCGGTACATCACATTGATTCCTTACCGCTCTGACCATGGCGTATATGGTTTGTGGATGCTTCATCAGCGCCGAACCCGCTCCGGTTTTCACCACCTTGGGCACAGGACAGCCGCAGTTGAAGTCTATCACCGTGGGTTTGTAGCACAGGAGACGGGGAAGGGCACGTTCTACTTGGTTTGTCTCTGAGCCGAAAATCTGGATGATGAACTGTTCTTCTCCCTCATAACGTTCAAGAAGTTCCTCGGTTCCCGCGCTGCCACGGGCAAGACCTTCGGCGCTGACCATCTCGGAACAAGCTATGGAAGCTCCATGAGAGCTGCATATGGAGCGGAAGGTGAGGTCGGTGAAGCCTGCCAAGGGAGCGAGGAACAGATTGCCGGAGACGTGGACATTGCCTATGTCCACATCATGAAAAAGTGGTTTGCCTTGTTGTGTCATGCGCGAGGAATCCTTTTGACTTTTGCTCCATCAAGCCGTGATATCCAGATGAAATGCCCTGAGGCTGTTCTCATACAGAATAGGAGCGACTTCCTCAAGGGGCATCTCCTTGATGTCCGCTATGGCCTGTGCTGTCTCAATAAGATACGCGGGCATATTGCGCTTGCCCTTGTAGGCAGCGGGAACCATGAATGGAGCTTCGCTTTCTATGAGGATGCGTTCCAGGGGAAGATTGTATACCGTCTCATGGAGGTTGTACACGCCGCGGTAGGTTACGTTCCCCGCAAAAGAGAAGTAAAGAGGCAGATCCAACGCTTGCATGGCATAGGACCAGTCCTCGCTGTAACAGTGCAGTATGCCGCCGAAAGTAGGCAGTTTATCCCGAAGAATCTCCAGAAGGTCCTTGCCGGCGTCACGGTTATGGATGATGACGGTTTTTCCAAAGCGACGGGCGACATCGAGGTGCTTAAGCAACATTTCCACCTGGGTCTTCCGGCCGCCGCTGTTGCGGTAGTAGTCCAGTCCGGTTTCCCCTACGGCAATGACCCGTTCCCAACTCATCCTCTCCACAAGTTTGTTCTCCCAGTCCAAACCGGGGTTCCCGGCCTCAGTGGGGGATACGCCTACGGCATGATAGACATTGGGAAGCATCTTGAGATTGCCGTATACTTGATCAAAGTCTCCGATGCTGTTGCATATGCTGACAATGTGTTCGACGCCTTTTGTTTTGGCGACTTGCACTGCCAGTAGCTGAGCCATCCGGTCCTCTTGGATTAGCCCGATATGGGCATGAGTATCAAACAATTTCATGATTTCTTCCTATATTGAAATGAAATAGATTGCGTATTCGCAATCTTTGCCGCTGTTTGTAAAATACCATGAAGTGACCCTACCGTCAACAAAAGCCGTAGGATGGTAAATGCTGGGGAACCAAATATAGGGTTTCCAAGATTTTTTCAAGCCGTGAGAAGAAGAATGATTGCGACCATGAAGTGATGAAAGATTGTTGGGTTGATGTGCGGATGAACGGTCTGATATCACGAATGATAATAATTCATGATAAGATTTCCTTTCGCATGTTTTCAAGAAAACGTTCGACACGGTGTGAAAGGTGTGAAAGGAGTAAAAGGCGCGGCAGAGAGGCTCAAAGGATTGTATTGTAAAGGAACAGGCAATACTCCAATAACACAGGCATGGCGCGGGTTTGCGGCACACACGGACGAGCGCGGGAATATCCCTTTTTGAGATAGGTTTCAAGAGCGCGGTCAATTGTCAGTTCCGGGTCAATCGTTTCATCAATTCGCTCACTGCCTACACGAGCAAGCCACAGTTTGAACGGTTCAGCCTTGGGCGATGGAATTGATTGAATAATCCGCAAAAGCTGTTCTGTATCGGCAACATCGGTCAATCGTTTTTTTCCATCGGCGGCGGTCATCTTCAACTGCTTACAATTTGTAAGCACTTGATTTGCGCCTTCCTCAACAAGACGTTTTTTCATAACAGCCCAATAGGTGCTTGTATTTCGCGGTGTCGGTTGTTCCGTCAAAACTCCAACCACATCAACGATAGAAAACAGCCATTCCTCAGTTTCCTCATTCCAAGCTGTACGAATGCGCTTATCTTCAAATAATTGGATTTTATCAGGCTCTAAAATCCCTTTTCCCGTGTATGTAAGGGTTTTATACTACCTGCCCTCAAAACCGCATACAGCCGCCCACAGGCGCGTTTTGCGCCCTTTTTTTGTGCGTTTTTCCCATCCCAAAAAAGTTCCTCTTGACAAAAACCCTAACTGGTTCTTTACATATTTCCTTTCCCGTGCAACTCTTTACACTGTGTCATCAGCATGATTCAGGAGATATTATGCCCTTGAACTACAACCGTACCATCAGAGCTTGCTTTACCGGGTACATCGTCCAGGCAATCGTCAATAATTTCGTCCCGCTTCTTTTCCTGACCTTCCAGAGTACGTATGACATCCCACTGGGGAGTATTACTCTTTTGGTCACACTTAACTTCGGGTTCCAGCTCCTGGTCGATGCCGTCTCTCCGCTTTTCATCGATCGCATCGGGTATCGGGTCAGCACGGTGCTGGCACATGTCTTTGCTTTTGCGGGACTGGTGAGCCTGACCATCCTTCCAGGTCTTTTCACAGCACCCTTTACAGGTCTTCTGGTATCCGTCCTGATTTACGCTGTGGGAGGAGGTCTGCTGGAAGTGCTGATCAGTCCCATAGTGGAAGCCTGTCCGACGGACAACAAACAGACGGCAATGAGCCTTCTCCATTCCTTCTACTGCTGGGGGCATGTGGGGGTCGTGCTTGTCTCGACCATATTCTTTTTCATCTTCGGCATCAGGAACTGGATGTACCTTGCCCTTGTCTGGGCAGTGGTTCCCGCAGTCAACGCCGTGGTATTCACCCGTGTTCCCCTTGCTCCCCTGATTGCGGAAGGAGAGACGGGTCTTTCCCTGAAAGCACTTCTCCGTACACGAACCTTCTGGTATTTTGTCCTTCTGATGCTTTGCGCAGGGGCGAGTGAGCATGCAGTGAGCCAATGGTCTTCTACTTTCGCCGAACGAGGGCTTGGTGTTGCCAAGACGATTGGAGATTTGTCCGGGCCAATGTTCTTCGCCATCATGATGGGTTTGTCGCGCCTGCTATACGGCAAATACGGCCACGGTTTTAATCTGAAGCGTTTCATGGCGTGGAGTACACTGCTTTGTGTGGCATCCTATCTGCTGATTACGTTTTCCCCGTATCCTGTTCTTGCCTTGCTGGGATGCGGTCTCTGCGGTCTGTCCGTAGGCATCATGTGGCCGGGGACATTCAGCATGGCTTCGGCATCCATCCGTAACGGAGGAACCGCGCTCTTTGCCTTCCTTGCGCTGGCTGGGGACTTGGGTTGCATGACCGGCCCGACCGTGGCGGGGTTTGTATCCGCTTCATTCGGAGACAATCTTTCGGCGGGCATCCTGGCGGCAATCGTCTTCCCTGTGGTACTGCTGGTCAGCATCATGATGATGAAGGCTTCAGGAGGCAGGAAAGCAAAGGCATGATGACATGAGCTGTGACACTGGTGCTCACGCAATGTTGCATGGTCAGAAAAGCAGATGGCGATTTGACAAATCGTCTATACCATGATACGTTCTTTTCATTGGAAAAAGCAGGATTGCCTGTAATTATTTTCTGATGTACTATAAAATAACAGTCAGCCCATAGGGCGATGAAGGATATTGATGAAGGACAGCATACGCCCAGTAGAGCGTGGTTCCGAAGGCAAAAGGCAGGCTTTCCGTTCCGACGCTTCTTCAGGATACCTCTATATAGTGAAGAACCCTGCCTCCAACGAGACAGGCGTCTTTGCTTCGGACAGCATCATTTACAACGGAACCTCGGTGATGGTTCCTACCAAGTATGGTCTTGACCTTGGCTTGGTGCTGGGGCCTCTGGCTCCGGATGACGCTCCTTATGTTCCCGGCTGCCCCAATTGCCACGGTGCATGCTCTGAAGCAGAACCAAGTCACAGCTTGCGGGAGGAAGAACCTCCTGCCGCCTTCGGAGAACCGGAGGATTCCTCTGTCGAGGATTTCTCTGCCGAGGATTCTTCTGTCATTGAAGATGTCGTCGTGGACTATAAAGCTGATGCTCCTGATGATGACGGGCGAAGTCCTATGGAAAAGGCGGGTGTTTTCTGGGATTCCAGGCCGGACTCATCATCTTGTGGTGGAGGATGCAAGCACGTAAATCCTGCCCAGAAGGAAGCGGTGCTTACCAGTATCAGCGGGGATGTCGATTGGGTGGATCATATTGCCACTCCCTCAGAACTGCACCGTTATCAAGAACATCGGGAGATGGAGCAGGAGGCTCTGCGGGTATGCAGGGAGAAAGTGCGTAAGCTGAACCTGGACATGAAGACTGTCGCCGCGCACTACCTGCTTGGAGAACCAAAGCTCTTGTTTTTCTTCACCTCTGATGTCCGTGTTGATTTCCGCGCGTTGGTCAAGGAGCTGGTGGCTGTATTCCGCCTGCGTATTGAGTTGCGCCAGATAGGGGTACGTGATGAAGCCAGGGTCGTCGGAGGTCTGGCAGTCTGCGGCAGGCCGTACTGCTGCCATGCGATGAACGACAATCTACAGACTGTGTCAATCAAGATGGCCAAGGAGCAGAACTTGTCGCTGAATTCCATGAAGATATCGGGCCCGTGCGGACGTCTGCTTTGCTGTCTTGCGTATGAAAATTTTTTCTATGAGGAGGCACGTCGTGATTTCCCGCCCATGGGAAGTCGCCTGAAAGTGGAACATGACCTGATGAAGGTCGCCGAGGTCAATGTCCTGTCCCGTAAGATTTCCCTTTCCGGGCCGGAGGGAAGATTCATGGTCATCCCGCGTGAGGCTATTCGGTATGACAATGATGCATCCCGGTGGGAAGTGACGCCTGAATTTATGGAAACTCTTGCCAAGGACAGATAAGGCGGAAACTCCATGAGAAAGTTGCGTTTTCCCTTAAAGTATTGTATTGACCGAAAATAGTGTCTGTGATATGGTTTGTGGCTGTCGTCACCTCTGTGGCGGCGTCTTTATAATTGATTGAAACGTCTGTAATTGCACAACGTTTGGAGGTATTTGTGTCCACTAAGTCCGCTGAAAAGAGAGAGCGCCAGAATGAAAAGCGCCGCATGCGCAACCGCGCTGCCAAGAGTGCCATCCGCACATCCGTGAAGAAGTTCAAAGCTGCCATTGAAGCCGGTGACAAGGCTACCGCCGAGACAACGATGCAGAGGAGCTTCAAACTGATTGATACCGCTGCGAACAAGGGTATCCTGCACCGTAACACCGCAAGCCGTACCAAGAGTCGCCTTCATGCGCACTTCAATAAAATGAACGCCGCCTCTGCCCAGTAACAGGAGGCGTTCATCCTCCGGCCTCTTTTGGAAGGGGCGTGATTGGTGCGAATCTATCCGATGCGTATGATCGGTGATGAGTAGCAAAGCGGAGAGGGAATAAAACCAAAGGTGTAATTCCCGATGATTGGTAACGAAATGAACAACGCGAGTACGGCGAAGCCGCACGTAGTGATTGGGCTGTGTACTCGTAGATGATACGGGTAGGCTGTATTCAGCCGCACGGAAAGGAACGAAGGCAAAGCCGTAGTTCCGGTGATTACACATCAGGCATTCAGCATGAATGTCTGGAGAGGAGTGGCATATGGGTTCCCCTGAAAAGTTGACAAAGGCTGCGATCATTGAAAATCTACATCAGAAGCTGAATTTGAATAGGTCGGACATCCACATGGTTCTTGATGAGTTCTTCGAGGAAATCAAGAACGGTTTGCAGGAAGACAAAATTATTGAACTTCGCGGTTTCGGTACATTCGAGGTGAGGACACGCAAGGGTCGTGAGAAAGCCCGCAATCCCAAGACCGGAGATGTGGTGGCCGTCGATACCCACGGCGTTGCCATCTTCCGTCCTGGAAAGGAACTGAAAGATTACGTCTGGGATCTTCGTATTCGTCAGGAGTAGAAGATTCCTCCTTCGCCCTCGTTTTCAGGAGGCACAGGATGCTTGCACATGATAATGCTTTTGGTAGAAGGAACCTCGGAACTGTAGTTTCTGAGGTTCTTGTTTTAGTGGTTTCGGCCTTGGTTTTCTCCATGGCTTTTCCCGGTCTGGTGCTTTCCGGTGGATTCGGCGCCTTGGCCTTTGTGTCGCTCATTCCTCTTTTTGCGGTCATCCGCCGGACGACATGGGCACTGACACCTTTTTATGGTTTTCTTTTCGGGTTCGTCTTCTACCTGATGTTCAACTACTGGCTCAAGACATTCCACCCGCTGGCAATCCTCATTGTCCCCATCATAAAGGGAGGGGAGATGGTTTTTCTTTTCCTTGCCCTCAAGGCGGCGGACAGATGGTTCCGATCTTTCGGCTATCTGACACAGGCTTTTGCCTGGCTAGCCTATACCTATGTCAGCCAGAGCTGGTTTGCCGGTTATCCGTATGGCATGATTGGTTATGCTCTTTACCAGTACCGCATTTTGATTCAGATAGCAGACATCACAGGTATCTGGGGAATTAATTTCCTGATGATTCTGCCCCAGACTTTCCTGGGCGCATGGGTGGGCGACCGCTGGCGTGGCACGTTCTTTACCGGAGGCCGAGGCATCTTTGGAAGCGGGGAAGAGTATTTCCGGCCAGGAAAACCCAAAATGACGTCAGCATCACTGTCCGCTTATCTGAAAGACCAACGGCTCGCCGTCATCATCTATGCGGCACTGGTTCTCGGCACGCTGGTCTATGGAGCGGTGAGCCTGAGCACCTGGAATGCCATGGAACCGGATCGCCTCTGGCGAGTGGCCGCCGTCCAGCACAACTCGGATTCATGGAAGGGCGGTTATGACCAGTACAAGAAGAACTTCAACATCATGAGGCGGATGAGCCTTGAAGCCCTGCGCTACGAACCGGACATGATCATCTGGTCGGAAACTGCCTTCGTCCCTTCGGTTTCCTGGCATACCCAGTATCCTTCCGACCAACGGACAGCAGCCCTTGTCGATGAGTTCCTGGCATTCGGGAAATCCTTGCCTGTGCCGCTGCTCACCGGGAATCCGGAAGGCGTACTCGCCAATCCTGATCTTCCCCCTTTGTTGGAGAATGGGGAATGGAACCGCGCCGACTACAACGGGGTGCTTCTGTTTGAGGACGGAGAGGTCAAGGATACATACCGCAAGCAGCATCTTGTTCCTTTCACGGAACATTTCCCCTATGAAAAGCAGATGCCATGGTTGTACAACCTGCTCCTTGCCAATGATTACAACTGGTGGGAGAAAGGAACGGAAAGTACAGTCTTCGAGACAGCAGATGGTGTTCGTTTTTCCACTCCTATCTGCTTTGAGGATGTCTTTGGCTACCTGACGGCAGCTTTCGTGCGCACCGGAGCGGATGTCATAGTAAACATGACCAATGATAGCTGGTCCCAGGCGGTTTCCGCCGAGGTGCAACATGTCGCCATGGCTGTCTTCCGTTCAGTGGAAACCCGCCGCTCGACCATCCGCGGAACCAACAGCGGCATCACCACGGTTATCACTCCGACAGGACGCATGGTCAATCCCATGCCCCCGTTTGTCGAAGACTGGCGCATGTATGAAGTACCGGTATATACCGCTGATACCTATGGCAACACGCCGTATACCCGCTATGGAGACACTCCCATGCGACTGATTAGCATGGCCGTAGTCATCTTCATGGCTCTGGCAGCGGCGTGGCAGGCCGGAGAAAAGATAGTGGAACGCAGGAAAAAATAAAATGCCTGAGCATGAGTATCATAACGCGACCATCTGCATCATCGGGACAGAAATCACCCGTGGCATCATCACCGACAGGCACGGACAGCACCTGGCCGCCGAACTGACGCGGCTAGGCTACCGGGTGAACCGTATTGTCGTCCTGCCTGACGATGGGACGATTGAGGGAGGCCTCAAAGCAAACCTTGACCATTCGGATGTGGTGCTTGTTACCGGCGGGCTTGGGCCTACCAGCGATGACATGACCCGCCGCGTCATAGCGGATATGGCCGGAGTGCGCTTGGTCACTGACCCCTATGCGTGGCAATTGGTCTACGAGAGGATGGGGGAGCGCATCCATGGCCCCAATGAACGGCAAGCACTGATTCCCGAAGGTTTTACTGTGTTGGAGAATCCACGTGGCACTGCTCCTGGATTCCGTGGCTTCATTCCAATATCCGGGGAGAATGGAGTGACCCGTCATGTCGCCTGCGCTGCTATGCCCGGTCCTCCCCTGGAACTCAACGGCATGTTCGAAGATCTGGTGCGGCCATGGCTTGCGTCCCTGCGCGGCCATCATGAAACCAGCCGTGACGAGTATTCCGTCTATCTTCTCGGTGAATCCGTGCTTGAGGCTAAATACGCTGAAGCGGCACGGGATGGAGTGCAATGGGGAACTCGTTTCCAGCCCCACAGGATTAGCTTGTATGTCACCGGTTCGTCGGAAGACGCCCGGAGGGAGACCATGATACGCCTGCGCCGCATTCTGGGAACAGAGTTGGTTGCCAATGGTAACATGGAGGCAGTGGACGCTCTTTCCGACTTGCTTCTGGAGAAGGGCATGATGCTCAGTTGCGCGGAGAGTTGCACATCCGGCTATCTGTCCAAGCTCCTGACCGACCGTGCGGGCAGCTCAGCGTGGTTCTGGGGAGGAATGGTCACTTACGCGGATCAGTCCAAGATATGTCTTCTGGGAGTGAGGAAGGCGACATTGGAGAAACACGGAGCAGTCAGCGGTCAGTGCGTGGCGGAGATGGCCGAGGGGATGCTCCATGCCAGCGGTACTTCCCTGGCAATTTCCATTTCCGGAATCGCCGGTCCGGACGGAGGTACGGAAGATAAGCCGGTAGGCGAGGTCTGGTTTGGCTTCGCTTCCCCTGAGCAGAAGACAGAGGTAGTGAGGCTGCGTTTCACTACATGGGGAAGAGATTCCATTCGACGCCGGGCTGCTGTGGCGGCGTGCGTCCTTGCCCGCGCCTTTCTGGAAAAACGTCCATTGCTTGACATAACCGGCGCATGGCTTTATATTTGAAACGTCCCGCGGGTAGCAGAATTACATATGTCGTAGCATAAGTGCCGCAATCCCAGCTCCCGCGTATAATGTTGACCGCATCTTAAAAGTCAAGGTACAGCATATTCATGGATGACCGACAGGTATGGCTTCCCCTGCCTTGTGGCACGTTGCCTCCGTCCAGTCAACATGACCATTTTTAAAACTCAAGTGGAGAATTTCATGACATCCGAGTTGTTTGATGATCCTGCGACGCAGGAATCTTCCCCTAAGCCAGTGAAAAGAGTCATCAGGAAACGTCCTGTCGTCCGTAAACCTGCCGTCAACGCAGAGAAAGACATGGTGTCCTCAGACACCGTCACGGAGGTCTCGACACCGGGAACCTCTGTTCCTGCCCCTGCCCTGAATGCCAGTGTCCATGATTCCGGAGCGGACAATCGGGACGGACGGGAAACCTATGCCCCGCATTCCCCTGTTCCTCGCAGAACCATCCGTTCACCCCGTGGCCGCCAAATCCGGAAAGTGGTGGATGATTCCCCTGTAGTCGAGGAATATGCCCGCTCTACTTCCCCCGATGAACAATATGAAGATGCTTACCAGCGGGAGAGGGAAGACGGAAAGGATGAATCACTGATGGATCTTTCCATTGATGCTTCCGAGACCATGGGCGTTTCAAACAGAGACGGAGAGACTTCCAGGACGGAAAGGCGCACGGAAAGAAACACGGAAAGGAATACGGGAGCTTTTATTCCTGCGGAAGGGAGGAACTCTGAGCAGGAAACACTTTCTCCCGTACAGGGCCGGCGTGAAGCTCGTCCGGCCTACCAGAACAGCGGACGTCCCTATGGCAACCAGCGCAATTACGTTCCCGGTCCGGGGAACTATCAGTCCGGCGGACGTCGTCAAGGGCAGGGCAAGAACCTCAATGCGCGCAACAGCAAGAACTATCGCGGACGCGGCGGCATACCGCAGGATGATTATGCGACCAATCCGGCCGAGGATAATCCGGACGCTCCCCGTATTGTAATCAACGACCTGTCCGTCAAGCCTGTCGAAGACTTGAGGGCCATGGCTGTGGCGGTAGGCATGGATCCCGCGTGGCTGGAGGATTTGAAGAAGCAGGAGATTATCCTGGAGCTGCTTAAGAACCATGCAGCGACCGGCGGCATCATTTTTGCCAACGGTACACTGGAAATACTTGCCGACGGATATGGATTCCTCCGTTCTCCGCTGAACAATTATCTCAGCGGACCTGAGGACATCTACATTTCACAGAGTCAGATTAAACTTTTCAGCCTGAAGACAGGCGACAGCATTGAAGGGCAGATTCGTTCTCCCAAGGACGGCGAGCGTTTCTTTGCCATCCTCAGGGTTGTCAAGGTCAATGATGATACGCCTCATGCGGCAAAGCTCCGCAACAGTTTTGACACCCTGACCCCCCTGTTCCCTGATGCCAAGCTCAACCTGGAGACTGAGTCAGGAGACATCTCCATGCGGATGATTAACTTGTTCTGTCCCATCGGCAAGGGTCAGCGTTCTCTTATCGTGGCACCTCCCCGTACCGGAAAAACGGTGCTGATGCAGAAAATTGCCAATGCCATCACATCCAACCATCCAGAGGTCAAGCTGATGGTTCTGCTGGTTGATGAGAGACCAGAGGAAGTGACCGACATGCGCCGCAACGTCAAAGGCGAGGTCATTGCCAGCACTTTTGATGAGCAGGCGACCCGCCATGTCGCAGTGGCCGAGATGGTGGTGGAGAAGGCCAAGCGGATGGTGGAGCATAAGAAGGACGTGGTCATCCTTCTTGATTCGATAACCCGTCTCGCCCGTGCCTATAACCAGACAGTACCGGCCAGCGGCAAGATACTTTCCGGCGGTGTAGACTCCAACGCCCTCCACAAGCCCAAGCGTTTCTTTGGCGCGGCACGCAACATTGAGCATGGCGGTAGCTTGACAATCATCGCCACCGCTTTGATAGAGACAGGCAGCCGGATGGATGAAGTCATTTTTGAAGAATTCAAGGGTACCGGCAACAATGAGATTGTGCTGGATCGCCGCATGGCCGACAGACGCCTGTTCCCTGCCATAAACATCAAGAAAAGTGGTACGCGGCGCGAGGATCTGTTGCTTACCCAAGAAGAACTTTCCCGCCTCTGGATACTGCGCAATGCAGTCAACAGCATGGAGGACTTGGAATTGACCAGTTTCCTCATTGACAAAATGAAGAAAACCAAGAACAATGAAGCGTTCTTGCGGTCGATGAACACATCGGCTACGCTTGAGCCGTCCGGCAACGGGTCCAATGGTTCCAGTTATCTGGACTCTACGTCCCGGCCTACGGTATACTAAGGTTCGTCGGGTTCGGCGTATAAGAGAGACGATTGCTTGTTGTGAAGGCGTGTCCGTAGCAACAAGTGGAGATATGGAGGCAACGAAATGAAGAAGGGCATTCACCCGAAATATGAACTGACAGAAGTGAAGTGCGCCGGTGGTTTCACCGTCAAAACCAAGAGCACCGTCCGTAACCTTGAAGTTGAAATCAGTGCTTTCAACCATCCGTTCTACACTGGTACCCAGAAGCTTCTGGACACCGCAGGACGCGTCGAGCGCTTCAACAAGCGTTACGGCATCAAGGAGTAACTTTCTCCGGAGAATTTGTCATCTATTTGTTCTGTCATGGAATATTCACCGCCGTCGCCTTGGGGCGATGGTGGTTTTTTGTTGCAAAAAGATTTTCCCTAGCCTAGAATGGCGACAGAGAACCGGGGGAGATCTTCATGGTTACGGCGCGTCAGACACATGCGAAGGAATATGATGAAAACCCGGATATCATCGTGGACGTGCCTTCTTCCTATACTTTTGTCGGGGCTTACGCGGATTATTGCAATGGTCCTGTAATCAGCGCGGCGGGTGAAAAAAGCCTCAAAGTTGCTATTTCCTTTCGGGACGATGCTGTTGTACGCCTGTACAATGCGGCTCTCAATGATAAGAAACACTTTGCCTTGGGAGCCGTGAAATATCGGAGGGAGGATAGGTGGGCAAATTTCTTCAAGGGAGTGGTCAACGAGCTTCAGAAGGATGGTCGGAGGATAGACCGCGGCCTGAATGTTTCCTTTTCCGGTGATCTGCTTGCCTACGATGGCATTGTTGGTGTCACTGCCCTTTGTCTTGGCTCCCTGATGGCTTTGGGTAGTCTCTTTCATATGAACTTTTCCCGTGAGGAATACATCCGCTATCTCTTTGGCGCATGCGCCCGTTTCAACGGCCGCTACTGTCGTATCAGTGACATCGAGACCATGTTGAACGCCGAGGAAGAGAAGCTCCTGATTTTTGATCTCCAGAGGGGAAGCTATGAGAAATATGATTTTCCTTTCAAGCAGGAAGAAGGAAATGTCTGCATCGTGGTGGAGAGCAACATCCCCCATCAGATGCTGCGTGATGAAATGAACGAGAAAAGGCGCACTGCCGAGCACGCCTTCAAGATACTCCGCTCCCGTATGTCAATCAGCACCCTGCGCGAGATGGGTGATGCCGACCTCATGGAGCAGCTGGGCTGTCTGGACAGTGAGTCCAGCCATGTTTGTTCCTACATTTTCACCGAAAGCCGCCTTGCCCGTGAAGCAGCGGCCCAGCTTGTACAAAAGGAACCCTTGCAGTATGGTAGAATCATGAACCGTATTCAGATGGGAATGCGCGACCAGATGGAGATTTCCTGTCCGGAAGTCGATTGGTTGGCAAAACGCGCTTCCGAGACTCCGGGGTGCCATGGTGCGAACATCGTGGCAAATGGCATCAACGGTACGCTCATGGTTCTGCTTACGCAGACTGGTCTGAACTCATATCTGGAACGCTTGGAGGAGTACGAGCGTATCTTCGGCTTTCATCCCGACTGGAGGATATTCGTTCCACGGGGAGGAGCGTCGGTACATTCGAAAATCAATGCATGAACATTCTACTGACAAATGACGACGGATACGGCAGCGAGGGGCTTGTCACTATGGAGCGCACCCTGAGTGCTGCCGGTCATGATGTATGGGTCTGCGCCCCAAACGGGCAACGCAGTGCTACAAGTCATTCCATGACGCTCCGCGGGGACGTGGTGGTGACCCGTTATGCCGAGCGCGGCTTCCATTGCAGCGGGACGCCTGCGGACTGCGTACTCTATGCGGTGAAGGGAGGGGTACTTCCTGTGAAGCCCGACATGGTGATCAGCGGCATCAATCATGGCTACAATCTTTCCACTGACATCCTGTACAGCGGCACGCTCGGCGCAGCGCGCGAGGCATCCCTTATGGATATCCGTGCAATTGCAATCAGCGCATGGGGCGGTAAAAAGCCGATACCTTTTGCCGAAGCAGCTTCTTTCCTTACCGCCAACCTTGAATTTTTCCTCGGTTTCTGCGATAGCACCACGCTGGTCAACATCAACGTCCCGCCTAATCCGACCGGACAATGGGATGTAGGCGGTATCGGCAGGCTGGAATATTACGCTACAATGCAGAGTGCCCGTGATGTCGTCCGTCGCATCTTTGATACGTCCGGTACTAGCTTCGGGTCATCGGCGGAGCTGACCAGTCATACTTTCGACAGTCATTCCCTTGCCGGACGTGCCCAGCCGTCCGCTTTGGCAATGGAGGGGGAATATCCTCCTGACTATGAGCTGGCCAGGGAAGGGATTATTGCGGTGACTCCCTTGCATATCTTGCCTGCCATTGATACCGCTGCTGCCCGGCGTATGCGTCGGAGCATGGCGGAAGAATCTTAGCGCTGCCCATGTCTTCATCCATGTCCTGCGCTGACCGATGGGAAAACATCTGTTCACGATGTGGCATGTGCTGTCACGAAAAGGTCATCTACGGGGATGAGCTTATCTATGATATGGATTCCGCTTGTGAGTTCCTCGATGTCCTGACCAATTTTTGTATGGTTTATCCTGCGCGTTTCAGGAAATGTCCCCGATGCCGGAAGATGACACTCTGGAAAGCCATGATGGCTGCTTGGTTACCGGAAAGCTGCGCCTATGTGCAGTGGGCGCGGCGTCACCACATCCGGCTGGCTTCCCGGTTAAGGTTGGTGATTGCCGAGGACGGATTTTGCAAGGCTGTCCTGCCGGATGAGGATGAAGGGGAGAGTGAGAACGTGTGACGCCTGACCATGATGGACAGGGGATTTGCGTTGTTATGAAGTAACATTTTACGGGAAAATCATATAATACTTTTGGGTTATGTGATGCTTGCATTTATGCAGAGAAAACATATAATAAGGCATATATACCGCAAAAATGCGGAGAATATAGCTCAAAAGTGTTATTCTCCGCATGATATGAGAAGGAATGGCAGATGATTGGCTATATCTGGGAACATCTCCGCTGGCCACATTTTACATATGACCGTGAAGCTATCATGCAGATACTTGTGAATACCAAATATGTCCAGGGGGCACTGGATAATGCCGCGAATCTTCTGAGTCATGATGCCCGCGTGAATTTTACTTCTCGCATGATTACCGCTGAAACTATGCAAAGTAGTGAAATTGAAGGCGAAAACCTGGATGTCGCTTCGGTATGGTCTTCAGTATCGCATCGTCTGGGCATCCCGGTTTCCCCACTGAAAAAGAAAGAAAATGAAGAACACATCGTTGATATAGTCTTTGATGCCTTGCATGACAAACAACCAATGACAACAGACCGTATCTTTTCATGGCATCGCAATCTCTTTACCGGAGTGCCTCGAAAGACGCAGCCTTCTCTGGTCGGGACATGGCGCATGTCGGATGTCTATATCATGAGCGGCAGGGCGATAGGTAAGGAACGCATCGGCTATGAAGGCGTTCCCCATGAACGGATTGAGACGGAGATGGCAGCTTTGATTGACTGGCTCAATTCAGAACAGCCTACCGGAGAGCGCATCATCCAGAGTGCATTGGCTCATTTATGGTTTGTGTGCATCCACCCATTCGGAGACGGGAATGGAAGAATTGCTCGTGCGTTGTCGGACTATATTCTTGCTTTGGATCATGAAGATACTGGGCATTATTACAGTATATCGGCACAAATTAATCGGGAACGTTCAGCATATTATGAAGAATTATCCAGACTGTCCGGTCAAAGTTCCAGTATTGACGTGACTTCTTGGTTGCTGTGGTACGCAGGAATGGTTGAGAGGGCAATGAAGATTGCCACGGATTCCATCACTACCACCATAAGGATCCGCCAGCTTGTCCAGGCTTTTGATTCCCAAGGATTGAACTCCCGGCAGATATCATTGCTCATCAAACGTGCCGAAGGTAGTTTCTATGGAAAACTGACGACCAGTAAATGGGCGAAGATTGCCAAATGTTCAGTTGATACTGCTGGCAGGGATATTAATTTCTTAATGGGGAAGGGACTTCTTGTCCGTTCGGCTTCCGGGGGCAGAAGTACATCCTATGAGCTTCCTGAGAATTTTGAAATCATGGTTGCCGCCATGTCTTCACCATGAACAACCACCGGAGTCCCGCTTACGCGGTCACGCCATTTCTTTCCGTTTAGGCTGCGCTTCCTTCATTCCGCATGGAACTCGCTTCCTCCTATGAACTCCCTAAGCAACGAATCTCCGGGAACAAGACTTTCCTGGATGGGATAAGCATTCTTGAGGAACGCGAGAAGCCGCCGGGCAATGGTGTAAGCCTTGCCATCCTGTGGTTTCACCGCACGGAGCAGAGGCTCGGCGAATGGAGCCAGCACCCCCAGTTCGTAGTCAAGCGCACTGTTCAACATGGCATCCGCATTGTTCTGATAGGGAAAGATATGCCTGCGTTCCCCCCTTTCCACGCTTGACCACATGCCCAAGGTAATCTTTGCATCGACATGGCGCGTCCTCTTGTCCCGTACCAGCCGCCGGAGAATCCTGTTGTCCGTCGTGCTGATTCTGTTGTGATCATCCAGGTTCAACTGCGTCAGGGCGGAGATATAAACACGGAACACCTGGTTATCCTCCAGACCTGTGCGCAAAGCGGGGTTGAGGCCATGTATTCCTTCGATGATCAGAAGTGTCGAAGCATCAACCGTGATTGCCGGCCCATCGGTGAACCGCTTGCTATCCTTGAAACTGAAACGCGGAAGGACGACGCTCTCCCCTCGGCAAAGAGCGGTGATATCATTCCTGATTCCTGCGGTGTCCAGTGCTTCCAACGCCTCATAATCCTTCTCTCCGAACTCGTCCAGCGGCACTTGGTCACGCGGGACATAGTAGTTGTCCAGCGACACCTTGACGGTTGAGTAACCAGCAACTTGGAGATGGATGCCCAGCTTTTGGGCAAAGGTCGTCTTGCCGGATGAAGAAGGCCCGGCAATGAATACTGCCCGGACTGTTCCCCTGCGGTGTATCTGGTCGGCTATTGCTGATATCTTGCTTTCCTGAAGTGTTTCAGAGAGACGGATAAAGGAACGGATGTCCCCTGTCCCGCAGACCTTGTTCAACTCGCCCAGACTGCTCACGCCTTGGATTATGCCCCGTTTCTTGTATTCGGTGAACACGGAAAAAAGCAGAGGATTGTCCCTCCAGGGAAGAAGGGTGTGGAAGTCAATGGAACGGGGGTAGCGGAGCAACATGCCGCGGCTGCCGTAAGGCTTAAGCTCCCACAACGCCATGATTGACGTATTGTACACCAGCGGCTCGTAGGCAATGTCCACATAGGAGCCGGAACGGTACAGGCTGATCAAGGGCTCGTTGCGGTATTCAAGGATGCTGCGGGTCTGCGTAAAACCCATGGCAGTGAAGTAGTCCATTGATTGCTGGTAGGAAAGATGAATGTTCTCCACACTTTCAGCAGCTTCGACAATGACCTGCATCCGCTCCGAAAGCTTTCTGATATCCATGGAGGGGACGGATTGTTCATCATCGAATGAGAAGTAGTAGCCGTCGCCAAGGGAATGTCCTATGACCAAGCGGCGTCCGGGAAAAAGCTCGTGTGCGGCTCTGCTCAGCAGGAAACAGATGCTGTGGCGGTAGACCCTCTTGCCATGTTCGCTGTAAAGACGCACAGGAGTGAGGACGCAGTTCGCCCTGAGTCGTCCGGACAAGGGAAGCAGCTCATTGTTCGCCAAGATGGCGACTATGGGATTGTCATGATATCCAGAATTTTTCAGCAGGGCGTCCAAAGCCTTGTCCTTGCGTGCAGCAAGGCGCAGGGCATCCAGTCCACTACACGCATAAGGGGCTTCCACGGCTTGTCCTTCGACCGTGACGGTGAGCAGACGACCCGTCTTCTCCAACACGGCAGCCCATACTACCTTATTCCCTGCTTCAGTTCGATGTGTCATGGCGCGGTCTCCTCTCCTTGTCTTTATCTTCCACTATACGCGGGAGAGAGCCAGGGAACAAGTGCAAGGTTTCTCCTGGCGTTCTCCTGGCGTCGGGGTGATGTTTCGAGTGATGTTTCCGGTTATACTCACGTTGACAGCTCACGGGTCAAAAGGTACAGTTTGTTCATGACCATGTCCCCCTATGAAGACTATCAGGTTGATGATACGCCATCCCTCCAGGGTAGTTCCCGGCAGGTGGTTCCTCCCCATGAACGTGAGGGACGATGCCTTGTCATTGACCTGGATTCCCGTTCATGGCGCATTGATCCCATTGCGTCTCCGTTGCTGGAAGTCTGCGCTGGAGGACGCCTGCTTGCCCTGGCGTTATACGAAAAATATGTACGGGATACCGCTACGGTCACAGCCCGCTATGAGCAGGGCAACCCCATGGTATTCGCCTGCGGAATGATTACCGGCTACGAGTACATGGACGGAGGTTTTTCTGTTGTGACCCGCTCTCCGGTGACGAGACGGATTTCAGTGGCCTACAGTGATACCGCCTTTGGCCGTTTCCTTCGCTTCTGTTCCTACGATGCACTGGTTTTATCCGGTCGCCTCCATCGTTCCTCGGTCATTGTCATTGACGAGAAGGGTGTCAGTTTCATGTACGCTGACAAGTACTATGAAGCCACGACCGCGGCCATGGATGATGCGCTGGGAGCCTGTGCCAATGTAACGGTGCTGTCTATAGGAGCGGCGGGGGAACATGGAGTTGCCTGCGCCTCTCTGGTCTGCCAGGCGCAGAGCATAGGGCGGGGGGGCCTGGGAGCGGTAATGGGGTTGAAGAATATCAAGGCTATCAGCATAAGCGCCCGACCTTCCACTGCGGAGGATGGCGTGCGGATTCCTGCCGCCGACAGAAAAGCCTTTACCGCCAATTTCCAGAGGCTGCGCCGTCGAATCCGTCTTAATCCTGTCTGCCGCGCCCTTGCCCGGTATGGTTCCGCCGTCGAAGTAACTGATTCCGTTTCCACCGGTACGGTCAGCATCAACAATTTCACCTACAGTGCCGACCCCAGGCTGAGATACTTGGGGGGACAGGAGCAGTTACGCCTTCATGGGCAGGTACGCTATACCATATTCTCCCGCCTATTACCTGATATCGCATCCCCGGCCAGCCAGAATGAACCTGGTTTCTCCGAGGCCATCATGTTAGGCTCCCATCAGGGAATTTTCGACCCTGACATTGTTCGTTCCCTTCTTGCTGTGTGTGTGGAGCAGGGGATGGATCCGGTTTCCGCCGGGGGTATGCTGGGCTGGGTGAGACACGGAATGGAGGCTGGAGCCTTTCATGATGCGCCGTTCATTTCTGCCGGAGAATCCTTCGTCGTGTTCGCTGCCCGTTTGCTCCGTGACATAGCACTGTGCAAGAACAGGGCGATTGGTTTTGCGGGAGGTATCGATGCCGCGGCACAAGCCTACGGGCACAAGGAATTTGCTTTCTCGGTACGCGGTCTTGAGCTAGGACCCTACGATATACGCTCTGCCCGTGGGCAGGCACTTGTTGACATGACGGGCTATGGCGGTTCGTTCATGGCCGGAGTAATCCAGCCTGCTCTCCAGAGGGGGAGCGTGAATAAGACTGCTGCCTGGGTGGTTCATGATGAATCAGTTCGTTACGGCTGCGAGACCATGGGACTGGATCCTTGTTTCGGCGCACAGATTTATTACTGGGGAAGGAGGGGAGCGTCGGGCAGGATTTCCGCGAGCTTGGGAACCTTCAAACTTCTTCATGCTCCTTTCTTGGGTATCCGGATGATGGCACATCGATTCATGCCCGGTTTCATCAGTTCAATCGTCGGACATGATGTCTCCTATGCCCGCGTGCTTCTTCTCGGTCGTCGGGCGCGGCGTATCCAGGAAAGGTTGGACAAACGTCTTAACGGATCCGATGACGACTGTACTGCTGCTGATTTTTCGCCGTACTTCTCCATAATACCTACCGAAAACGGATCTTGGCATGATGTGCTGTCCATCCGTCCATTGAGGGATGCATACCGACGTATGCGCCATGTCTACGATGCTGTGGACACCATTGATGGAGAACGGGAGCCGGACGCTTTCTGAGTGACTAATAAAAAGCCTCCCGAAGGAGGCTGATAAACGATGGATGTCCTAACATTTTCTCATGTTTCGGTCAGAGAATTATCTGCACGGGAGTAGTTCTGTCGGTCGTAGTGCCGTCACCCAGTTGACCATAATGGTTAAATCCAGTCGCCCAGAGTGTGCCGTCATTCTTCAGGATCATCGTGTGGCCGTCTCCGCCAGAGACGGCCTTGACATCAGTCATGAACCCGACCCCTCCAGCACCCTTGACCTGCACGGGAGTAGTTCTGTCGGTCGTAGTGCCGTCACCCAGTTGACCAGCCCAGTTGTCTCCAGTCGCCCAGAGCGTGCCGTCCTTCTTCACAATCATCGTATAGTAGTATCCGGCAGAGACAGCCTTGACATCAGTCATGAATCCGACCCCTTCAGCCTCCATGACCTGTACGGGAGTCTTTCTGGGGGCCCTAGTGTTGTCACCCAGTTGTCCGTCCGCGTTCTCTCCTACTCCCCAGAGTGTATTGTTTTTCTTCAGGATCATCGTAAAAGAATATCCGGCAGAGACGGCCTCGACATCAGTCCCCATGGACGTGGCCTGCACAGGAATGCTTCTGTTGATCGTAGTGACATCGCCCAGTTGACCCCAATAGTTGAATCCTGTCCCCCAGAGCGTGCCGTCCTTCTTCAGAATCATCGTGTGTTCGTCTCCGATGGATACGGCCGCGACATCAGTCATTTTCACCTGACCATCGGGAGAATCCCAAACTTCTACGGGTGTGCTTTTGAAGTCCGGATCGCCGCCTGAAGTACCATCGCCCAGTTGGCCATAACTATTCCAGCCTATTGCCCAGAGTGTATTGTTTTTCTTCAGGATCATCGTGTGATAGCCTCCGACAAAGACATCTGCGACATCAGTGCCCATGGACGGAACTTTCTCGAGCGTACTTCTGTCGGTCGCAGAGCCGCTGTCACCTAAACCTAGTTGTCCGTCCTCATTGGATCCAGTCGCCCAGAGACTCCCATCCTCATCCACGATCATCGTGTGATAGCCTCCGGCGGAGATAGACGCGATAACAGGGAGAGAACCCTCGGATGTGGATGTGACTTGTTCGGGTGTGCTTCTGTTGGTTAGAATGCCGCTGTAACCCAAGCCCAGTTGACCATAATAGTTGCTTCCAGTCGCCCAGAGAGTCCCGTCCTCCTTCAGTATCATCGTATGGCTGTATCCGGTGAAGACTGATTTAATCTTCACCAACCACCGTGCATACAGAGTCACATCCTGGTCAAGAATCTCTAATGTGTCACCAGCGGCATACTGGGTTCCAGTGCCAGCAGGATCAGTATTCCATCCATAGAAGTAATGGATGTTTTTCTCCAGGTCTCCGGGACCCGGCAGTGTGATTTGACTTCCTTCATGAGCGAGTATCTGTCCCGGTGCATTTCCGTTCGTGGCATCGTTGTCATCAAAAGTGAGCCGGTATGCCTTGACGGCTCCCCAGTTCCCGCCGTCACTTTCATCCCAATCCCCAATCTCAATCTCAATGGCGGCAACGGCGACTTCTTCATCAGACGTATTGAGCGTCATGTTGTAGACATGCTGCTTGCCTTTGTCAAAGTGAATCTTGCCTTGATCAGAGGTCGCTACGGAATCCGCTGCCCATGTGTATGTACCAGCGCCAGCACCACCGCTCAGGGTAAACTCCAGGCTCACGTTAGCCAGAGCAAAAGTGTTGTCCACAGGTATCAGCACAGCCTCGAACCTGCGCTTTCCCTCGGTTCTTTCCGTAGCCGTAAGGGTGTCGGAAATGTCCTTCATGAGAATAGATGCGCTCGTATCCGTCGTGCCCAAGGTTCCGTCATTCAGGTTGATTGCGCTCTGCGTGTTCAAGCCTTTGACCGTAGCAGTAAATCCACCGGTGGCATCATTGATAGCCGTAGCATCAACGGTCGTGCTGGGAGAGATGTTGACAATCAGGCGGGAGAGCATATGGTCAAGCTTCAGATGCACCGTTGAGGTATTGTTCTGTACATTGTCGGTGCGTCCCCACAGGAAGTCAGCCTTTCCGGTATCCTGTTCCCCGGAACCTGGATAGACATTTATGGGTAGGGCGGTGGTATTGGCGATGGAAGACACGTAAGGATAATAGGCGATGAAGTCAAAGTGTGTGATGGCAGGGGTGGAGATGTCATCCCACTTCAAGGTGTCACCAACGGTAGCAGGAGTGAAGCCGGAAGTCTGGAAGGCTGTGTCAGCCGTGTAGAGTTTGTTTGCACGTTCTGAGGCGGCAGTAGCTGTCAGGGCATCATGAGCTACCATGTAGATGCCGACTTCATCATCGGCTTGCCATTCGGAGTCTGCCGTGGCCTTGCGGCCTATCTCGGAAGTGAAACGTACTTCGTTTGTATTTGAAACATTCAGTTTGCTGTCGCATGAAATAAGGGCGGCAAGTAGTATCAGAATGGTTGTAAGAACCACAAAACCTGGTCTGCTAGATTTGCTCATACGCAGTTCTCTCAGATTTCGTCGTTCTCTCTCTCTCTCTCTCTCTCTCTCATAGTGTCTTTTCCTTTCTTCATGAAGAAGATGATGACATGCCAGCTTACGCATATGGTAGTAATTAATAAAGTAGTATAAACGTGGTGATGGCAGAAAGCTATTACCCAAAGGTATTATTTTGCATGAAAAGCATATAATACTTTCGGGTTATTTGGTGATTTTGGATGTTAATATTTGTTTATGATTAATTTTCAAGCGTATATGATGCAAGAAATCAAAAAAGACAGTAGCAGAGCTGGCATGTGCTGCTCATGGCCAGTCACGGCCAAGGAATACTGGCTATGGGCTTTCCCGTTTCCAGCACGTATATCGTGATGCCGTCCCCGTCCGCCAGCGCATATGAAGGGTCACTTTTCCCCCTGCCGCGGGATGCCGAACCAGGATTAAGATGCAACCATCCCTGCGGCTCTTTCACCAAGAGGGGTACATGGGTGTGGCCGGTGACAAAGAGGTCTCCCGGCTTCAAGGTTGTTCCGGTCATCTCCGGCGAGGTGAATGCATCGCCATGGGTCAGAAGTATGGTGCGTCCGTCCCAGTCATAAATCCTGAAACGGGGAGGATAACGCAGCAGGTAGCCGTCGTATTCCCATGAGCCGTCGCAGTTCCCCCTGACCATGACCAGAGGGATGGGAGGCGAGGCCAGAGCTGTGGCAAAGGTTGCGCTGGCTCCTGGACATTGATCCCCGGCCATCAGGATGGCGGCGCATCCTGTCCGGACGGCGACATCATACAGAGTCTTCAATGAATCGGCATTTCCATGAAGGTCGGAAGCTATCAGGAGGCGTGTCATGGACATACAGTAGCACAGCTCTGCCTTTCTTGGCAAAAACTGTCAAAACTGATTATTCGCTTCTTGCCAGATGCGCATATTATGTCTAATATGATATTAGACTTATATAAATACTTACAGAACCTATGGGCATAGTTTCTTTTAACATAGGATGGGAATAGATATGGAAGTACGGTACATGAATACCAGTGACGGTTTCAGGCTGGCCTGTCGCATCTGGGAACCACGATCCCGCAGAAATCCTGTGGGTTTGCTCCATATCCTGCACGGTATGGCGGAACATAGTGCCCGGTATGAGGACTTTGCTTCCTTCATGACCTCACAGGGTTTCATTGTCTGTGCCCATGACCATCGCGGGCATGGGCTGAGTGTTGACCGCCCTGAGAACCGGGGATGGTTTTCTGACAACGACGGGTGGTTCCGGGTCGCCGAGGATGCCTGGGAGATCAGCTATGCGGTTTCCTCGGACTATCCTGATGTACCGGTGTTCCTTTTCGGACACAGCATGGGTTCGTTCCTTGCCCGTACCGCCATGGTGAAGCATCCTTCTTTCTACAGCGGCATCATCATCTGTGGCACAGCTCCCGGACAGGGCATTGCCGGTCGTCTTGGACTGGCACTTGCCCGTGGTGAAGTGCGGCGGTATGGCAGCCATCATGTCTCCAAAAGGCTGGATAAGCTGTCCTTCGGCGGTTATAACCGAAGATTCGCTCCTGCCCGCACGGCTTTTGACTGGCTGAGCCGTGACATCCATGCGGTGGATGAGTATGTGGCAGACGATAATTGCGGGTTTGTCTGCACATCTGGCTTCTTCGCGGATTTGCTCACGGGAATCGCCTATGTGAACGACAGACATGTGACCGCGCAGGTTCCCCGTGACCTTCCGTTGCTTATCATCAGCGGGGACAAGGATCCTGTGGGGAAATTTGGCAGAGGTGTCCGCGCCGTCTACGGGATGTATCATGACGCGAATGTTTCCGATGTGACGCTCAAGCTGTTCCCCGGCGGGCGTCATGAGATTCTTAACGAGATTGACAAGGAAGATGTGTACGCTTATGTCTTGGATTGGCTTCGACGTCGTGTCGAGGTGTGATGCGTAATGAGCAACCGGCCTGCACGGATTCTTTCATGGATTAAGAACCTGCCTCCATTCCGGGAAGCCAAGGACGACAAGCATGGCATGCCGGTCGGCGAGGTTGCACCCTCGCCGGAAGTTCCCCAGGTCCCTGCCGCCGTTCAAAAGGCGGCAGGGGAACCTGTTTCCCCTGACAAGCCTTCCCGGATACGGTCGGGAACCCTCAGCACGGAAACCACGCCCTTGGGAGTGATTACCCGCTATCAGGAAGATACAGGAGGAAAGGACGCAAAGGACGGTGGGACGCACGGTATTCCCTCCAATACCCGGACACAGGATTCAGCGCACGCTTCATTTTCAGACTTCATGGGGAAAGTGCTTTACCTCCTTCAGACGATGGGTAAGTTCCTTGCCTCCGTGTGGTACCGGATAAACAGGGACCAAGTCGCCATCATGGCAAGCGGCATGGTCTATTCGTCCTTGATGGCAGTGGTTCCCTTAGTCACGGTCATTCTGATGTTCCTTGCGCCCATGGGAGCGATACAGCCCTTCATCACATTTCTCAATGACCTGACAGTGGAGTTTTTCGGTCCTGAAGCAGGAGCGCAGCTTCTTGGTTTGCTCACGACTTTCACCGGGAACGCCACCAGTTTGGGAATCTTCGGCATCATTTCATTCCTGTTCACATCCATCTTGCTGGTGAACAAGGTATGGACTATCATCAACCAGATATACCATGTCGCCCTCAACCGTAATCCTATCCGCCGTTTTACCAATTCCATCAGTTTCCTGATCATCGGCATTCTTCTGTTAGGTCTTTACATCAGCATCCAACCTATCATGACTCCGATCATTGCCTCGATGAACGGGGGTTCAGTGGCAGGCTTCCAATTTTTCTCCAAGGATTTCCTCCAGTGGGTAATCATGTTCGTCATATTCTTCCTTGTCATCTTCACTGTTCCCAACACCAAGGTGAGGCTTTCCAGCGCGGCTCTGGGCGCCGGCATCGGGGCGGTTCTTTTCTCTTTGACCAAGGACGGCATGACGTGGATGATGGGGACAGCCGTCACGTATTCGGTGATTTATGGTTCCATCGCATCAATATTCTTCTTCCTTCTCTGGATGTACCTGATGTGGGTCATCATCTTGAGTGCCGTGGAAATCTCCTACGTGCATCAGTTTCATCCTGACGGGAAGCGTGTTGGTCTGACTAATTCTCCTTCCGTCCAGATTGCCGAGGCGCTTGATGTGCTGATGCTGATTGGCAGCAACTATAGGGAAGGCAAGGGTTCTTCCTCATCGCGCGAGCTGGGTGATCTCCTGATTATTCCTGACCGACGGCTGTTTTCTTACATTGAACTCCTCACGTCCCTCCACTACATAGTCGCTACAAACAACAACCGTACCATGTTCATGCCTGCGCGTCCTCTGGACAGCATGAAGGTGCGTGAGGTAGTCGAGGCTGTCTATGGCCTTGCCGCGGGTGAGAAAAAGAGATTACGGGAAAGCGGGAAGACAGAGGAATCTGACACGGCTGGCGAGGCAATCAGCCGCGAGTTGCTTCAGGGCGGCGTATCCCGCTTGGGGAACTATACTATCGACAATCTGCTTGACCGCCTGTAAATCCCGCCTCACTACCTGTTTTCAAGATGCCAGTCTGTCAATCTTGCGGCTTCTCTATCTTAGTTTTCTGGCGTAATTTTCCGGCGTGGTTTTCTGGCGCTGTGTCTCACGCCAGCGCGACATCGAGAATCATCATCACCGTGAAGCCGATCATCGCTCCCGCAGTGACAAAGTGCGCCTTGCTGTATTCCTTGGGATCCCTGATTTGCGCTTCGGGTATGAGTTCTTCAATGACGACGAATATCATGGCTCCGGCGGCAAATGCCAGCGCGTAGGGGAGTATCGAGCGCATTTGGGTAACCAAAAAGGCTCCCAGGACGGCGGAAATCGGCTCAACTATGCCGGAAGCCTGTCCGTACATGAAACAGCGGAAGCGGCTCAAGCCTTCCCGTCTCAAAGGGATGGACACTGCGGCTCCCTCCGGAAAGTTCTGGATGCCGATTCCTATGGCCACCGAGAGAGCCGCTGCAATGGTGGCCGTATCATGCCCATTCGCGACTGCTCCAAACGCCACCCCTACGGCCAGACCTTCCGGGATATTGTGCAGGGTAATGGAAAGTACCAGGAGGATGCTCCGGCGCAGATGGCTGGGCAATCCCTCAACGGCGTTCTTGTCAGCGGAAAAGTGCTGGTGGGGCAGCAGCTTGTCAGCTCCCCAAAGAAAGATTCCGCCGAGCATGAAGCCAATGCCTACCACCAGCCATGCCGGGAGGGAGCTTGTATCCGGAGCCATTTCCAGGGCAGGGTTGAGCAGGGACCAGAAGCTGGCGGCAATCATGACACCGGAGGCAAATCCCAACATGGTGTTGAGCATGGATTTCTTGATATCTTTGAAGAAAAATACCAACGCGGCGCCCAGGGCCGTCATGCCCCAGGTGAAAAGAGTCGCCAGGAAAGCAAGGAATATGGGTGAATCCATCAAGCGCATCGCAAATCTCCTCTGTGTATGCCTGTCATACGCGGGTCACGCATTCTTAATATTATGAAGAATATCTTTTTTGTCTTTTCCTGGCAATGCTCATGTACGACGATTCAGAACGAAGCCACTGACTACATTGTTCCACGGGAATGCTTTTTTAATTCCACATGATAGCGTTCACCATCGCTCCGCCAGACAAAAGGACAGACAAAAGGACAGACTAAAGGACAGACTAAAGGACAGACTAAAGGACAGACAAGAGGTCAGATAAAGACATACGACCTGGACGGGATGGTCAGAACCGCTTCACATGGGCATGGCAGTATGGCCGGGAACCTGTGCGCTCATAATAGTCCTGATGGTAGTCCTCAGCCTCCCAGAACGGCGCGGCAGGCAGGAGCCGGGTGGCTATGTCGTAGCCTTTTTCCTCCAACTCCCGTATTGCTTCCAAGGCAATGTCATATTCATGACGGTTCCGGTAAAAGACAGCTGACTCATACTGCTCGCCAATGTCCGGTCCCTGCCCGTCTGTCTGGGTAGGATCATGTATCTCGAAGAACCAGTGGATCAGATCTTTGTAGGAAAGACGGTCAATGTCATAGGTGACGCGGACGGTTTCAAGGTGTCCGGTCAAACCACGGCAGACATCCTCATAGGAGGGGTTTTCCACATAGCCTCCGGAATATCCGCTCGTCACGTCGGTGACTCCTTCCAGTCGGCTGAAAAGATCTTCTACTCCCCAGAAGCATCCACCGGCGAAGAATGCCCTCCCCAGAGGTGGAGATGCCGCGAAATGGAGGGAGAGGGAATTCACGCAATGGCGCACGTCCCTCGATGTGAAACCTTCGCCACTAAAGACATGGCCGAGATGTCCGCCGCAGGTGGCGCAGCGGATTTCAATTCTCTGTCCATCACGGTCAGGAATCCTTTCCACTGCATGGGGGATTTCAGCGTCAAAGGATGGCCAGCCGCAGCCGGAGTCGAATTTATCCGATGACCGATAGAGCGGAGAATGGCAACGGTTGCAGAAGTAGGTTCCTTCCCGGCTGAAATGTTCATACTCACCGGTTCCAGGCAGTTCGGTTCCGCCCTGTTCCATCACCTTTTGCGCAGGCAGGGGGATTTTTTCATACAGGTCAGGCGAAAGGGGAAGAAAGGGAAGGGGTTGGTAAGCCATGGAAGTCCTCCGTGATTCCGTGTATCATGAAAACATAGGAACGATGCGCTCCTCACACGTAAAGATATACCCATATGCATCGTCACGGAGGAAAAAAATGATGAAATTGTTTGAATCTTTTGAAATAAAGGGCATGAAGCTGAAAAATCGGATTGTCATGCCGCCCATGTGTACCACCCAAGCGCATGCCCATGATGGCATAGCGACCGTCTTTCACCAAGCTCATTACGCCGCACGCGCCATAGGCGGAACCGGGCTGATTATTGTGGAAGCGACTGGAATCAGTCCTGAGGGACGAATCATGGATGCCGACCTTGGTCTGTGGAACGATGCGCAGCGTGATGCTTTGGTTTCGGTAGTAGAAGCCGTCCATCATGAAGGTGGTAAAATAGCCATCCAGATTAATCATGCCGGGCGCAAGTGCGCCGTTACCGATGGCGTGTCCTCGATTTACGGCCCCGGTACAGTCGCTTTCAGTTCCGAATATCGGAAGCCTCAAGCACTGACGGAGAAGCAAATCGAGGGTGTCCTTGCCGACTTCCAGGCAGCCGCCCGTCGTGCTGATGAGGCGGGTTTCGACGCAATCGAGCTTCATGCCGCTCATGGCTATCTTATCAACCAGTTCATCAGCCCTACGGTCAACACACGTACAGATGCCTATGGGGAACCGAGTTTGTTCCTGTCCCGTGTCATTGACGCCGTGCGTCTCGTCTGGCCAGCGGACAAGGCTCTTTGGGTTCGTGTCAGCGCCGACAGTCCCCAGGACTACGGTATGGGACATATCATTTCTGTGTTGGAGAAGGTAAAGGACAAGATTAACGCGGTGAATGTTTCCAGCGGTGGGGTCATTCCCGTGCCTCCTGCTGTATTTCCCGGCTATCAGGTTCCCTTGGCACGCGCGGTGAAGGACGCTCTTGGTCTTCCTGTCATGGTGGTCGGCATCTTGGATGCTCCGGATTTGGCCGAGTATGTCCTCCAGAACGGAGACGCCGATCTGGTCTGCATCGGGCGGGCTTTGTTGCGCAATCCCAACTGGCCGCTTGAGGCGGCGCTCGGTCATCACAAGGCGCTTTTTGAATCCATCCCGGATTATCTGAGGAGAGGTTTTCATCTTTAGGTGCCGGAAGTTTCCGCGGATTATCTCACTATAGTGTTGTATTACAGACGTTACAGGTGTATTACAGGCTCTCTGGTACTTGACCAGAGATTCAGGAATATTTACGCTGGCGTCTGGCGTGTTGCCCCGGAAAATATTCCTTCGGGTGTCTTTTTATATGCGTCTCTCTGTATTCCAGAAAAAACAATGTCTTTATCCATGATGCATCATGGTCTGAAGCATGCTCGTGTCCGATGGGAGGGTGGGGGTATGGAACTTGATTCAACGGTGATTTTCGGTCTTCTGGCCAAGATGGTAATTCTGATAGCCCTTGGCATGGTCGCCTGTCGTTTCCGCGTCATCAGTCAGGAAGGGCAGCAGACAATCTCACGGTTGTTGCTCTCCATCATCCTGCCTCTTGGCGTGCTGGCCGCTGGCAACAGCACGTTCAATCCCAAGTACAGCAATAATCTTCTGCTCACCGCGCTCATCGTGTTTGCCTATTACATTGTGGCGATTGGCTTGTCCCTCCTGATGGGCAGGCTGTTCAATCCCCCAGGGAAGAAGAAGGGGGTGTTCGTTGCGATGAATGTCTTTGCGAATACCAGTTTCATGGGATATGCCATCGCTTCCACTTTATTTGGTCACGAGGGCATGTTGTTCGCCATCGTGTACAATCTGCTCTACAATCTTTTCATGTTCACCTTCGGGGTGATGAGCATAGAGGGGAATGGAGCCAGCACAATTGATTGGCGTAAGCTTGTCACTAATCCTTTGACAATATCCTCGGTTATCTCCCTGCTCATCTTCATCTCTCCTTTCCGGTTTCCTGCCATGGTTACCGATTCTTTCTCTCTGGTCGGTTCCATGTCAATGCCGCTGTCCATGATTCTGATAGGGTGCTGGCTGTCTGATATCCCGGCGAAAGCTCTGGTCAGGGATGGTCTTTCTTATGTGATATCCCTCATGCGGTTGGTTTGCTTTCCGCTGATTATGATCTTTGTCGCTCGTCACTTTGCCATTTCCCCTGTTGTCGTGGGGACGTGTGTGGTGATTACGTCTCTGCCGGCGGGTTCCTTGAATGTCATCTTTGCGCAGAAATTTGGAAGTGCCCCTGACTTTGCCGTAGCAACCATGGCTCAGGGGACGGTATTCAGTGTCTTCACTTTGCCCCTGGTCATTTCACTTCTCAATCATTTCTTTTGAGGATTCCATTTTACAAAATTTTTATCTGTATATGTTGGCGAAAGAAAGTATCATGCTTATATTTGAATTGTAAGCCTTATCATTTTCTTTTGTGCGTAAGAGAATAATGGACTTTGGGGCAGAGGCCCTGCGATTGTGTGGCACTTGCAATGGAATAATCTTCCGTGGGGTTCCTGCCCCCTTTTATATTCTCTCCAACCTTCCTTGCTTCTTCTATTCTCTGGATTCAATAGTGGTTCAGTTTAATTTTCTTGAATAGTTCCTGCTGGTGATTAGCCGGTGATTGGGCGTGAAACGTACCATACAATGATTTCTTCCGCCAGTCTTTTGTGGTAAGCTACCGCGCATAAGGAACAGCCATGAAACATGTGGAAGTCGTCGCCGCAGTCATCATCCGGGATGGGAAAGTCTTCGCCGCACAGAGGAAGGATGCGGGGGAGATGGCCTGTAGATGGGAGTTTCCCGGAGGGAAGGTGGAAGATGGGGAAAGCTCTGAAGAAGCTCTTGTCCGTGAAATCCGCGAGGAGCTTGATTCAGTCATTTCGGTTGACCGGTACATCATGACGGTTGAGCATGCGTACCATTCTTTCAGCCTGACCATGCATGCTTATCTCTGTACTTTGGTGGAGGGGGAATTATCTCTTGAAGAACATCTTGCTTTCCGCTGGCTGGACAAGGACAGTCTTTTTTCCGTGGCATGGGCAGATGCCGATGTCCCGATAGCACAGGCGATCAAGGACAGGGTAGTATGATACGACATGCTTTGCAGTTGCGGAAACTAAAATAACTCAAGAAAGTTCGATCCAGAAGTTTCAGGTTGGTTTGAGAGTCCAGATATTTGTTTGGACTCTTGTTTTGCGACTAGTGATGCACATAGGATGAACAGTTAACAACTATTCAAATAATGGCTTCACTATCGTCAAAAAATATGGTTGCCAGCTCGTTCCCCCCGGTTTGCGTTCAGTTCCCGCATACGCACGCACCGCCCGCGCCTACCACCTGTACACATCGCCCGCACAGGCTCGTACACCTATCAAAACTTGACATCCCTATGGTTTCCTGCTAGCATCCTCCTGGCCGGTACAGTGTTGAACCATGGCGTTCTTCGTTCATGTCCTGAAGAATCCGTGTACAGTTTTGTTCAGAGTTCATAGCGTGTGACAATGCTCTTGGATGTCCTTGGATGAAAGAAGCCATTGCTACTTCTGGCACGTGTTTGCATGCTTTGTTTCGTACCGGTTCTTTTTGCATGAGGAGCTGATAATGGAGCTGAAGACGCCGCTATATGCATGGCATGAAGCCCACGGAGGACGCATGGTGTCCTTTGGTGGGTATGTCCTTCCCGTCCAGTACCAGGACGGAGTCATTGCTGAACACAAGGCCGTCCGCGCCCATGCCGGACTCTTTGATATCTCCCATATGGCAGAGATGACCCTGGAAGGACCTGATGCCCTTGAAAACATCCAGCGCATCTTCACCAATGATTTCAGGAACATGAAAAAAGGCCGCGTCCGCTACACCCTGATGTGCAATGAAAAGGGAGGTATCCTCGACGACCTGGTGGTCTGCAAGATGGACGAGGACAGGTACTTCATGGTACTCAATGCCTCGAACCGAGCCAAGGACGCAGCGTGGATACAGGAGCATCTGGAGGGAGACGTCAGATTCACCGACATATCCGACTCAACGGCTCTCATCGCCCTCCAGGGTCCAGCGGCTCCCGCCATTCTTGCCCGCCTTGCCGAGCCTGCTGTCATACCGGAGAAATATTATACCTTGGTCGAGGATGGCCGGGTGGGGGACATTTCCTGCATCATCTCCCGTACTGGCTATACCGGGGAACTTGGTTATGAATTTTTCTGCGCCCCAGCTGATGCGCAGAGGCTTTGGGAGCTTCTGCTGGCGACCGGAGCCCCTGACGGATTGGTTCCCTGCGGGCTGGCTGCCCGTGATACCCTGCGCCTTGAAGCCGCCATGCCTCTCTACGGACATGAAATGGATGAAGATACCACGCCTTTCCAGGCAGGACTGCATTTTGCCGTCAAGATGGACAAAGGGGATTTCATAGGTCGGAACGCGCTTGATGGCATGGAAGCCCCTGATGTCGTCCGGGTAGGATTGGAGGTGACCAGCCGGGGCATTGTCCGTGAACATGAAGATATCTACCTGGGAGAGAAAAAGATTGGCCACACGACCAGCGGGACAATGTGTCCGGGGATCGGCAAGGCTGTCGCTATGGCGTATGTTGAGAAAGAAGCGAGCGCAGAGGGAACGGAGCTTGAAGCAGATGTGCGCGGACGGAGAATTGGCGTGAAAGTCATTGCACTGCCTTTTTATAAAAGAACCTGACGAGAAACTTCCTTGACCGGCCCCGCGGGGTCGCGGATATTGAGAACAGTGCGGTTCGTCCGCATGAGGAGAAAGACCATGAAACTGCCCACAGACCTGAAGTATGCGAAATCCCATGAATGGATCAAGATCCTTTCTGATGGCGTCTATGAAATCGGCATCACAGATTTTGCGCAGAAAGAACTTGGAGACATTGTTTTCGTTGCCTTGCCGGAGGTTGGTGATGATATAGAGGCTGGTCAGGACTTCGGAACCGTGGAGTCTGTGAAGACATCAAGTGATGTATACTGTCCGGTCACTGGTACTGTGGAAGAAATCAACGACATCCTTGCAGACACCCCGGAAGCAATCAACCAGGATCCTTATGGTACGTGGTTCATCCGCGTCCGTGGCACCCTTGATGAGAAAGGGCTGCTCGATGCCAAGGAATATGATGCTGTGACAGGAGTGAAATAATGGGTTCTTATATTCCTTCGACCAATGCTGAGCGCCGCATCATGCTTGAGGCTTTGGGCATGTCGTCTGTAGATGAACTGTTCGCTGTCCTGCCGGAAAAGACCCGCGCCGGGGAGCTGGCCATTCCATCGGGCATGGGGGAGATGGAGCTGCATGACAAGGTGACGGTAATGGCCGGGAAGAACAAGGTATTCCCCACCATCTTCCGCGGCGCTGGCGCGTATCGCCACTATATCCCCGCCGCCGTGACACGTATCACATCCAATGAAACCTTCCTTACGGCGTATACCCCTTATCAGGCGGAAATCAGCCAAGGTATCTTGCAGTCCATCTTTGAGTACCAGACAATGATTTGCGAGCTGACCGGAATGGATGCGTCCAATGCGTCCCTCTATGACGGAGCCAGTGCCGCCGCTGAAGCGGTCGCCATGTGCCGCGAACGCAAGAAGCATGGTATCTATGTCTCCGCCACTACCAATCCGCGTATCACGGAAACCATCAGAACCTACTGCTTCGGTTCTGGGGCTCCTCTGACCATCATTCCTGAAAAGGACGGGCGTACCGACAAAGAGGCTCTTTCTGCCATGCTGGAAAAAGATCCCCAAGCTGCTTGTGTCTATGTCCAGCAACCTAACTACTACGGACTTCTGGAGGATGGGGAAGCAATAGCGGCAATCGTACATAGCTACGGAGCCAAGCTTGTCGCCGGCGTCAATCCCATTTCCCTGGGTGTTTATGAAGCTCCCGGTGTCTGGGGCGCGGATATTGCGGCGGGTGAAGGTCAGCCTCTGGGTCTTCCCCTTGGTTTCGGCGGTCCCTATCTGGGTTTCCTCACATGCAAGGCTCCTCTTATGCGCAGTCTGCCCGGACGCATCGTGGGGGAGACAACGGACAGCCGCGGCCAGAGGGCTTTTGTGCTGACCCTCCAGGCGCGTGAGCAACATATCCGCAGGGAGAAGGCTTCAAGCAATGTCTGCACCAACCAAGCGCTGTGCGCTTTGACCGCCGCCGTTTACATGAGCGTCATGGGGCCCGCTGGTCTGGAAGACGTGGCGAGCCAGTGCCATGCCAAGGCACGGTACGCGGCTGCCCGGATATCCGCCATCCCTGGCTTTGCCCTGAAACATTCCGGCGAGTTCTTCCATGAGTTCGTCACCGCGTGTCCTGATACGGAAAAAACATTGGCTGTCCTTGAGTCTCATGGCATCTTGGGCGGGCTTCCCCTGGAAGACGGCTCATTGCTCTGGTGCGTGACCGAGATGATAGGCAAAGACGATATAGACAGGCTTGTCGATATCTTGAAAGGGGAGGTGCTGTGATGGACTTGCTGTTTGAGAAAAGCCATGTCGGACGCCGTTGTTCCATCCTTGCATCGTGCGATGTCCCGTCTGTGGAGATCCCTTCCTCTTATGCGCGGAAAAACCCGCCCCGTCTGCCTCAGATGAGCGAGAACGACATTAGCCGACATTACAGCGCGCTTGCCCGGCGTTCCTTCGGGGTGAACGATGGTTTCTATCCCTTGGGTTCCTGTACAATGAAATATAATCCCAAGATTGCCGAAGTCCTTGCTGGTCTTCCCGGCTTTACGGACATCCATCCCCTCCAACCGAATCATACGGTTGAAGGTGCGCATGAAGTACTGGACACTGCACGTTCTTACTTGTGTGAGATTACGGGAATGGAGGACATGACCTTCCAGCCGTCCGCTGGCAGCCAGGGCGAGTTCACCGGCTTGCTTCTGATCAAGGCATACCACAAGAGGCAGGGCGATGACGGACGAACCAAGATCATTGTGCCGGACTCCGCCCATGGAACCAATCCGGCGAGCGCTGCCATGGCGGGTTTCTCCGTGGTGAACCTGCCGTCCGCTCCGGATGGATGCGTGGACGTTGAAGCATTGAAGGCCGCCGTAGGCCCTGATACCGCTGGGTTGATGTTGACCAATCCCAATACGCTGGGAATCTTCGACCCGAACATTCTTGAAATCACCCGTATTGTCCATGAGGCAGGCGGATTGAACTATTATGATGGAGCAAACCTCAATGCGGTGGTCGGCATGGCGCGTCCCGGTGACATGGGCTTCGATGTGATTCACCTGAACCTCCACAAAACTTTTGCTACGCCCCATGGCGGCGGTGGACCGGGAAGCGGCGCAGTGGGTTGCAAAGCGCTCCTGTCGTCCTTCCTTCCAGAAACGGGTAGGGAAAGCATAGGTCGTATTCATGCTTTCCATGGTAATTTCGGCGTGGTAGTGAAGGCATTGTCCTATATCATGACTTTAGGCAGGGAAGGCATTCCGGAGGTCGCCCGTGGCGCAGTGCTTAATGCGAACTACATGAAGAAAAAGCTCGCAGGTACGTATACGATGAGCCATCCTGGACTGTGCATGCATGAGTTTGTCATGACTCTCCAACCAGAGAAGGAGAAGTATGGTGTCACGGCGATGGACATTGCCAAGAGCTTGCAGGATCGGGGCATCCATCCTCCAACAATGTATTTTCCCCTGATAGTCCATGAGGCACTGATGGTGGAGCCGGTTGAGACTGAATCTTTGGAAACGCTTGACAAGGCCATTGCGGATTTGCTTGAGATTCACGAGCTGGCCAAAACTGATCCTGATGCTCTCCATGCCGCGCCGACCAGCACGTCTGTGGGAAGGCCGGATGATGTCCAGGCCGCGCGTCATCCGGTGGTACGGTACGCATTCGGAGAGTAGAGGCGTCTCAGAGGAATGCCATCACCCGCAGTGATGGCATTCCATTCCCTCAGCACATGTAGTAAGGTGCCTGTGAGGAAAAACGACAAGAAGGATGCGTTCATATGCGATATCTGCTGAATCCATCGGTGAATCCCTATTACAACCTTGCTCTGGATGAGTATGCCATGAAGCATATAGATGAGAAGGAGGACTTTTTCTTCCTGTGGCAAAACGAGCCGTCCATCATTATAGGTAAGAACCAGACGACCTTGGAGGAGATTAATTCGGCCTTCGTGGAAGAACGGGGAATCCATGTAGCCCGCAGGGTTTCCGGCGGGGGAGCGGTCTATCACGATTTGGGGAACCTGAATTTCACTTTCATCCTCAATGTGGATGACTTGTCCCGCGTCAACTTCTTTAAATATGTGCAGCCGGTCATTGATGCCCTTGCGACCTTGGGAGTCAAGGCAGAGCTGTCCGGACGGAACGACATCCTGATAGACGGCAAGAAAATATCGGGCAACGCCCAACGCATAGCCAACGGCAGGCTGATGCACCATGGCACGCTGTTGTTTGATGAGAACCTTGATGATTTGGTTGCTGCCCTGAACGTGAATCCGGACAAGATCAGCTCAAAAGGTTCCAAGTCCGTCCGCTCCCGCGTCACCAACATTCGCGAACATCTTCCCAAGGACATGGACATCCGTCAGTTCTGGGACGCCTTGCATTATTATCTTTCTGATAAGGCTAGAGACACTGAAATCATTCTGACCTCAGAACAAAAAGCAGCAGTACAGAAAGAAGCTGATGAAAGGTTCTCTACATGGGGATGGATTTATGGAGCGTCACCAGCATTCAATGTCCATGTCGCGCGTCGTTTCCCCGGTGGGAAGATTGAGGCCTACGCCGATGTCGGCCAAGGACTCATCCGTTCCATCCGGTTCATCGGCGATTACCTTGGACTCCATGATGTCGTTGAGATTGAAGAACGACTTCGCGGCGAACAATACAGCAGGTGGACAATGGAAAAAATCCTTGGTCAATTCACGATGTCCCAGTATTTCGGAACAATAACCCAAGCTGAAATTATTTCATTGCTTTTCGACTGATGGGGAGAAAGTGAAGCTCCCTGTTCTTCATCTTCCCACAAATCCACGGACACCGTGCTGTGTTGCTTTTTCAATGAAACGGGCAATATCCTCCGGGCGTTGCTTCATCCCGTCCTGTATCCATTTCTGGATTGTCGCGACGCTCCCGCTTATGGAGAAGCAATAGAGAAATTCAACCTTTTCTTTTTCAAGGAGAATGCCCGCAGCCCTCCATTCCTCAATGGTTCTATCATGAGCCAGATCAATGAGATGCCGGAAGAAATCTTTATCACCATATTCGGAGAGAAGCACGGAGCAGAGATCCCCATTGTTATGGATTGCTTGGCATATCTCACTCAGCAACAAGAAAATATCTCCTTTTGACAAGGAATTTACGATGGAATGTTTTATCTGTTCGTACAGTTCATCCTCAATGCTGCGCAAAAGATCTTCTGGACTGTCATAATGTGAATAAAAAGTATTGCGGTTCATGTTTGCATGGCGGCAGAGTTCAGTAGGTGTAATTTTTCCGATAGGTTTTTCCTTCATCAACTCTACTAGACTTTCCTTAAGTATCATCTTGGTGTAGAGAACCCTGCGGTCAATCTTTTCCCCGGAGTGTTTCATTTTAATACCTCCCGGCATCGTTCTGGATTTTATCGAACGGATGTCTTGTGCCATGTTAGATGAATGACGGTAATTCGCGAACATGCTGTTGATTAAATGACAACCGGTATGAATATTTTAAATGGAGAAATCTCCCATTGCAAGGGAAGAACAATCTACCGAAGGGTTTGGCCTGGGAACCCATCAGGCTGTAGATTCCGGTCTCAAGGTGTTTTGGAAGGTGATGGAACAGTTTGAGGCCGAATGAAAAACGATTGGAACAAGACGGACATCATGGAGGTACAGCATGAGTGAAAAAATGTATATAGTGACTGGCGCGACCGGGCATCTTGGCGGATATGTCGTCAGGAAGCTGCTGGAACAAGGACATGGAGTACGTGCCCTTGTCCTGCCGGGGGAGACGTGTCCGGCTTTCATCAACGTGAACCGTGAACTACTGACTGAATATGCGGGCAATGTGTGTAATCCATCTTCCCTTGATCCGCTGTTCGCTAAGGATAATGGAGAGGCTGATGCAGCGGATGCTGAGGAGAGCGGGTTCATTGTCATTCATTGCGCTGGTATTGTTACGATATCCCGCAAGCCAGATAAGAGGGTAGAAACTGTCAATGTGAATGGAACCAGGAACATCATTGACGCATGTCTGCGCCATCATGTCCGTAGGCTGGTCTATGTCAGCTCCGTCCATGCCATTCCTGTGCTGCCCCATGGTCAGATCATGCGTGAAATACGTAATTTCAATCCTGACGCGGTTCGCGGATACTACGACAAGACCAAAGCCATGGCTACGCAGATGGTGCTTGATGCGGCGGCAGACAATCTGGATGCGGTCGTCGTCCATCCTTCTGGCATCATAGGTCCGCATGGTTTGCAGACTGGGAACATGACGCACATGATGTCCCTGTATGTGCAGGGCAAGTTGCCTGCTGGAGTACGGGGTGGGTTTGACTTCGTGGATGTTCGGGATGTCGCCAACGGCATCATCGCGGCTGCGGAGAAAGGAAGGAGAGGGGAATGTTATATTCTTTCCAACCGCTTCGTTGAAGTGAAGGAACTGTTCGACTCTTTGTCCCGTGCCACAGGAAACAGGAAGACAAAACTCTATCTCCCCCTGTGGTTTGCCAAGCTGTTTACCCCTTTCATGGAGCTTCATTACCGACTTACCGGTGAAACACCACTGTTCACCCGGTACTCCTTGAGAACCTTGTCGGAAAACTCATTGTATTCCCATGAAAGAGCCAGCAGTGAACTGGGGTATAAACCACGGTCTGTAGAAGATACTGTCCGAGCCACGGCATTATGGCTGAAAAGCGGCCTGAAGTGAATGTCGTTCCATTTCTGGACGTGATGATTCAGTGTCCTGCTGTCTGAAATATCAAAAAATGATACCTTTATGTCAAGAAACTCGTACTGTCCATATGCGGGAAACCCCAGCAGACTAGCCGTACAGGTAGAACAAATGGAGGTTCATGATGAAAAAAAACCTTATGCTATTTCTCATCGTCCTTGTGACCATGGGAACTATGTTTGCAGGTGGCGGCAAAGAATCATCCAAGGATTCAGGATCAAAGACTCTCCGCGTTTCTTGGTGGGGCAGTGATTCCCGGCATACGCCCACCCTCAATGCGATGGCAGCTTACCAACGGGAGAATCCCAACGTCAGACTGGAAGGCGAGTATGGCGGTTGGGACGGTTATTACCAAAAACTTGTCACCCAGATTGCCGGAAGGACTGCTGCCGATATCATCCAGATTGACCAGCCGTGGCTCAACGAACTTTCAGCCAGAGGAGATGTCTTTGTCGTCCTGGACCGAACGATGATCGACCTTGACGAATTCGATGTTGACTTCCTGAATGATTATTGCACTTACAATGGCAAGCTTCTGGGACTTCCCACCGGAATCAATGTCAATACTTTCCTTGTTGATGTCACGTTGCTTGCGGATAACGGCATAGACCCTGATACCGTATGGACGTGGGAGAACATCATCACCGAAGGTCGCAAGATACATCAGAACGACCCCGCCGCTTATTTCAGTTCCGCAAGCCCGGACATCATGCGCTACTGGTTTGAAATCTACATTGCCCAACTTGCTGGCGCAGTCGTTAACAGCAATAAACAGGTAGCCTTTACCGAAGAGCAGGGAACCCAGGCATTTGCCTATTTCAAACAATGGTTCGATGAAGGTATTGTCGCGCCGTTTTCCCAGACATCCCTTTTCTATCAGAAATTCCACGAGAATCCCTCATGGATTAATGGCAAAACGGCTACCGCCTGGGATTGGGTCAGTTCCATGGATAAAGCCATTGGCAATAAGAAAAACATCGAGACGCGTCAATTACCTGTCATGGAAGGGGCAAAGAACACTGGCGTCCTGATGAGACCTTCACAAATCATGGTTGTGAACAACAGTTCCGTGCATAAGGACGAGGCTATCAAAGTCCTGGATTATCTTTTCACCAATCATGAAGCCATAGAAATCCTCGGCACAGCCCGCGGAATCCCTGCCACGGTCAGCGGAAGAAGAATCCTTGCAGAGAAAAACCAGATTACTGCTTTGGCGGAAAAGGCTACCAATGATGGAATAGCTCAGGCCGGGCTTCCTCAAAGTTCATGGCAGATGAACAGCGAAGTCATCCAGACCATGCAGGATGTCATTGATGAATTTGGTTTTGGTCGTCTTACTCCGCAGCAGGCATCTGCCAAGATGATTGCAAATCTCACGGCTACGCTGACCAATCTGTAGATTTCATTACTGTGTTGAATTGCCATCCGCAATACCATCCACATACCACCCACATGGATGAGAATGATTGGGCGGATGGCATGTTATCCTATCCATCAGGAGGGACAATGGTGATACGTAAAAAGTATTCTTTCCCCGGATATATCTATATCATGCCTTGGCTCATTGGCTTTCTCGTTCTCCAGCTTGTGCCCTTGGTCAGATCGTTCTGGTATTCCTTCACTGATTTTCAGTTGCTGGGAGACCCAAAGTTCGTTGGCTTGGACAACTACAGGAAGATATTCAGCGGGGATCTTTCCTTTCTCAAATCCTTGCAGGTCACCGCTGCATATGTACTGATAGCCGTACCCTGCAAGATAGCTTTTGCCTTGGCCATCGCAGTCATCCTCAACCAAAAAATCAAAGGAATCAACCTGTTCAGGACGCTCTATTACATTCCTTCCATCCTTGGTGGCAGTGTATCCATAGCCGTATTGTGGAAATATCTTTTCATGAACCAGGGGGTGCTAAACAATCTGCTCACAAGCATCGGACTTCCCGGAGCCGACTGGCTTGGAGATCCGAATCTTGCCTTGGGAACCGTCAGCCTGGTCACCATCTGGCAGTTCGGTTCATCCATGCTTCTTTTCCTGGCGGGCTTGAAACAGATTCCTGAAAGCCTTTACGAGGCGGCACGAATCGACGGCGCGGGGAAGATGCGTATTTTTTGGAAGATTACTTTGCCTCAGTTGTCCTCGATTGTTCTTTTCAACCTCATCATGCAAATGATCAACGCCTTCCAGGATTTTACCCCGGCGTTCGTCATCACCCAGGGAGGGCCGTTGAAATCGACATATCTCTATGGACTGATGCTCTATGACCATGGTTTTAAGTTTTTCAGGATGGGCTATGCTTCCGCTCTTTCGTGGATATTGTTCGCCATCATCCTGTTCTTTACCGGACTGACCTTCAAATCATCGGATTCCTGGGTACATTATGGAGATTCCCTATGATCAGACAGAAACATAGCTTTGCCAAGATCGCTTCCTATGTCCTGCTTATCCTGCTGGCCTATATCATGGTTTATCCTCTGCTCTGGATGATCGGAGCTTCCTTCAAAAGCAATGAGGAGATATTTGGCACCCTTTCCCTGTTACCGAGGAACCCTGTGTTCGGAGCTTTCGCTTCTGGTTGGAAGGGCAGCGGACAGTACGGGTTTGGCACTTTTTTCATCAATACGTTCCTGATGGTCGTCCCGACAGTGCTTTTTACAGTGTTTTCCTCCATGCTGGTCGGCTACGGCTTTGCCCGTTTCAATTTCCCGCTGAAGAAGATCCTTTTCATCGTCATGCTTTCCACGATGATGCTGCCAGCGACGGTAATCATCATTCCTCGGTACATTTTTTTCCGCGAGCTTGGCTGGTTGGATTCATATTTGCCGTTCATCGTCCCGGCATTGCTGGGATGCTTTCCATTCTTCAATTTCATGATGGTACAATTCTTCCGTGGCCTGCCGCTTGAAATTGATGAGTCCGGGAAACTTGATGGGTGTAACAGTTTTGTGATTCTCAAAGACCTGCTGCTTCCATTATGCAAGTCGGCGATGTTTTCGGTAATCGTCTTCCAGTTCGTCTGGACATGGAATGAATTCTTCAACGCTCTAATTTATATCAGCAGTGTCGCGAAATATCCTGTAGCGTTAGGTTTGAGAATGACAATGGACATTTCCGCCGAGTTCGACTGGAACCAGATCATGGCGATGAGCCTGCTCTCCATCTTGCCGCCGGTGATTCTGTTCTTCTCCGCCCAGAAGTACTTCGTCGAAGGAATCGCCACCACCGGCATGAAAAACTGACCGTCTTTGTTGCAGGAGTATGCTGACCGACATGCCCTGCCTGCCATCACTGGAGATGACCATTCTCCCTTTCCTCTGGGAGAAAAGTTCCAATCGGTTGCGGATGTTCTGCAAACCGAGGGAAGTTCTTTTCTTAAGGGCATCATAATTGTCCTTGTTAAGACGCTCAAGTTCCTGTGTCGACAAGGGATTACCGTTGTTGGAGATAGTGAACAGGACATTTTCTCCCAGGCTTTCGGCTCTCAGGGAAATTACCAGCATCCGACCTTCGACGAAACCATGATTGAAGGAGTTCTCCAAAATTGGCTGAAAGAACATGCTGGGAACCAGGACGTCCCGCAGAGTACTGTCCACATCACACGTGAAGGTGAAAGAATCACGGAAACGTATCTGCTGGAGTTGGATGTAGCAGTCGGTTTGTTCCAGTTCCTTTTCCAGCGGGACTCCATCCAATCCATCCACCTGCAATGAATATTTGATGAGTTTTGAGAGCAATAGGATCATTCGGCTTACATCGTTCTCCCCCTCGGCAAGTCTCACTGCCTTCCAGTTGATTGTGTCCAGCGCATTGAACAGGAAGTGAGGATTAATCTGCATCTGTAAGGCGCGGTATTCCATGGCTTCTTTCTGCCACCGCAGGTAGTCCTGCTCAATGAAGGTCTTGATGACATGGTAGTTGAGATAATCGAATATGTTGCGATATTCCGAGGGAGTTTTTCCCTTTAAGTCTATATCCCCGACCTGTGTGAGTTGTTTCATCACATTGGCGAGGAACTGGTGTTCCCGCCGATTGGTTCGGTGAGTCAGGAAAAGGCCTATGAGCAAAGCGAAAATGGTGAGCGCAAGAGTATAATTCCTCAAAGTGATCGAAAGAGCATAAAGCTGTGGTTTGTAGATGCTCAGGACATACGTCCACCCATACTTGCCTGATTTTGCCTGAAAAAGCTCCAGGTCGTCCTTCGGGTAGGCAGAAGCTCCGGGAGGATTGGAAAAAAGTAAGTTTTCATTGTTGTTGTAAACGGAGAAACGTTCACCTTCTCCAACCATGTAGCTTTGTGCAAGGGCGCTTTCCTTGATGTCCAGGACGATGATTCCCAGCGGAGCTCCGGCGAAAGTGGTAATCCGGCGATATATACGGATGATGCTCTGTTCGGTGGCAGTTCCTTCCCGGATGGTCACATGTTCCGAGTATTCTTGGATATCTGTCGGCATTGCCCTGTATGTCCTGTACCAGGAAGCATCCTCCATCGTTGGCAGGGTGACGAATCCAAGGTTGCCTGACAGAACCAGTTGTCGGTGGTTTTCCAGATAGACATAGATGCCTTCGATGTACGGTCGCGCGTTGGCTGGAGCGGAGAGAAAGGAACGGATGAGCTTGATTTCACGGAAGGTATCCAGGTCGATGCTTGCTTCGTTTTCAAGGATGTTCTGCAACCTCACCAGCATCTCAGGATTGGTACTGAGCATCAGGCTCAGGGAATCCATTTCGTCAAGGATGACATCGTAATACGCGCTTATCTGGTTTAAGGTTCGATGAGCCTGGCTGATGCTGTTGCGCTGGATGAAGCTGCGGACCATGATGGTTGCCCCTGTCCCAAAGAGCAGCGTCACAATGAGCAACGGAAGACTGTGACGGAGGAATATCCTGAATATCCTGTTCTTGCTGTTCGTCATGTCTTGTTCTCTTGTCTGTATTGCTGTGGAGATGTCTTGAAATATCTGCGGAAAGTCCTGCAAAAATTCTGGGTATCCTGATATCCGAGTGTCCGGGCTATTTCTTTGTTCCTGTATTCCACCTTGCCGGAAAGCATCTTCCCGGCCATGTCCATTTTCCTCTTGAGCAGGTATTCCTGGAAGTTTTGTCCGACCTCTTTCTTGAAAAGCCGTGACAGATAGCTGGCGGATATATTCAATTCTCCGGCAATGTTCTGCAACGAACATGTCCCTAACCGCTTCTCAATGATGGCAAGGGTCTGGCTGATCAGGGGAAGCGTCTCATCATGACTGTATTCAGAGGGCAGGAGAACGGGAGTCCCGTCAAGATGCGCATGGATTTTCTGGAAAGAGGCCCTGAGATCATCAAAAGATAGAGGTTTGACCAAGTATTCCTTCACGCCGAATGCAATGGCTTGCTTGGCATATTCAAAGTCGCTGTAGGCGCTCATGACGCAGAATATTGGGGTTGGATTGTGTGTACGGAGTTCTTTGATCAGGTCGAGACCGGAAAGGAAAGGCATGCGGATGTCCGTCAGGACTACATCGACCGGATTATCCCGGCAATATGCAAGGGCACTCTTGGCATCACTGAAAGCTCCGACGGTGATAAAACCAATGGATTCCCACGGGAAATAGTGCGCGAGCCCTTCCAAAAGTTCTTTTTCATCATCTATGATAATCAACGAATACATGATGATATCATATCATTGATTTTTCCGGTTCATGTCAAGAAAAGATACCGAATGTCAAACTAAGCGACCTATGCAATCCGGTGGGACAGGCATGATAATAGGGCAGGAATAGGAGGAACGGAATATGAAAAAGACCCGCATCTGCATCATCGGTGGAGGAAGTCGTCTTTGGGCAATACAGTTCATGAAGGACCTTGCGTACAATACCACGACGCACGGAAGCTTGGTTCTGTACGATATCGATAAGGCAGCGGCACGGAACAACGTAGCTGTCGCGCGTCAAGTGTTTTCCGTCAACAAAAGCGAAGGGCGATTTCAGGTTGAGGCATGCGATGAGATAGGCGAGGCTCTCTCTGGTTGTGATTTGGTGGTTATCTCAATTGAGCCAGGAAAGACTGAATGCCGTTACGGGGATCTGGTTCTGCCTGAAGAATATGGAATCTTGCAGTCCGTCGGAGATACCACCGGACCCGGCGGCATCATGCGTGCCCGCAGGGCATTACCGATTTTCTTTGATTTCGCCCGACAGATTGAGAAATACTGTCCTGATGCGTGGGTCATCAACTACACCAATCCTATGACCTTGTGTACTGCCGCGCTGTACCATGCCTTTCCTGGGATAAAGGCTCTCGGTTGCTGCCATGAGGTATTTCATACCCAGAACTTCCTTGCCGATGGAGTCTCCCGGTGGTTCTCCGTCCCCCGACCGGACCGCAGGGATATAAAGATTGACATTACGGGGGTAAATCACTTCACCTTCCTGACCAAGGCTACCTGGCAGGGCAATGACCTGATGCCCCATCTTCTTGAGCTTGTTTCCAATCCCGCGATATTTACCAACAGGACGGCACAGGCACTCCAGAGGTTGAAGGATGAGAAGTGGTTTGACTGCGACCAGATCATAGGTCTTAGTTTCTTTCGTGATTTCGGGGCATTGGGGGCTGCCGGGGATCGGCATCTTGCCGAGTTCGTCCCATGGTTCCTGACCAGTGACGAAGATCTTCATCACTATGGAGTGATTCGTACGCCTTATGATTGGCGGTTGCGTTCGGCCAAGGAGAAAAGGGAGAAGGTCTTCAAGGATGATGAGTTGGTGGCTGAGCTTTCTGATGAGGAAGGCGTGGACATCATGCGTTCCCTTATGGGTGAACGTACTATGGTAACCAATATCAATTTTCCCAACGAGGGTCAGATCAACTATCTGCCCGTGGGACGGATTGTGGAGAGCAACGGGGTAATCTCACAGGATTCCATCCGTCCTCTTGTCTCGTCAGCTCCTCCGTTGGCAGTCCAAAATCTGGTCAGACAGGTCAGTGATGTCCAGCAGATGACGCTTGACGCGGTTGTCTCCGGAGATGATGGATTGCTTTTCTCCGCTTTCCTCTGTGATCCTTTGGTGAACATTTCACGGGACAAGGCACGGGAATTGTTCGACCGGATGCTCAAAGCGTCCGCGTTGCAGTATTGAGGCGGGGAAAACCGACGGGCAAGGCTGCCAAAGTCAAGGCTGTCGAGACTTCCGTGTCGGAAAAGACGGGAAAGACGGAAAAAGACGTACGTGCCGGTACTGTGTTCATTATGTCCATTAGTACCGGGCGGTATGTCTTTGTTTCAATACACAATTATGATAATTCACGCCTCCATATGGGTAATCTTCTTCACCAATCCGCCGGTCACTATCACGGCTATCAGCAGGATAATCCCGATAGCTACGGCGAGAAAACCACCCACACCTATGTTGGAAATAGCACTACAAAAGAGCGCCATCAACACAACGGCAGATACGATAGTTGCCTGAGAAGACTTCTTGCGAAAGCCTATTGACAAAGAAACAACACCGATTGCCGCAGCCAGAGCTGACGTGACAACAGTCAGGATAATCAGGTGCGCCAGCAGATCGGATGTAACCTTATCACCGACAAGCGAAAACACGGATTCCATTCCGAGGAATACCGAGAACACAATCAGGTTGCTGATAATCAATCCGGCTATCGTAGTCATACTCACAAGAGCCAGTTTGGACAGGAACACTTTCTTCCTGCTCACGGGATAGGAGAACAGCAGTATGGCCTGCGAACCCCTGTATTCTTCTATCACGAACCGGGAGTGCATGACAGCGGACAGGACGCAGAAGGCCGCCGTATTGACGATTGCCGCGGACATCATGATTTCGGTGTAGTTGACGAACTCGGCCATGTCCGCATCGCCCGTCTCCATGTAGGGCATGGCGGCGAACAGATACAGCAATCCGAGTATGCCCGCCGTAATGTAAAGCGCCGCGAAGATGTATGTGCGAATCTTGTTCCTCCGCAATTCCAGTTTTATAAGGTTCGTCATTGTGCTTCCCTCCCTCTCATGACGGTAAAGAAATAATCCTCCAGCCCTTCCGGGTAATTTTTCTTTATGGAGTCCATCGCGACTTCTTTAACGACTGCGCCATCCACGATTACCCCGACGGTGTTTGCGATATGTTCTATCTCGCCTAAGATATGGCTTGATATCATCAGAGTCATGCCGTCCTCGTGCGCAAGGGACGAGAACAGCTCTCTCATGTCCCGTATGCCCATCGGGTCAAGCCCGTTGATCGGCTCGTCCAAAAGCAGGAGGCGCGGCTTGTGGATAATCGTGCGCGCGATTCCGAGCCTCTGGCGCATACCTAATGAGAACTGAGAAACCGGCTGTGCCGATGTTCCGGGCAGTCCTACGCGATTGAGCGTTCCTTCAATATCCGCCTTTTGTATGCCCATATAGGCAAGGTGGATTTCCAAATTCTCTGTCGCGGACAGATGTTCATAAAAAGCGGGAACCTCAATCAGACTGCCGATGTTTCTCAGGATTGCCTCCCTGTTGCCGGGATGTTCCATACCGCAAACCTCTATCCGTCCGCTTGTCGGATTCAAAAGCCCCGCAATTAGCTTTAACACCGTGGTCTTTCCCGCGCCGTTCGCGCCTAAAAAGCCGTAGATTTCTCCTTCATTCACAGAGATGGTGCAGTTCCGGATGACCTCATGGGTTCCGAAGGCCTTTGTGAGATTTCTGATGGATACGATGTGTGTCAAGATAAAGACTCCTTATTTTTCACCATGGTTCGTGCCATTACCGCGATTATCATGGTAGCGATACTCGCAAGCAGCGCAGGCACATAAGCTGCTTTGTTAAAAGCTTCAAAGACGAAGCCATAGACGATTTGACCGACAGGAGCGGCGCATTGCGACACCGCCATGATGATCGCCATGACCTTCCCTAAGTTTTCATTCGACGTTTCTCTTTGCACATGGGTGATGACATAGATGGAAACGGCAGTCACTATCATCAAGATCGGCAGCGCAAAAAGGAAGAAGACAACGAATGACTGATGGATTCTAAGCCCTAAACCGGAAGGAGTATTCTAAGCTTCAAACCCGGCGAAGTCAATGACATCGCCAAAGGAATCAACAATACCGCAATTGGGATCAGCCACCGATGCATGAACCGTCGGTATTCACGAGACTATAAAAAAGCCACTCCCCGAACCCCGGAGAGTGGCTTATAAATACCGTTAGATAAAGTAGTCAGGTTCTTTCCAGTGCCTCATGGACACCGTCAGGCTACTACTTCTTGTAAATGTCCTTGACCGGATGGTAGTCCATCGGGTTCATATGCCATCCACCCCAGATACTCGTATTAATCATGTTGATGGATACATAGTAGTACAACGGCATGAGAGCCTGATCCTGGTTGATCAGGATGTCCTCAGCAGTCTGGAGAACACCAAAACGATCAGCACCGGCAGCCATGCGAGCCGCTTCATTGATCAGCAGGTCGTAGATATCATTGGAGTACTTGCCGCCGTTCATGCCAGCGCCAGTGATGAACATGTCAAGGAAGGTGTTCGGATCCTGGTAGTCACCGACCCATCCGGCACGAGCAATCTGGAAGTTGCCGGCATTTCTCTCGGACAAGTAGGTCGCCCATTCCTTGTTGTCAAGCTCCAGCGTGACTCCCAGGTTGTTCTTCCATTCCTGTTGCAGGAACTCAGCGATAGCCTTGTGGCTGTCGAGAGTGTTGTAAAGGATGGACGTCTTGGGGAATCCGATTCCGTTCGAATATCCGGCCTGTGCCAGAAGATCCTGCGCCAAAGCGATATCATACTGAGGCTCACCGAGACCTTCATAGCCCGGCATCTCAGGTACAATGCCCCATGCGGGGAGCTGTCCCTGGCGGATTACACGGTCAACAAGAGCCTGGCGGTCAACGGAAAGGGCGAAAGCCTTTCTGACCAACGGATTGTTGAACGGAGCCTTCTGTGTCTGGAAGACATAGTAATAGGTGGAGATCTGCGGAGAGACATGATAGTCATTGCGCATCTTGGCACTCTCGACCTGGTCAAGAGGAATGTTGGTCAACCAGTCAATCTCACCGTTCAGGTACATGTTCCAGGAGGTCGTCATGTCATCGATGGAGTAGAAGATGACCTTGTCCAGCTTGACGGCATCCTTGTCCCAGTAAGCCTTGTTGGGGACGACGGAGATGTACTGCTGGGGAATCCACTCGGAGAGGGTGTAGGGACCATTTCCGACGAAGTTTTCCGGCTTAATCCAGTCCTGTCCGTACTTCTCAATGGCGTGGCGAGGTACGACCGCGAAGGAGTAGTGCTCAAGGGCTCCCAGTACATAGGGGAGGGGACCGATCAGGTCAATCTGGAAAGTATAATCGTCGAGCGCACGGATGCTGACAGCATCAGCTCCAGCAGCACCGGAGTTATACTCCTCTGCTCCCTTGACGAACATGGCGGGGAACCATGCATAAGGGGAAGCCGTGTTGGGGTCAAGCATGCGGAGCCATGACCATACGAAGTCATGGGCGGTGATGGGAACTCCATCGCTCCAATTAGCCTTGCGCAGATGGAAGGTGTATTGCTTGCCGTCTTCGGAGATATCCCAACTTTCGGCCAGGCCGGGGATGCTTTCTGCTGTCACAGGGTCAGGAACGACCAAGCCTTCGAAGATCGCCATGTAGAGGCGGTGTTCGGGAACGCCCTGGATCTGGTGAGGATCGAGGGATTCTGGCTCCGCGACATTGTTAAACCGGAATACGACCTCACCCGTAGCTGTAGCAGCAGGGGCTGCGGGAGCAGGGGTAGTGGTAGCCGGAGCCGGAGTCGTTGCAGCCGGTGTTGTCGTTGCCGCAGGAGTGGTAGTAGTTGTGGCGGGAGCCTGACTACCACCTCCGCAGGAGACGAAAAGAGCACCAACCAACAAAACGCCGATCAGAACAGTCATGATTCTTTTCATTGTCTTATCTCCTTATGAAGTTGATATTTCCGAAATTAGAATAAAGTATGTCATTTTTTTGGGAAAAAGTAAAACCCATTCTCTACATTTCGTTTCTTTCAGGGTATTAGGGGTACGGTAGATTGCGGAAAACCGCAAAAAAATGAACTGACGCATCGTTTGCGGGCAGCCGATACCGTTTAGATTTGCATCGACCTATGAAATATTATATGAATTGACCTATCAAGAAGTCCTGCCGTATGATAGCAAGAAAGCTGGCAGAGTGCCAAAAGGAGACTTTTATGCGGCTGAGAGGACGAAAGAAAACTGATGGTTCCTATTTCTACGCGACGACACTCTCGTTCAGAATCATCTGTATTCTTTTTTCCTTCATCCTGGGGACGGGCTTCCTGTCCGTGGTGATGGACGGGGGGGGGGCAGGAGTGTCCTATATCCCGCCTCTCTTTATTCTCTTTTTGAGCCTGTGTGGAGCGTTATACGTGGAAAAATGGATATTTTCCCCCGTGTCAGAAAACATTATCTCTTATTTCGGGATATGGCCAGTGGTACGCCGGAGAATTATCCCGTGCGCTGACATCAGGAAAGTCGTGGTGAGGCATTTCCGCAAAGGCACGATGAAAACCGGTCCTGACGCACCCAAGAGGAGATGGGGAAACGCCCCTATGGTCGTCTTGAGCCTTGAGACATTTCAAGATGGAAAAATCGACATTGAAATCATTTCCGAGCGGGTATCAGGAGGACGGACGGAACAGACAGGCCGCATTATTTCCGAGCTTTGCGGTTTACCTTTTGACATGGATCGTCCCTACGACCAAGAAACACAAACTACCCTCAGAGACATCTGAGGGTAGGTCGTGACCGGAAGCAAGGTCATTAATCACGTCAGTGATCTGATTATTTCTTTGCTGTTGTGCCTAGTGCTTGAGCTGTCTTTTCCATTTCAAGCTCCAGCGCATGACGCTTGGCCTGCGCCTCTGAATATGCCGACCTGTCTTCCTTGTCGTAGAGCCAGCAGGCTACCTCATGCTTTTCAGTGACAGGGAACATCTGCGGGATGTGGCAGGAACACCACGGCATCTTCTTGGGGCAACGGTCGAAGAAATAGCAACCGAACCGCTCTTTGTCAGGAGAGGGGACATCACCTGTCAAGATGATTCTCTGGCGGGTTCTCTCGACCTTTGGGTCAGGGATTGGCGCGGCGGACAGCAGAGCTTGGGTATACGGATGCAGAGGCTTCTCATACAGGGAACTGGACGGAGAGATTTCCACAATCTTGCCCAAATACATGACTGCGACACGGGTGCTTATATGCTTGATGACCGCCAGGTCATGGGCAATGAAAATGTAGGTAAGGCCAAGCTCATGCTGGAGGTCGGTCAGAAGGTTGAGTATCTGGGCTTGGATTGAGACATCCAGCGCCGAGACCGGTTCGTCGGCAAGGATAATCTTGGGGTTCAGGGCAAGGGCGCGTGCAATGCCAATGCGCTGGCGTTGTCCACCGGAGAACTCATGGGGATAGCGGTTCTTGAAGGTTTTGTTCAATCCCACCCGTTCCATCAATTCCTCGACGCGCTTTTCCGTGTCCAGCGCGTCCGCCTTATGACCATCTTCCAGATAGCGCATATGGATGTTCATAGGTTCGGCAATGATTGAACGGACGGTCATGCGGGGATCGAGGGATGCGAAAGGATCCTGGAATATCATCTGCATCTCGCGCCGCGCCTTCATCATCTGGCGTTTGTCCGCCGTCGTCAGTTCCATGCCGTCAAAGACGACCGAGCCGGATGTGGGCTTGTGGAGCTGGGAGATGGAACGGACAGTGGTTGACTTCCCGCAGCCGGACTCTCCAACAATGCCCAGGGTTTCTCCGGAATAGACATCAAATGAAATACCATCGACGGCACGGATGGCTCCTGTCCTCCGGGTGATCACTCCGCCGGATGTTATGGGGAAATGCTGAACCAAATCCCTGACCATGAGCAGGGGTTGTCTGTCGGCATTTTTTTTATCTGTATCATTCATCGGGGTGTCTCCTGCGTTGATTTCGCCATTTCAGCCGTTTCAGCTACTTTGGCGAGAGCATCGGCGACTGTCTGTTCATCGTTGTAGAGCCAGCATGCTGTCTCATGACCCGTACCGACCGTGACGGCAGGCGGATAGACATGCTTGCACACATCCATCGCCTTGTGACAGCGGGGATGGAAGGGGCAGCAGGGAGGAAGGTCAATGACATTCGGCGGCTGTCCTTCAATGGAGAACAGGCGCTCATCTTTTCCCCTCAGATCCATCCGGGGGACGGAGTTTATCAGTCCTTCCGTATACGGGTGGGCGGGATTGGCGTACAGGTCGTCGGTCATGGCCTTTTCCACAATGCGCCCGGCATACATGACGCACACTACATCGCACATGCCCGCAACGACTCCCAGGTCATGGGTGATGAGAATTACTGCTGTCCTCAGCTTGGTGCTCAGGGACTTGATCAGCTCAAGTATCTGTGCCTGGATGGTCACGTCCAGGGCGGTGGTCGGCTCGTCAGCTATCAGGAGCTGCGCATTGCAGGAGAGAGCCATGGCAATCATGACCCGCTGGCGCATGCCTCCGGAGAACTGATGGGGATAGTTGCGGATACGCTTCTCAGGGGAAGGGATGCCGACCAGCTGCAACATTTCTATGGATTTCTGTAAGGCCGCTTTCTTGGTGATGTCCTTGTTGTGAAGAAGAATTGTCTCGGTCATTTGCGTCGAGATGCGCAGGAACGGATTGAGGCTGGTCATCGGGTCCTGGAATATCATTGATATCTTGTTTCCCCGGATTCCCCTCAGTTCCCCTTCGGAAAGCTTGAGTATGTCCTTACCCTCGAACAGAACCTCACCACCGACGATTTTCCCTGGAGGAGAAGGAACCAGACGCATGATGGACAGGTTCGTGACGCTCTTTCCGCAGCCTGACTCACCGACCAGGGCGAGAGTCTCACCTTCATCAACGGTGAATGAGATGCCGTCAACCGCTTTCACTATGCCGGCATCAGTCAGGAAGTATGTCCGCAAGTCCTTGACTTCAAGGAGGTGCGCCGTTTTTTCCGTGTTTTCTTTCTTAATGTTCATGGCGTTCTCCTATAGCTGGTTCTTGCTCTGTGGATCAAAGGCATCCCTCAGTCCATCGCCCAGGAAGTTCATCATAAAGAGGAACAGGGTCATTGCAATGGCAGGGAAAATCATTTTCCACGGGTATAAGGTCATGCCGTTCACGGCATCTCCCAAGAGGGAACCCCATGATGACGCAGGTGCCTGGATTCCTAGTCCAAGGAAGGAAAGGAAGGACTCCTGCATGACAAACGCGGGGATTCTCAACGTGGAATAGACAATGATGACACTCAAGGAATTAGGTATAAGATGATAGAAGATGATTCTCAAGGTTGAAGCCCCCATGGAACGAGCCGCTTCTATGAATTCCTGATTCTTCAAACTCATGATTTGTCCGCGTACCATGCGGGCAATGGTCAGCCAGCTGACAAGGGCGAGGGCAACGAAAAGGTTCATCGTGTTGCGTCCGAAGATTGCCATGAAGATGATGACCAGCAGCATATAGGGCAGTCCATACATGATGTCAACGAAACGCATCAGGAAATAGTCTACCTTGCCGCCGAGATACCCGGCCAGTGCCCCGACTATGATGCCGATCAGCACGCTGGTAAAGGTTCCGACCAACCCAATGGCGATTGACACGCGCCCACCGTACACAATGCGGCTCAACAGGTCGCGTCCCTGGTGGTCTGTACCGAAGACATATTTTCGTTCATGTTTCTTGGATGCCACCACCTCGGCAGTGAGGAAGGATGAGACATCAAACCTTTCTGTCAGGGGAAAGACGACTTCGGGGTCAAGGACAATGGTTTTCAGTTGGTTCTGCGCATAGCGGAGGCTCTGCGTCTTGAGCTTGCCGTAGATGTTGTCCTTCTCCATCTGGGTCAGTTCCCGTTCACTCCGTACATCAAGTTCCGTGTCAACGAGAATCTCATATTCTTCGTTTGTCAGGTCGGGGGAGTCTGTCTTGATTACATTGATCAGCTGGGCGCGGATTTCGCTTTCCAGCTGAGCCACGATAAGCTTGTCATCAACCTTGAGCAGGTCAGCGTAAATTCCAATCATCTCCGCAAGACTCATGCCCTGGATGTCATGAAGCTTGCCTGTCGCGGGATCCTTCCACCAGATTTTCTCCACCCTGACCTGCAAGTCGGTATCAATCTGAGTCTGGAGGCGTTCCAGAGACTGTCTTTCGCTGTTGTTGAACTCAAAGGTTCCTGCCGCGCGTTGGCGTTCTCCTTCCGCATAACTGAAGTTCCAGACTTTATTTGTATCATTCGCATCAATCCATGCGCGGATTTGGGCGCTTTCCTCATCGGTCACGACCAGCCGCCCGTCCTTCCATGCCATGAAATACACTTCCTTCAACTTCTTCTCCATCATGAGGTCTCCGGCGGTGTGGGAGAGAGTAGGAGGAAGATGCTGATGCTCAAGGATGATTTCATCAGACGGATAAAAGGGAAGAAAATCGGCAAAAATGGTAATCAGGGCGTAGAGCGATATGACGACCAGACCGATGACTGCCATTTTGTTTTTCTTCAGGCGGCGCCATGCGTCCTTGGTCAGGCTGTTTCCCATGACCACTTGGTCGAATTCATTCACAGCGTCTTCGCCGGAACGGTGGGAAAAGCTTCTGACTATGTTTTTGAATACATTGCTGATTGACATGTCTGTATTGCTCCTTATTTATACGAGATACGCGGGTCGAGCTGTGCGTAGGCAATGTCCACCAGGAAGTTCATGATTACCAGGATGACCGAGTAGACAATGACGACACCGACAATCAGCGTATAGTCGCGGTTGAAGGAGCTCTGGACGAAGAACCGTCCGAGTCCGGGTATGCGGAAGACCTGTTCAATGACAATGGAACCTGTGATGATGCCCGCGAAGGCGGGGCCGAGATAGCTGACAATCGGGAGCATGGCTCCCTTCATGGCATGTTTGGCTACAATGACCGAGTTGCGCATCCCCTTTGCCTTGGCCGTGCGTATGTAATCACTGCGCAGCGTCTCCAGCATGCTGGAACGGGTCAGGCGGGCGACATCGGCGAAATAGGAGAAGGAAAGGGCTATGGCGGGGAGGATGATTGTTTTCCATGAGTCCCCGGCGGCGAACCAACCGCTGGTCGGCAGCCATCTGAGCTTCATGGCGAATACATACTGTAATATCGGACCTATGACAAACAGCGGCACGGATATACCTATGACCGCAAGCCCCATGGAGCCATAATCCATCCATGAGTTCTGCCGTACCGCCGCCAAAGTACCCAGGGAAATGCCGAATATAAGGGCCAGGCTGAGAGCCACGACACCCAGGATGATGGAATTAGGCAAACTCATGGCAATGAAATAGTTCACGTCATGATCCTTGTATTTATAGGAAGGTCCCAGATCGCCGCGGAAGACATCAAAAAGATAACGGCCATATTGCATAAGCAAAGGTTCGTCCAGGTGATACTTCGCTTCAATGTTGCGCTTGACCGTCTCCGGCATGGCTCTTTCCCCATCAAAGGGACCTCCGGGGGCGATGCGGACAATGAAGAAGCTCAGCGTCACAATAATGAAAAGAGTCGGAATAATCCCGATCAGTCGTCGTATGATGTATTTGGTCATCAAGTACCTCGTGAAAATTAAAAAGGTGCTGGATAAGGAAGGACGTCAATGCGCGTCTGTCCATAATCCAATACAATGTTAGGCAATACTATACCAAATCATGATTGCAATGCAAGTTTGATAATTTTACCGCTTCCCCTTGACAGGAGAGAGCAGGTTGCACAAGACTTGCTCTTGCCGGAGGCGCGCATGCAGTCACTCATTTCCGGGGAAGACCGGAAGAAAAAAGTATACATCGAGAACCTGGGTTGTGCCAAGAACCAAGTAGACGCGGAAACAATGCTGGGATATCTGGAAAGCGATGGTTGGAGTCGTGTGGATGATGCCGCCAATGCTGAGCTGGTGGTGGTGAACACATGTTCATTCATTGAAGCGGCACGCAAGGAAAGCATTGACGCTTTCTTCAGCTTGAAAGCTCGCTGCCCGGATGCCAAGGTTGTCATGACCGGCTGCCTTGCCCAAAGGTACGCTGACAGCCTTGCCGCCGACTTGCCTGAGGCTGATGGCATCTTTGGAAACCGCGACCTTACCCAGGTTCTGCCGTTTGTCCGTTCCGTACTTGACGGCGCCAGGCCGGTGCGGATTCCCGACCACGCGTCACAGGGACATGAGTTCGTCGAGCGCATGGATCGTCTTGGCTATCCTGGTTCCTCTTACGTGAAGATTAGCGAGGGATGCAACCACACCTGTGCCTTCTGCGCCATTCCTGGCATCCGGGGGCCCCTGGTATCCCGGAGCATGGAGGATGTCTTGGCGGAGACTCGTTCCTTGATATCAGACGGGGTGCGGGAGATTAACCTGATAGCCCAGGATTTGGCATCCTTCGGCGTGGATAATGGCGGAAAATCACGTTTTTGTGACCTTGTGGAATCCATTGCTGCCGTGCCAGGCAATTTTTTCGTGCGCCTTCTCTATATATATCCCGATGCTTATCCACGTCGACTTACCGACATCATAGCTGCGTCGGAAGGAAAGATACTGCCGTACTTCGACCTGCCTTTCCAGCATGCCGCCGTTCCTGTGCTGAGAGCCATGGGACGGGCAGGGACGCCGGAATCGTATCTTGCGTTGATTGACTCCATCAGGAGTCGTATCCCGCAGGCAGTGTTCCGCAGCACCTTCATGCTGGGCTTCCCCGGAGAAAACCGCGCCGAGTTTGATGTCCTGCTGGACTTCCTTAAGGACGCCCGGCTTGACTGGGTGGGTTCCTTCATCTATTCCCGTGAGGAAGGAACCTCCGCGTGGGACATGCGTGGAGAGACCGCCCACCGCAAGGCAGTCAAGCAGGCCGCGCTATGGCAGCAGGAACTAATCGCCCTCCAGGAGGAGATTACCTTTACCCGACTTGAGCGTTTTGTCGGAACTGTGCATGATGTCCTTCTGGAAGAGAAGGTTGAAGGCGAGGATCTGTACATTGGAAGGATGTACGCCCAGGCTCCGGACGTAGACGGACTGACCGTCGTCATGGGGAGGGACATGGTTCCCGGAACCATGGTGAAGTGCGGCATCACCCGGCGCAACGGCCTTGACCTTGAGGCTGTTCCCGTTTCCGGGAGGGCACAATGAGTTTTTTGCCTGAAAATGGTGGCAGCGGCAGTCCCGATGAACTCCTTGCAGGATTGAATGAGCCGCAGCGCGAAGCAGTGCTGGAAAATTCAGCTCCTTTGCTCGTCTTGGCTGGAGCCGGCAGCGGCAAGACCCGTGTCATCACCACGAAGATAGCCTGGTGCATCCGTGCGTTGGGCATAGCTCCATGGAAGATTCTGGCCGTCACGTTCACCAACAAAGCGGCGGGAGAGATGAGGGACAGGGTGCTCGCCATGGTTCCTGACGCAAATCCCCAAGATTTCATGATTCGCACCTTTCACTCTTTTGGCGCGTGGTTTCTCCGCCGTCACGGGGAGCTGTTGGGACTAAATTCTGGTTTTACCATCTATGATGACGAAGATTCCCTGTCACTCCTTGCCAGTGCCTATCCGGAGTTCAAGAAAAAAGAATTGAGCCCCTATATGAAGAAGATTGCCGCGGCAAAGGATCGGGGCATCACCGCTGGAGCATCCTTGGGCTTTGTCAAGGACAAACGTCTCCCTGAAATGTTCGACGCATATCAGAGACGGCTCCACGCCATTGGCAATGTTGACTTCGCCGACTTGATCGGACGTTCGATTGAGCTTCTGGACGCTCATCCTGACATAGCCGACAAAATGAGAAACCGTTTCCGTGTCATCTTGGTCGATGAATACCAGGACTCAAACCCTGCTCAATTTGAACTGCTTGCCCGGCTGGTCGGGTCGGACACCATCCTGTGCGTCGTTGGCGACGATGACCAGTCCATCTACCGTTTTCGTGGCGCGGAGATAAAGAACATCCTGTCGTTTCCTGAGAAGTATCCTGGAACCCGCATCATCAAGCTGGAACAGAATTACCGTTCAACGGGGAACATCCTTGCCGTCGCGGGCGCGGTGATATCCCATAACACGTCCCGCCATGAGAAGACCTTGTGGACGGACAACCCCAACGGGCAGAAACCTCTGCTCACCTATGTGGATGATGACAAAGCCGAGGCGCGGCTGATAGGGCAGATGATATCCCAAGACAAGAATTACAGGGAAACGGCCATCTTGTACCGTACCAATGCCCAGTCAATGAATTTTGAGCTTGTGTTGCCCCGGATGGGTATTCCGGTGAAAGTCATCGGCTCCCTGCGTTTTTATGAGCGAGAGGAGGTCAAGGACGGCCTTGCCTTGGTGTCTCTCGCTCTGAACCATCGGGACGAGGTAAGTTTCCGCCGCATGGCAAACAAACCGACCAGAGGATTAGGCGCGTCCGGCATGGACAAGCTCCTTGAACTTGCCACTAAACATGATGGTGACCTGTTCCAGACAATGGACGATGCCTTGGAATCCGGCTTGCTCAGTGGAAAGGCCGCCCAAGGAATCACAGCCTTCCGACACATGTTCGATGAAGCGCTTGCGCTCCTGGATAGCGGGGACAATGTGGGCTTTGCCTCGGTGCTGGTCGAAAAATCAGGACTTCTTGCCTACTATCGCCAGATGGATGAGAAGAATGAGACTGAAACCAAAGAGGGAAACCTTGGTGCCCTGATTAACATGTTTGCTGAGTACGAAAAAGGACGGGAGGGTATCATCGCCTGCCTGGAAAACATCTCCCTTGATCCGACCACGCTGGGAGTTGAGGGCAAGGATGATGGAAACTACGTCAAGCTCATCACCATGCACAATACCAAGGGGCTGGAGTTCGACAGGGTTTTCGTCACTGGACTTGAGGATGGTTTATTTCCCGGCAAGATGGATGACGAGGACGACATGGAAGAAGAACGTCGTCTTTTCTATGTAGCGGTGACACGGGCGCGGGAGACCTTGGTTCTGACCAGTGCGCGGCGGAGGATGATTTGGGGAAGGGTGAGCTATCAGCTGCAAAGCCCTTTCATTGATGAAATACCTTCCGGGTTGCTGACTGTCCGTGGCAACCGGCCGGGCAGAGGCGTCTACGGCTGGACTTCCGGATCCGCCGGTGGTTCTGGTTCATTTCCCGGTTCGTTCCCTGGCGTATTTTCCGGCGCATCGGCACGGGGAGGCGGGTACGGAGAGCGTACTTACGGAGAGAACGGCTACGGGAACCGCGGAGGCAGCCTGGATGAAAAACGTGCTCGTTCGCGCCGTTATGGGGACGGAACGTATGTACGGCGGAAGGATAGCGGAACTTCCGGGGTTTTCTCCGACCCATCACTGGCGGTTGCCATGGCCGCACGGGTGGAAAAAAAGAAAGCAGAAGCAGAACCTGTACAGGATAATGAAAAACGGTATGATGTCGGGCAGAGGGTATTAAGCCATGATTACGGTATGGGTGAAGTCGTCAAGGCAGAGGACGACCGTACCGGACGCCAGGTGATTGACGTCGTGTTCGAGACTGGACGCAAGGCACGCTTCATCAGCCGTTTTGCCGTCCTTGACAAGATAGGGGAATGAAAAATGAGTCAGGACAAGCCTGTACGCACTGGACAAAAAAAGTCCGATGGTTATATTATGCCTGTTGTCGTGCGTGCGCGGGAGTATTACCTATACGACCGTCATGGCGTGCGATACCTCGATTTTTATCAAAACAACGGTAGAGCCATCCTTGGTCACCGTCCCATGGGAATGCAGAGGGCGTTGAAGTCCACGATTTCCAGGGGATTGGTCGCGGAGTATCCCTCCGTATTCCAGGAACGGCTTGAGAAACTGATAGCGCATGTGATTCCCTCCCATCCCTTTGTCCGGGTTTACCCTGATGAAAGGACACTGGAAGATGCCCTGCGCCGGATGACGGGAGAGACAGCCTTGTCTCCTGCGGATCCGGCCTTCGGCTCCATAGGGAAGGGAACCCTGCTGGCTTATTGGCGTCCGTACCTTGGTTCGTGCGGGGAAGAATCCGCGATTCTCCTCCCAATCCTACCTTTCCCAGGGAGTTTCACACCCAAGGTCGTTTGCGTCAAAGATGAAAAGCTGGCAGCTCTGGCGCCTCCTTCGGGACTCTGTTCTCCCCTCCTTCTTGATTTGCTCGTCAAGGCGGTGGCGGTGCTCCGGAAAGCCCAGGAGAAGGAGCCGCTTGCATGGGAAGATCCGTTTGACGGAGCCTTCGGGAAACCGCGGGGTCCGTATGTGGACACCGGCTTGGATGAAGCGGCATATGCCCGTTTCCGTTCCGAGGTGCTCGATGTCCGTGTGGTTCTTCCTCCTGTGCCGTCGGAGCCAGTCATCATTCCCTCTGCTTTGAATCATGGGGATGTGGTTGCGCTTGCGTCGATTGCGTTGAAGTATCGCCGTTAATGGTGTTTATGGCGCGGGACTCCCGGCACAAGGGAGCGCAAGTGTTGTCCGGACTGTATGTTACTGTCTTGACAGCATGTGCTTCGGTGTGTAATTATAACTCCTACTGTCCATAATGTCGAATGCATGAATGAAAACAAAGGGTACAGGCTGGTCTGTGCCGTCAAGGTGTGATAATGAAGACAATTTTCGTGAAACCGCAGTCACTTGAGAAAAAATGGTATCTCATTGACGCAGAGGGAAAGGAACTTGGCCGCGTTGCCGTCGCCGCCGCCAGGATTTTGAGAGGCAAGAACAAGCCAGAGTACGTCCCCAACATGGATATGGGTGATTTCGTCATCGTCATCAATGCTGCCAAGGCTGCGCTGACAGGCAACAAAGGTGAGGACAAGAAGTATTACCGCCATTCCGGTTATCCGGGGGGATTGAAGACAGAGTCCTACAACCAGATTGTGGTTCGCAAGCCCGTCTATCCCATGGAACATGCCATCAAGGGAATGCTTCCCAAGGGTCCGCTTGGACGCAAGCTTTTCACCAATGTGAAGGTCTATGCCGGGGACAAGCACCCGCATATCGCACAGCAGCCCATCGCGGTGGAAATCTAAGGAGCAGGACATGGCAACAATCAAGAAAGAAGCAGTAAGCAAGATAAATCTCGGATTGGGTACCGGGCGCAGGAAGACTGCTGTTGCCCGCGTGTATCTCCGTGAGGGCAACGGCCAGATTATTGTGAACGGTAAGGATGTCAACGAGTATTTCTCCAATCCTTTGTATGTGTTCATGGTCAGGCAGCCTCTTGACGTGACCGACAACGTCACCAAGTACAATCTGGTGATCAATGTTTCCGGAGGCGGTCCTTCCGGACAGGCCGGTGCTTGCCGCCATGGCGTGGCTCGCGCTCTTGTCGCCGAGGACGAGACGAACCGCCCGGTTCTGCATGCTAACGGATTCATGACCCGTGACTCCCGCATGGTCGAACGTAAGAAGTTCGGTCAGAAAGGCGCCCGCCGCAAGTTCCAGTTCTCCAAGCGCTAAAGCCTGGGAATGTCGGAGACCTTGGTGTCCGCGCGACTCGAAAGGGAATCTTCCAGGGATGGCTATATGGTCATCACCGAGGAGGGTTCCCCTTTTTTTATCCCGACATCCGTTGCCATCACGCTTCATCTCCATGATGGGGATTCCTTGACTGATGAGCAGACGGCGCTCTGTCTCCATGCTTCCCGCATCCATGCCTGCCGCCAGAAAGCCCTGACGCTTCTTGCCATGCGGGACCATGCACCGCGGGAACTTGCGCTCAAGCTCTGTCGTAAAGGCTGGATGCGTGAAGAAGCCGATGAGGTCATTGCCCGGCTCCGTGAAGAACATCTGGTGGATGAGGAAAGATATGCACGTTCATTCGTCGAGTCACGTCGGAGACGCTCGCCGGAAGCTCCTGGCCATCTTGAACTGAGGCTTAAGGAGAAGGGAATAGGACGGGATGTCATTCAAGCTGTCGTCAGCGAGGCTTTTTCTTCTGAGGAAAGCATGACGGATGCAATCAACGATGCTATCCGCAAGGCTCCCCGTGCCGCCACGGGTCACAAGCTCATGGCCTACTTACGACGCAAGGGTTTTCCTCTGTCCTCTATCAGGCGTGTGATTGGATCTATAGATGCTTTCATGTGAGAATTATCCTCATATACATGCTCTTACACACATCAAGAAAAAGAAACCAATTCATATTTTACATATATTACACACATTACATCACTTAATTGTTCACTTTCTGTACTTAGGATGTATATAAAGACAAAAAAACAAAATTGCATGTCCCCTGCCAAAGGCAGGATTTTTCTTTTTCTGCCGATGGTTGGTTTTCAGGCTGAGGGGATAGCAATGATGGGAGAGGTGTATATGGGCGGGATGCGGGTGACTAAGCGGCAATGGGTTGTTCTGGCGTTGTTCGGGCTTTTCGGACAAATTGCCTGGATGGTGGAGAACATGTATTTCAATGTGTTCCTTTACAAGACGACCACAGGAGGGGTGCAAGATATTGCAATCATGGTTGCCGCCAGCGCGATTATCGCTACGCTGGCTACGCTGTTCATGGGGGCGCTCTCTGACCGCAAGGGTCGCCGCCGAATTCTGATCAGCGTGTGCTACTTGCTCTGGGGTATCACTACCATGGCATTTTCCGTCATCAACACCGCCAACCTGCAACGTTTTATTCCTGCGGCTCAGGTAATGACGGTCGCCGTGATCCTGATTATCGTGATGGACTGCATAATGACCTTTTTTGGCGCAACGGCCAATGACGCCGCGTTCAATTCGTGGGTTACGGATATCACGGATCCATCAAACCGTGGCGCGGTGGAAGGCATGCTGTCAGCTATGCCTCTGGTTGCCTTGCTTATTATATTCGGGTTGTTTGATGGTCTTACCAAGCAGGGGAAGTGGCAAGTGTTCTTCCTGCTGGTCGGAGGACTTACTTCCGTGGTAGGGCTTGTCGGATTCTTCCTCATCCAGGACGTTCCCGGTCTTGCCAAGAGCAATCTGAATCCTCTCGTAAATCTGGCCAGGACATTCAGGCCATCGATGATCAAACAGAACAAGAATCTCTATCTTACCTTTACGGCTCTCTCCTTGGCAGGAATATCACTCCAGACATACATGCCTTATTTCATCATCTACATCGAACAGTGGCTGGGAATCAAAAATTATGCTGTCCTTCTCGGCATGGTATTCGTCTTTTCAGCGGTAGGCAGTGTCCTGACAGGGCGTCTGGCTGACAAGATTGGGCGTGGACGAATGATATTTCCGGCTTTAGTTCTATATCTGATTGGTCTGATAGGGCTGTATTTCACCAGGAATCTTGTGCCGGTTATCATATGGGGCATTGTGATGATGACAGGGAACCTCACAATCTTGATGAACCTGAATTCCCGTGTGCGCGATCTGACACCCCCAGGGCAGGTCGGACTGTTCCAGGGGATACGGATGATGTTCACCGTATTGGTTCCTATGACATGCGGACCGTTCATTGGTTCCATAGTGACCGCAGGCTCCCCTCTGATGTACGAGGAATTTGGTGTATCCAAGAGCGTTCCCACGCCAATGCTGTTCCTTGCCGCAGCGGTAAGCGGTGTGTTGATCTTCCTGCCGGTTCTGCTCGGTCGTGAGAGGACTGTACGGAAGGGCGGAGCATGAGGCAGAAAAAAAATACTGTCTGGGAACGAAAGACGGCCACGTTGCTTACGCCTTGGGGAGAGGAACTTCTGGGAAACCTCAGTATGCAACCGTTGCCTGAATATCCTCGACCACAGATGGTACGTGACAGTTATCTGAATCTCAACGGGTGGTGGCACTATGCCATCATCCCGAAGGACAAGGCATGTGAAAGGTTTGACGGGGAGATACGTGTTCCGTTTTCACCTGAATCCGAGCTGTCTTCCGTGAAACGTTGGGTCAGTCCTTCCGATACGCTGGTGTATGAACGGAGCTTTGAGCTTGCGGAAGGCTTTATCCGTGGTCTGGTTCTGCTTCATTTTGGAGCAGTGGATCAAGAATGCGAAGTATTCGTCAATGATATGCTGGCCGGGACTCATTCGGGAGGATATCTTCCGTTCTCCTTTGATATCAGTACGTTCCTTTCACCGCAAAAGAACATGGTGCGCGTAGTCGTCACAGATGTGACTGATTCTTCCTTTCATTCCCGTGGCAAACAGTCTTCCCGTCCGGGAGGTATCTGGTATACGCCGCAGTCGGGTATCTGGCAGACCGTTTGGCTGGAAAGCGTTCCATTGGCATATGTGAAGGAAATGAAGGTCACTACGGACATTGACGAGAGGACGATTACACTCACTGTCGTGCCATCCTTTCCTGCCAATGGTAACGTCCGGCTCATGGATGGGGAGGCGGAAATAATCCGGTGTCCGTTCGACTCCATGGGAACTGTGGTCATTCCTGTTCCTGACATGCGGCTTTGGTCACCCGAAGATCCTTTTCTCTATGGCCTGCGGATTGAGTACGGTGAAGACCGCGTCACAAGTTACGCCGCCATGCGTAAGATATCCATTGGTACCGATTCCAGCGGAATCAGACGGCTCTTGTTGAACAATCGCCCATATTTTCAGAATGGTGTACTGGATCAGGGTTACTGGCCTGACGGCCTATACACCGCACCCTCGGACAAGGCGTTGATATACGATATCACGCTCATGAAGAAGATGGGATTCAACATGCTCCGCAAACATATCAAGATTGAACCGCTGCGTTGGTACTATCATTGTGACAGGCTGGGCATGGTGGTGTGGCAGGACATGATCAGTGGCGGAGGACAGTACAGCAAGGCTCTGATGTCCATTACTCCCTTTGTAAAACTTCCCGTTGATGATACACGATGCTGGCGGATGACCTACCGCCGGGACGTTGAGGGCAGGGGTGAGTTTGAACGGGAACTGGAGCAGACCATCTCACTCCTTGCCAATAGTCCGTGTGTGGTCGTATGGGTTCCGTTCAACGAAGGATGGGGGCAGTTCGACAGCAAAAGAATTGCCATGAAGATACGCAGGTTGGATTCTTCCCGACTGATTGATCATGCGAGTGGCTGGTACGATCAGGGTGGTGGGGACTTCAATAGCCGTCATATCTATTTCAGAACTGTCCATTTTCAATGGGATGAACGGCCTGCTGTCCTTTCGGAATTTGGTGGCTACCGCCTCGACGTCCCCGGACATACGTACAATATGAAAAAATCATTCGGGTACAAAAAGTTTTCCACATCTGAAACCTTCAATGACGCTTACCGAAAGCTGTTCGGGGAGCAAATCATGCCACTGCTCGGAGGCGGTTTGTCCGCTACTATCTATACTCAGCTGAGCGATGTAGAAGATGAGACGAATGGGTTGGTCACCTACGACCGCAAGGTAGTGAAGATTGACCTTGCCATGGTACAAAAGCTCAACGGAATATTGCGCATCTCTGACTGAATCATAGGAATCCATAGGCTCTCATACGGATAATGCCTGACCATGGGAAAAAGAAAGACCGCCGACATACCGCCGACGGTCTTATTCTTGTTTGGTTATTTTTTACAAAACGCGGAAAGCGTCGCGGCCAGCATACTTGGCATCTTCGCCGAGATAATCCTCTATGCGAAGCAACTCGTTGTACTTGGCAAGCCGGTCAGAACGACTCATTGAACCTGTCTTGATCTGTCCGGTCTCCAAGGCAACAGCGAGGTCGGCAATGAAGCTGTCCTCTGTCTCACCGGAACGGTGGGACATGACGGATGTATAGCCATTGCGCTTTGCCATGTCAATCGCCTCGAAGGTTTCGGTCAGCGTGCCAATCTGGTTCACTTTGATAAGGATGGAATTGGCGACCTTCTTTTCCAAGCCGACTTTCAGACGCTCGACGTTGGTGACGAACAGGTCGTCGCCGACAAGCTGTACGCGGTCGCCGATGCGGTCGGTCAGCAGCTTCCAACCTTCCCAATCATCTTCAGCCATACCATCCTCAATGGAGATGATCGGATACTTGTTGACCCAGCTCTCCCACAAATCCACCATCTGGGCACTGGTCAGCTTTTCACCGGTCGTCCACTTGAGGGTGTACGTTCTTGTCTTCTCATCATACAGCTCGGAAGCAGCGGGGTCGAGGGCGATGACAAAGTCAGCGTCACGTCCGGCCTTGTAACCAGCCTTTGAGATGGCTTCCATGATGACCTCAAGTGCTTCCTCATTGGACTTCAAATCCGGAGCAAAACCACCCTCATCACCGACGCCAGTGTTGTAGCCGCGGCTCTTGAGGACGCTTTTCAAGCAGTGGAACACTTCCGCGGTCCAGCGGACGGCCTCACGGATTGAGGATGCGCCGATCGGCATGATCATAAATTCCTGGAAGTCAACCTTGTTGTCGCTGTGAGCTCCGCCGTTCAGGATGTTGGCCATTGGGACGGGGAGGACATTGCAGTGGAACGCTCCGAGATACTTGAAAAGAGGCAGTTCCAGGGAGGACGCCGCGGCGCGGGCAACGGCCATTGACACCCCCAGGATAGCATTGGCGCCAAGCTTGCCCTTATTCGGGGTTCCGTCAAGAGCAATCATGATGTGGTCGATACTGACCTGATCCAGGGCATCCAGTCCCTCAAGTTCAGGAGCAATGATGTTGTTGACATTGTCAACGGCTTTCAGAACTCCTTTGCCATTGTAACGGGACTTGTCTCCGTCACGTAGTTCGACTGCTTCATGCACTCCGGTTGATGCTCCGGAAGGCACTGCCGCACGACCCTGCGAGCCATCTTCCAGGCCGACTTCGACCTCTACTGTCGGATTGCCACGGGAATCGAGGATTTCTCTGGCTTCAATGAATTCAATAATGCTCATCTATGTACTCCTGTTTTTATGTGATTCAGAACGATTGATTACATGGCAAAATATCCTCCCTTTTGGGTGGATTGTCAATGCTTGCCACTGTTTTCTTGCGCCATGGGATTCAATTGCTCTTGTGCGTGATTCTCTGTTTCCGGCCTTTTTCCTGGCATCATCCAATCATTCTTTTCAAATCATTGAAGGAGGGATAGAATGATGTCATGAATCAAAAAATTCCGGGTCAGGATGTTCCTGCCTCATATTCCCTGCCGCTGTTTACCGATGAGTTGCTCTACCAGCTTGTTTTCAGCATGGAGGATCAAGATAACGAGTACCTGCTGGACATGGCGACCGGAGAAATCATCTTTGAGGACAATGCCGACGAGGACAAGCCTGAGCGTTACCTGTCCCTGCCTCCATGGGGTCCGGCTGACGGGTTCAGGATTATGGAAAAATTCGTCGCTTCTCTGCGCAACCCCATACATCGGGAGCAGTTGAAGATGATTCTCCAATCGGGCAAAGGTGTTTTCCGGCAGTTCAAGGACGCCCTTCACAGCATGCCCCCGCTTGAGAGGCTGTGGTATTATTTCAAGGACAAGGAAATCATGAACGTGATTTCCCTCTGGTACGAGCGACAGGGAGAAGTCGTCCGTCTGTCCCGCCTTGAGCTTGAGATTGATGACGATGCCCGCGACCTGCTGCTTTCTGATTTTATCATAGTCCAGGCGGACGAAGGTCATGAAGCATATCTCACCCGCGCAGTTGCCCAGATGGGGGAGGAACTCGGCGGTATGCCTCATGGGGAGTGCCTTGCCGCCCGTTTGATGCAGCTGTGGGCAGAGATCCCGGAAAAACAGGCATTGGTCGCCATGGCCGATGGCGGCGAACCGGCAGGATTCCTGGCATGGTGGACCGATGAGAAAGGCACGGCGCGAATCATCGGGTACCGGGTCGAACCGGAATACAGGGGCATGGGATTGTTTCGCCTGTTGTTCGACCATATGAACCGGTTGGTTGCCCGTTCTGGCTGCTTCACTGTGGTCATGCCCATGATGGGAGACGGTCTAAAACTTTCCCGGATGTTTGACGATGTATCATATACCGTTTCAGCCATGGAAATAGTGATGCGTGTCCATGATTGGAATGAGAAGGTAAAATCATCTGAAGAAGCATATGTCTGATAAGAATAAGAAGACAAGGATGTGAAAGGATTGCGGGGAAAATGAAAAGGAAGAAAAAGATTGCTAACTAATATACTAGTATGTTATGGTGTGTATGAAGTTCTGTTTTGTGGCGGAAACCGTCCTCAGCAGGCAAAATGATACGGTAATGACAAGGTAAGGAGATGACGCCATGCATATGACGTTACGCTGGTTCGGCAGTTCTTTTGATTCGGTTCCCTTGTGGAAGATACGTCAGATCCCTGGCGTGGAAGGTGTTATTACGACTCTCTACGATATCCCTGCCGGAGAAGAATGGCCACGGGAGAAGATTGCAGCCATCAAGAAAGAAGTCGAGGCATCCGGCCTGAAAATCATGGGCATTGAAAGCGTCAATATCCACGACAGCATCAAAATTGGTTCTCCTGATCGGGACACGTACATCAAGAACTATATCACCACGTTGGACAATCTGGGTGCCGAAGGCATTACCATGGTATGCTACAACTTCATGCCGGTTTTCGACTGGACGCGTACTGATTTGGCCAAGGAACGATATGACGGTTCGACTGTGCTGGCGTATGACCAGAGAACCGTCGATTCCATTGACCCGCAGGTTTTCTTTGACACGACTACGGCCAATGCCCAAGGGTTCGTGATGCCGGGCTGGGAGCCGGAACGTCTTGCCAGGGTGAAGGATCTCTTTGAAGCGTACAAGGGAGTAGACGAAGAAAAACTCTTTGCCAATCTGATATATTTCCTTGAAGCGATTCGTCCCGTCTGTGAGAAATGGGGTATCCGTATGGCAATCCATCCCGATGACCCGGCGTGGCCGGTGTTCGGACTTCCCCGGATTATTACCAACAAGAAGAACCTCCTGCGCCTTATGAAAGCCGTGGATGCCCCGTTCAATGGCGTCACCCTGTGTACAGGCTCCTTGGGAACTTCCTTGAAGAATGACCTTCCCGATATCATCCGTTCATTGGGAAAGCGTATCCACTTTGCCCATCTGAGGAATCTTCAGCATTTCTCTCCTAGAGTGTTCGAGGAGGCCGCCCACTTGTCCAAGGACGGAACCTTCGACATGTATGAAATCGTCAAGGCACTCTATGATATAGGTTTTGACGGACCTGCCCGCCCTGACCATGGACGCATGATTTGGGGAGAAGTCGCCATGCCTGGTTACGGTTTATATGACCGTGCCCTCGGCGCTGCATATCTGAATGGTCTGTGGGAAGCGATTGACAAATCGGCGCATGCCGCATCGCCAAAAAAATGAAAAAGATGAAATAAAGAGGGAATACGATATGGAACGTCCGTCCCGCATCACGGCAAGCGACGGGATATTTGACATCCTGCGCCGCCAGATACTTTCGCTTACACTCCCTCCCGGTGAGGAATTGAATATCAATTTCCTGGCAGGGGAACTGGGCGTCAGCCGTTCTCCTGTACGGGATGCCTTGATTAAGCTGTCACGCGACAAACTTGTGGATGTATTTCCCCAGAAGGGAACACGGGTAGCTTTGCTCGATGTGGAGCGGGTCGAGGACGAACGGTTCATGCGCAGGAGCATGGAGGAGGCCGCGGTCAAGATATTCGCGGCATCCCATCATGAAGATGACATGGCCATACTCAGACATGCCATTGCCCTCCAGATGAAGGCAATGGAAAAAGAAGACTACCTGGCATTCCTTGAAAGCGATGATGCCTTCCACTATCAGGTGTTCAATGCAATCGGACGTTCATGGTGTTGGGATGTCATTTCCACTCTCTGCGGCAACCATCACCGCATACGTCTTCTGTCATTCCGACTTGAGGGCGTTCTCGGAGACATCGTGGCGCAACATGAGAGGATGATGGATGCTTTCGGGCGTCGTGATGTCGATGAGTCCTGCCGTCTCGAAAATTCCCATCTGTCCAAGCTTACTGACGAAACTGTGGTATTGAGAAAGAAGTTTCCGAACTATTTCATCGTATAAGATTCCGTTATAGGAATAAAATTGGAGAAAATAAAGATGAAGCTCACTGATGAAAGTATAAAAGACCGCTGTCCATGGGAAGAAAAAGGATATGGGCTTCCGTCCTTTGACCGCGAGGCAATGAAAGAAAAGACACGCAGGGAGCCGCGCTGGGTTCATATAGGCGCCGGCAATATTTTCCGTGCGTTCCCAGCCGTCCTGCATCAGCGGCTGCTGGACGAAGGACTGGCGGATACCGGCATCATTGTGGGTGAGGGTTTTGACCCGGAAATCATCAGTTCGGTATATACGCCTTGTGATAATCTGTCGCTGCTGGTCGTGCTGAAAAGCGATGGTTCCATTGAAAAGAAGGTGATAGCATCTGTCGCTGAAGCCCGTATCTGTGACCAGGCCAAAACGGAGGACTGGGAATATTTCTCATCCGTATTCCGTTCACCATCGCTCCAGATGGTTTCGTTCACTATTACGGAGAAAGGCTATTCCCTGACGGATTCCTCCGGAGCGTACACAGCCATGGCTGAAAAGGATTTTGCTGCTGGTCCCGCGATGTCTGTGCTTCTCGTTTCCCGTGTCGCCGCCCTCCTTCATGAGAGATTCCGGGCAGGAGGACATCCCCTGGCTCTGGTGAGCATGGACAACTGCTCCCATAACGGAGAGAAACTTGGCTCTGCCATTATCGACATCGTTCACCATTGGGAGGAGGTCTCTTTTGTGGACAGTGGTTTCCTTGCCTATGTCTCCAATCCTTCCACGGTAAGTTTCCCGTGGTCGATGATAGACAAGATTACTCCCCGCCCTGATGAGGGAGTAAAGAAAATGCTTGAGGCTGACGGTTTCAAGGATACTGGCATTGTCGTGACCGCCCGCAAGACATGGACTGCTCCTTTCGTCAACGCGGAGGAGGCTCAGTACCTGGTGGTAGAGGACAGCTTTCCCAATGGCCGTCCCGTCCTTGAGCGTGCAGGAGTGTATTTCACCGACCGTGATACGGTCAACAAGGTGGAGAAGATGAAGGTCTGTACCTGTCTGAATCCTCTGCATACCGCATTGGCAATCTTCGGATGCCTGCTCGGTTATACTTTGATTAGTGAAGAAATGAAGGATCCGCAGTTGAAACGGCTTGTGGAAAAAATCGGGTATGACGAGGGGCTTCCGGTCGTGGTGAATCCGGGTATCCTGGATCCGCGGGCGTTCATCAAGGAAGTCGTTGAGGTTCGTTTCCCTAATCCTTTCATGCCGGACACTCCCCAACGTATTGCAAGCGATACATCCCAGAAGCTGGCGATTCGTTTCGGCGAAACCATCAAGGTATATGTGGAAAATCCTTCTTTGGATGTCTCCGGCTTGAAGTTCATCCCTCTTGTTTTCGCAGGCTGGCTCCGCTATCTGATGGGTCGCGATGATGAGGACAGGGTCTTCGAGTTAAGCCCCGATCCTCTTGCCTCCGAAGCGGGGGCGTATGTCAAGGACGTGCGTCTTGGTCATGCAGGTCCTGTACCGGGACTTGATGGCCTGTTGAGGAACTCTGCGGTGTTCGGGGTTAATCTTGTCGAGGTCGGGATGGTTCCTCTCGTCCTTGAGTATTTCTATAGCCTGGTAGCCGGAAAGGGCGCTGTACGCGATACGTTGGTTCGTCTCCTGGGAACCTGACGGGAGTCCGATGCATGTGATGCGTCCGATGCCGGGTTGTGGCGGCGTCTGTGGTGGTATTTCCCCCGTTGTATTTCCCCCCGTTGTTTTTTCTGGGGCTTGGATGTACCATGACGTTTGCCCCATGCCGGCGTGTCATGGTACACCGGAGCCGTTGCGTGGTTAGCAGGAGGTCTTGGAACGTGTCCAAGCGTCATTATATCAAGGAATATTTGTATATCATCCTGGGAACTTTCATTGCAGGATGCGGCATAGCTCTTTTTGACACTCCGGCAAGGATTGCAGCCGGGGGAGTCAATGGCATAGGTACTATCCTTTTCCATACCTTCGGCTGGGATCCCGGAGTCGTCATGCTGATACTCAACATTCCGCTGTTCATCATCGGCATGAAAGTCTTCGGCCCTCTCTATGGTGCCAAAAGCCTCGTGGGGACGCTTCTTTTCTCCGGTTGGGTCAGTCTGATTGGTCTGGTGACAGACTACAGAGGGATCCTTCCTATGGAGGATGACTTGCAGATACTTCTCGCCGCTATCTTCGGCGGCGCGTTGATGGGCTGCGGGCTGGCTCTGGTGATGCGTACTGGCGCCAACACAGGCGGAACGGACATCCTTGTCCAGATACTCAATAAGTACACGCCCTTCAACCTGGGAACCGGAATGTTGCTGGTTGATGGAGTGATTATCGCCGCCGGAGCCTTTGCCTTCGGCATAGAGAGGGCTTTGATTGCTGTCATCAGCGTTTACATTGCCAGCCGCATGATTAACTACATTGTCATGACTATCGGTACGAAATATGCCAAGACAGCCTATATCATCAGCGATAAACATGACGCCATATCCCGGAGGATTATCAGCGAACTCCACCATGGAGGGACGTTGATTCCGGGGACGGGTATCTTTACGCGCAGTCCGCGCGGTGTCTTGCTGACGGTAGTCCATAACAGGGAAATATACAAACTTACCGAGATTGTGCATGATGAAGACCCTATGGCCTTTGTGTTCGTCCATGAGGCGTACCAGGTGCTGGGTGAAGGATTCGTGCCGATGAGCAGGTTCGTGGAAAAAGTGGAAAAGACTGAGAACAGGAGGTCAACATGGAAGTACAGGAAGCAATCTTGACGAGGAGGTCATGTCGCAGTTTTGCCGACCTTCCCGTAGAACGTGGGCTGCTTGATAAAATCATGGATGCCGCTGTCCATGCCCCGTCAGCAATGAACATCCAGCCGTGGCATTTCACTGTAATCACCGACAGGAAGAAACTGGATGCGCTTGATACCCTTGTCAGTCCGGACAACTCTTTTTTCTATAGGGCGCCGGTTCTTGTCATTGCTTCGCTTGATTCGTCCGCTGAATATGGAGTTGAGGATTCTTCCTGCGCGCTCCAGAACATCATGCTTGCCGCCCATGGCTTGGGTTTGGGTTCTGTATGGTGCAACCGGCTCAACCGGCTCCGTGGGGATGCTCAAATCATCGAGAGGCTCCGCGACTTCGGAGTACCGGCGGACAAAGTGCCTCATGGGGCTGTCGCCATTGGTCATCCCGGAAAGGGAGCTTCTCTGCATCCCCGTGTGATGAAACAGGGGACTGTCACGTGGGTTGAATAGAACCAGACGAGAAAGCAAATAAAAAAGACTCATCAGGCTTGTTGTCTTGATAGATTAAATTGGTAAAAAAAAAGACTGTCCGCGACATATGGTCATGGACAGTCCGTATATCAGTTTTCCAAGGTATCCCTAGAGCCCCAGCATTTTCTTCAACTCTGGTTCTCTCTGTACGCCGACGGCTGTATGAATTGGTTCGCCGTCCTTGAATACGATGAGGGTGGGGATGGACATGACGCCGAAACGCATGGCAAGCGACTGCTCCTCATCAACATTGACTTTTGCAATGACTGCCTGGGATTCCGTGATAGTCGAGTCGAATGTGTCCAGGATTCCTCCCTGCATTCGGCAGGGGCCGCACCATGAAGCCCAGAAGTCAACCAGTACCGGTACGGGACTTTTCAGGACGTTTTCTTCAAAGTTTTTTTCCGTGACATGCTTGATCATGTATTTTTTCCTTTCTCCGGATGAACCGGAGGCTCTGTGGTCAAATCCAGTATATCTGATTCCCTGTGCAAAGGGTAGAAATACCTTATCAGGATTTCTTTTCAATAGTAATAAAGAAAGCAATAATCGGAAAGAGGAATAAGACTCTCTGTCTTTGGATTTCCTGCTTTTTCCTGTTTTTCTTCCTTTTCCTTGCTATGTGTCTTGCAGGAATCGGGAAGGAGTGATACAGGAGGAAGATACAGGATGAAGTAGATGGGCATGTCATCAGGATGTCGTCGGGAGAGAGAAAATGATTGATTTGCATTGTGATACCATTTTGCGGTTATGGAGTGAGGAGTCCAGCGAGTCGCTTGCTGTGAACAGTCTCAGCATTGACGTAAGGAAGATGAGGAAGGGTGGAGTGACTGCCCAATGCTTTGCTTTGTTCGTTCCCATGAATGACCATGTGCCGGCCATCCATGAGGGGCTGGGTCCATCAGAAATCCTTCATTCCCTTCATGACAGATTCGTCTCAGAGCTGGATTCTCTCCATGGCGTGATGCGCCAGGCACGTACCGCCGCGGATGTCCGGCGCAACAGGAATGAAGGTCTGTTGTCGGCGATACTCACCGTTGAGGAGGGGGAAGCCTATGAAGGGCGCATTGAAGCTCTTGATGAAGCTGTTTCCTGGGGGATGCGGATTAGTGGACTGATATGGAACTTCGAGAACAGTCTTGCATATCCTAATTCACCTGATTCCGACATCATGGCCAGGCCGTTGAAGGCAAAAGGCAGAGAATTTGTTGAGAGGATGAATGAGCGGCATGTCCTGGTTGATGTCTCCCATCTTAACGATGGCGGATTCTCCGATGTCGCGGCCATATGTGCGACCCGGCCTTTTGTCGCGACACATTCGAACAGCCGTTCCATCAGCAATGTATGCCGCAACCTTACCGATAGCCAGATGCGGGTCATAGCGGAACATGGGGGTGTCATTGGTCTGAACTTCTGTCCCGCATTCCTTGAGCCAACGGCGCAAGGGGCATTGTTGACACGGGGTTCGTTCTCTGGGACAGGGACGAGCAGGATAGAGGATATGGTGCGCCACGTCCTGCATATCAGGAACGTTGCGGGTCGCTCCGTTCTGGCCATGGGTACGGACTTTGATGGCATAGGGGGAGAGCTGGAGATTCCCACCGCAGCGGAACTTCCCCGCCTGCGTGACGCCCTGTCCCTGGCAGGCATGAGCCAGTCGGAACTGGATGACATGTGGGAAAACAATGTCCTTAGAGTGCTTGAAATCTAATTGTATTTAGAAGATATGAAATTACAGGCTATTGTCCGCTTTCTGTTATTTCTTCGCGAGCGTGGTAGCAAGTTCTTTTTTCAGCTCATCGGGAATCCTGTATGATTCCTTGCATTTGCGTATGGCCAAGCGGCGAATTTCCTCTTGGACAAAAAGCAATGAGTCTTTCAGCACGGTTGATGTCCTGTCGGGGAAATACACGCAGCAGACGGACATTCCCCATGCGGCTCCCATCCTGACAAGATAGTCGGGATGCGATTCAGTCCTGTAGGTCGTGAGGATGTCATTGATGTATGCATCCCGGATGAAATGGGTCAGCAGCATCACCAGGCCGAAACGCCGGGGCATGGAAGATGGAGAGGAAAGATACTGTCTGTTCCATTCCCATGCCAGGGGGAGTTCCCTTTCAGAAAACTTCAGGGCGGAACAGAGGCTATCGCAGGAGGCCCATCCCCTCAACAGAGGAACTTGTGTGGCGGCAAGCTCAAGGCGTTCTTCCAAAGGAACCTTTATCTTGGCAATCACCATCCCCCGGAGTATGACCTCCTCATGAAAGAGATCCTGTCCCCTTCCAGCCGCCTCACTATATTCACGCCCTTCCCCTGATGAAGCAAGACGGGACGCCAATGTCCGCTGGAAGGGCATCCTCACTCCCAATATCTCCCGTTCCGTCGATTTCAGTTTTTCCGAGAATGTCTTGTAGGTGGAATCGGCCTGCTCTTTGAGCAATGCGCGGTATGTCATTACAGGGTTCATTTCCACTTTCATTTCCATTGTATTTCCTAACGTTTCCAGAAATCACGGGTGAATACGGTGAATACAGTGAAAAATTCCAGACGTCCGGCCAAAATAAGGAAGGAAAATACCCAGTGTGCCCATGGCGGGAACATGGCGAAACTTCCTTTTGGACCGACCTGCCCGAAACCTATGCCCACATTGCTCAGGCAGGTAAGGACACTGCTCACTGCTGTCTCGAAATCAACCCCGGTGAGGGAAATGACAAGAATCCCGGCAAGTGCCGTCGTGAAATATATGCCGAAATACGCGGAGACGCCACGGGTGACCTCCGGGGATAAGATTTTGGTGCCGACATGGACGGGAAACACGCCATTGGGATGCAGGCGTTGGCGCATATGAACCTTTGCCAGGCGTGCCATTGTCATGATACGCATGACCTTGATTCCTCCTGCTGCCGATCCCGCGCAACCTCCTATGAAAATCAGGATGAACAGGAGCATCTGGTTGAACGCGGGCCATGTTTGATAGTCAGCGGTCACGAATCCGGTCGTGCTGATGAAAGAAACAGTCTGGAACAAGGACTGGAAGAATGATTCTCCTATGTCGTACATACCTGAGAAAGCCAACGATATGCCACCTGCGGTTGCAACCACGAGGGTGATGATGCCATAGGTACGTAGTTCTTTGTCTCTTATAGCCAGTTTCCCCTGTCCCATCAGGGCTTTGAAGAACAGGGCGAAATTCACGCCGCTGAGAAACATGAAGATGATGACTATTACCAGGACATAACGGCTGGAGAAGAAACTGACTCCCCCCGCATACGGTGAGAACCCTGCCGCACTCATTGTGGAGAAAGTGATGGTAGCAGCATCATAGAGGGGAATCCCTCCGGCCAGCAGCAGGATTGCCTGGAGTACGGACAGTCCAACGTAAATAAGCCACAGGGAGAGGGCTGTGTTTCGGATTTTTGGCGTGAGCTTGTCTTTTGTCGGGCCGACGAACTCAGCTCCGACCAATTTGGCTCCTCCGGAACCCATTACGGGAACCAGAGCTACGAAAAGGACGATGATGCCCATGCCGCCAAGCCAGTTTGTTGCGCTCCGCCAGAAATGGATGCTGGACGGTATTGCATCGTGTACCGGAATGACACTGGCTCCCGTGGTCGAGAAGCCGCTCATGATTTCAAAATACGCAGCGGTATACGTGGGGAAGGCCCCGCTTGCCCGTAGGGGGATTGCGCCGATGGCCGTGACAAGCAGCCATGTCGTGGTGACCAGGATATACCCGTCACGCGTCCCTAGCTTGCGTGAGGAAGCGGACAGGGAAATATGGTACAGCAGGGCAGCCAGAACAAGGGCAGTGAACATTGCCCAGAGAAAACCACGGAAGGCATCATGTTCCCGTGAGCTCCAGGCAATGGCTGTTGGGATGCTCATTACAAGCGTAAAGACCATGAGAATGGATGAAAGCAGTCGCGCGTCTTGTTTCCAGTTCAGCATGGCTTCTCCCTCAGTCGAAAAGACGCCGGATGTATTCAGCGTGCTTCTTGGACACGGTCACCAGGACTGTCTCTCCTGCTTTCAGCAAATACTCTCCGGTAGGGATGACATCCCTGCCATCTGTATCCGTGATGCCCGCCACAATTCCTTTTCCGCGGATGTCTATTTCCTTCAAGTGTTTCCCGCATACTTCGGCTTCAGCAGAAAGAGTGAACTCATATACTTCAAGCTGGCCTTTAAACAGGAGATGCAGGCTTGATACATTGTCACCACGGAGGAAACGGAGCAGGGAGTCGGCTGTTGCTTCCGTTGTGGAGATGACCGCGTCAATGTCCAGCATGGAGGCAAGGCGGACATAGTTATTGTTGTCCCGTATCAGCGCGACGGAATACATGTTTCCGGCTCTTTTGGCATAGCTGGCGGTTATGATGTTCAATTCGTCGCTGTCTGTCAGGGACAAGAGAAGGTCGTAGGAGGCCAGGTGTTCTTCCTCAAAGACGGAATCATCGGTGATCGCGGCGTTCAGAACCAGGATTCCGGGAAAGTGCGAGGCAAACTGTTCACACACTTCCCGGTTTCTGTCAACCAAAGCCACGCATGTCCGTGTCTCAGGCGGAAATTCCTTGAGTATCAGATGGGCGATGCGGGTTCCTCCCACCATGACGATGGACTTGGGTCTTTTCCGGAAGTATCCGGCGGAGCCTCGGAGGATGTCGATGTCAGCATCCTTGGCTACGAGGGAAACAGTGTCGCCGACTTTGATGACCGATGTGCCGGAGGGTACGAACACGGTACCGCTGCGGTTTATCGCGGCTACGATGAATTCCGCGTCCATGCTTCCCCGTAGGGCGGAGATATGTTTGTCAGCGAAAGGAGAGCCGTGTTTGACGGAAAAGGTGAAAAGCAACAGGTCCGAGCGGGTGAAGGAGATGGCATTGCCGAAGATTCCGCTTTCTATCATGGCATGAAGGCTTTTTGCGGCTTCTTCGTCAGGATTTGCTATGTAGTCAATGCCAAGCAGGGCTCCTTTCAAGCCGGCTTGTCCGGTATAGGTGATGTTGCGGATTGCCGCCACGGTCTTGGTCTCGCCGAACTCGGTAGATACGATGCCGCAGGACACCAGGTTGATTTCATCACTGTCCGATACGGCAATGAAAGCATCGGCATGTTCGCAGTCGGCTGACTTCAGCACTTCAACGTCCATGCCGCTTCCGACGATTCCCATGCAGTCAAGGCGAGAGAGCGCATCCTCAATGCGTGCAGGGTCAGAGTCAATCAATACGACATCGTTGTCTTCCGCTATGAGTTGCCGTGCCATGAGGAGTCCCCGTCGTCCGGCTCCAAGGATGATGACTTTCATGATGCTGTCATTATCCCATTCTTCCGTGTAATTTCAAGTGCGTGATGAGCGGGGGATGATAAATTGGTGTTGAAGCCACGCTCTTTCCACATTCCTGATGTAGAATTGGGAAGTTAGGCAGGTTGTTGGGTTGGTAACGGCCAAATTACGGACACAGAAAGGACAATAAAAAAGCAATTCCCTATATTATAAGGAATTGCCAATCAATTTTAGTAGCGGGGACAGGACTCGAACCTGCGACCTCCGGGTTATGAGCCCGACGAGCTGCCAACTGCTCTACCCCGCGTCGATGTGCTACGTCACTATATGGAAGTTGCATGATATTGTCAACCAGCGCTGACGAATTTAATTTGCGAATTAAATTAAATCAGTCCTTACAGATGAAGGTTTAATGGTATTCTTAAGTGATGAAGTCAGAAATTCCATCATTATATGGAGTGAGTCATAATTCAATGTTTTATATTATGGTTTATAGTATGGCTAAATATTCCTGAAATTGGAGAGTCTGCCAAGAAAAACCGCATTGCATCCCTTGAGGATGAAAATAGCCTGTTAAAGGAACTGCTGCACATGCTGCGGTAATCAGATTTGTTTGTGGATGAATGATGGGCGCGAATGATGGACAAAAGTCTCTGGTTTTTGGACGATGTTTGGGTTAAGCGTCCGTTAAGGTGTCTCCTTGGATTGTTTACTGGATTTTTGATATACTTCACCTATCATGCTTGGTAAACGCAGAATGCGAATCAGTCCGGGAAGCACGCTCCTTATTGGTTTTCTTGCAATCATCGTGCTAGGAAGCATCCTGCTGATGGTGCCGTTCTCCCTCAAGGACGGAATGAAGCTCAAGTATGTCGATTCGCTGTTTATTTCAACCAGTTCCGTGTGTGTCACCGGCCTTGTCACGGTGTCTCCCGGAGATACTTTCACCGTCTTCGGCAGGACGGTCATAGCATTGTTAATCCAGACGGGTGGTCTGGGATTCTCTGTATTCGTCGTATTTTTTCTCGTGATGCTTGGGCGTCCTGTAGGGTTCGCGGAGAGGGGGCCCGTGCGCGAAGCTCTTGGCGTATCACCAAGAGGGCTGGTCAATCTTGTCAAGTTCGTCATGTTGTCGGCTCTTGTCGTTGAGACCATTGGAGCGGTCGGGTTCTACCATGTCTTTTCCCGCATGTATCCGTTCTGGGAAAGTGTCGGGTATGCTGTTTTCCATGCTGTCTCATCGTTCAATAACGCCGGTCTGGATATTTTCCCTGGTTTCGAAAGCCTCATTCCATATCGTGCCGACGTTCTACTGAACATCATGACCTCGGCACTGGTCATCATTGGAGGTCTTGGTTTCTCTGTCCTGCGGGAGATTGTCTCATGGAGGAAGATCCGCCGGCTGTCTACCCATGCCCGTATTGTCCTGCTCACCTCGGCATGTCTGCTGGTCGCGGGAACAGTCTTGCTCCGCGTGGCGGGAGTGCCATGGTTTGAAGCGTTTTTCCAGAGCGTCTCAGCCCGCACCGCGGGGTTCAGCACAATTGATATTGGCGCTATTTCCTCAGGTGCCCTGCTGGTTCTCAATGTTCTGATGTTCATTGGTGCTTCGCCGGGATCTACGGGAGGCGGAATCAAAACAACGACATTCTTTGCGATTATCAAGACGATCCAGCAGGTATTTACGAGACAGGAACCTGTTGCTTTCAAGCGCAGGATGTCCGCGGACAGCATGAGAAAAGCTTTCATGGTGTTGCTTCTCGCCCTGTGTGTGGTACTCATTGGTTCCTGTCTTATCGCTGTCATGGAAGGGTCGGGCTATAGTCTGGATCACATTGTGTTCGAATCCATTTCTGCGTTTGCGACGGTAGGGCTGTCCATGGGCATCACTCCTGCCTTGTCTGGGTTTTCAAAGGTCGTACTCATCGTGCTGATGTATATTGGAAGGGTAGGTCCCCTGACGGTCGCCGGTAGCTGGATGATACGTCACAGACAAACTGATTTCATTGAAGAACAGATACTGATAGGGTGATGAAAGGAGAAAAACTGTGGCAAAGTTTGTTGATCAGAATGCTTTTGGAATCATAGGTATCGGGCGTTTCGGCCTTGCGCTCGCTAACGAGCTACTCGATTCTGGCAAGCATGTCATTGCGCTGGACAAGGATGAAAGTCGTCTCCAGCCGCTGAAAAACAAGATGAGGGATTTGTACCGCATTGATTCCCTAACAAAGGAAGCGCTCGGTGAAACGGGAATCGGCGACTGCGCGGCCGCTGTTGTCTGCATAGGCAAGGACTTGGAAAGTAACCTGCTTGCCACCCTCAACCTCATAGAGCTTGGGATACCACGGGTGATTAGCAAGGCGATAAGCGACGACCATGGGTTGTTGCTGAAAAAGCTGGGCGCCGAAGTCGTCTATCCAGAGGTCGATATGGGCACTCGTCTGGCGTGGTCGCTCACGACGAAAAACGCTCTTGATTTTCTTGCCTTGAACGATAATTTCTCGATTGTCGAACTTGAGCTTTCTCATGAATTCGACGGAAAAAGCCTCAAGGAGCTGAATTTCCGCAACAGATTTGGACTGAATGTCATCACGGTAATCAGGGACGGGAAGGCAGATGCGGACATCCGTCCTGATACTGTCCTGTGCGGTGGTGCCATCATTGTGGTGGCAGGTAACAACGAGAAGCTCCATGCGTTCCAAGAGTTCAACGCAAAGCATGCGTAATGATAGTCTGGAGAACGCTGTTTTCCGTGGAGATTCACGGGTACATGTTTTCCAGACTGTTTTCGCGTGTTATTTCGCGTACTGTCATCCGAAAATCGAGAGCAGGACTCCCGCGGCGACCGCTGAACCGATTACTCCGGCGACATTGGGACCCATTGCGTGCATCAGCAGGTAGTTGGTTAGTTTGACCTTCTGTCCTTCGATATGGGAAATCCGGGCGGCCATCGGAACCGCAGATACGCCAGCCGAGCCAATCAATGGGTTTATCTTCCCTTTTGTAATCCAACACATCAGTTTTGCTATGAGCAGTCCACCGACGGTACTGAATATGAAGGCGGCCAGACCGAGGGTTATGATGCCCAGGGTACGCGCCTGGAGGAACTGCGGTCCGACAGCCGTCGCTCCGACGGTGAGTCCGAGAAAGATTGTCACGATGTTGATCAGTGCGTTCTGTACCGTGTCCGACAGTCTGTCAGCAACACCCGATTCCTTGAACAGGTTGCCGAGCATCAGCATTCCGATCAAAGGGGCGACGGACGGCAGGAGCAGTATGCAGAAGGTTGTGACCACGATGGGAAAGCATATCTTTTCCAGTTTGGAGACAGGCCTGAGCTGCTTCATTTTGATTTCACGTTCCTTGCGGGTCGTCAGGGCGCGCATCAGGGGCGGCTGGATGAGCGGTATCAGCGCCATGTACGAATAGGCCGCTATGGAGATTGGCGCAAGAAGGTGAGGAGCAAGGCGGGTTGTCAGGAAAATGGCCGTGGGCCCATCCGCGCCTCCAATGATGCTGATGGATGCTGATTCCTGGGGAGAAAAGCCCAGGGCTATCGCTACGATGAACGCAACGGCTATGCCGAACTGAGCTCCGGCTCCGATGAACAGGCTGCTCGGACGAGCCAACAGAGGGCCGAAATCAGTCATGGCCCCGACTCCCAGGAATATCAGCGACGGATAGATACCCAGTTTCACTCCTTGATAGAGATAGTACAGCAGTCCTCCGGGTTCACCAAGAGAGTCCGACCCTTCCATCAGACCTGTCAGAGGCAGGTTGGCCAGCAACATGCCAAAGGCGATTGGCAGCAGGAGCAAAGGTTCGAATTTCCTTCTGATGGCAAGGAACATCAGGAAACCGGATATCAGAATCATCACTGCCGACTGCCAGCTTAGAATTGAGAAACCAGAGGAATTCCACATTTTTATCAATGCATCAACGAACATTTGTTTTTCCTTTTCCCGTACCGACATTTTCTGTCGCAGGGCGCTGAACACGCGTGATTATCACTGAGAACAGCCGGATAAGCGCCCAGAGAACGGCCAGGACAGTGAAAACGATAGCTATGCAGAACACGGCCGTCAGGATACTTTGTGATAGAGTCATGATTTTCAATCCTCCTTGTCCATTATGTATAGACACAAAAAAGGCTATCTCTTTATGTAACTCATTGTCACATAAGAAAATAGCCTTTCATGCCCAGAACAAGACCTGAACTTGCACGGTGTTGCCACCGCTAGGATCTGAACCCAAGTCAAAATCATGTTTTTAGGGCTATTTTTTAATATTACAACGAAGTGGATTATGAATATATATGACCTACCATGTCAAGATATGAATGTATTACAGGAAACAGACTACGGTGGTGAAATGGGCGTTCAATGCTTCGTTCGAACGTATCTGCCTTTCACTTTCGCTGAATCATTCCCTGGCTGGACTGGATACGAGCTATCACTATCTGACCGAGAACATCAAACTGGCCAAGCAGGGCAACAAGGAGTCCCTTGATTATCTGAACAGCGGGTACTGGTGGGCGGCGGGCGCTTCTGCGGTCGGTGCGGGCCTGTCGGGATACTCTACCGGGGCAAACCTGGACATCGCTATGGGCAATACGGACGCGGCAAAAGCGGCAGCGGCAAAAAAGGCAAAAGCGGAAGCGGCAAAAAAGGCAGCGGCGGCTGCGGCGAACGCATAACGGAGGACATATGGCATTTGACAAGGCCGGGCACATACAGGGGGCTCTCCAGTCCTTCACGCAGGGAATCTTCGATGTCACCAAGCTGATAGCCTCGGACATCGGCTCGCAGGTCAGGACGGCGGCATCCATCGCCGATTCCATCTGGGATGCGCGGGAAAAGACGATCATGGCGGACAACACCCTCACGAGCGATGAGAAGCTGCTCAAGCTCCAGGAGGTGGAGCAGGAAGTCCTGGACGAGATATTCGCTTCGGCGAACGTCACCAGTGAAACGGCGAAGAAGAACTTTCAGAACTCTGTATCGTGGACCATGGCGAGGAAGGACTCCCAGAAAAGGATGGGCGCGTATGTCGCCAGCGAGAAAGCCTTCGACGTGGAAGACCGTGACAAGACGGTCAGGGAAGAATTCCTGCGCGGGAACCTTCCCGAAGAAGCCATGAATGCCGGGTATCTGAACTTCCTCACCGGGGGAGTGAACGAGGACGGGACGTACAAGGATCCCCTGTTCCGCCCGGAAGTCGTCGAGTCCAAGATCCAGAGCTTCACCAAGCAGAGCTTGCTGACCACCGTCCAGAGGAACGCCCATGCGGCGTTGGACAACGACGGTCTCACTCTGGGCAAAAGCGTCATCGACGAGGCGTATGAGGCCGGACGGATCACCTACGATGACAAGCTGAACCTTGAAGTCGACCTGTATACCCGTGCTACCCATAATCAGCGTGCCGTCAGCGAACAAATGCCTACCCTTGACGCCACAGTCCAGGACATCATAGCCAACGGCGTCCCCGTCCCGCAAGGAACCGTGGCCACCGGCACGCCCTATGAGCGGAGCCAGGCCGCCATACAAGCCGAGGTCGGCAAGCTGGCGTATGCGACGCCGACGCAGAAAGCCCAGCTCAACGCGGAGTTTGACGCGCGGCTGAGGGCCGTTCAGCCGATGACCGACTTCAAGAACTTCTATCTTTCCCGTGAAGGCGCGGGGGAATCCGTTGATCATGAACAGGAGATTGAGCGAATCGCCTCCTATTACGGCATGGATGACATCCAGAAGGCGGACTTGACCACGCAGGCATTGTCCTTCATGGACCGTGAACATGAGAAGAAGGCCGACAATGAGGGCCTCAAGGCATTCGCCGCATCCGCCACGCTCGATGAGAAACTGTCCAGGGGAGAGACAATCACCTTGGAGGATGTCGGCTCTGCGTTTGCGGGCGTCGACCTTTCCCTTGGCGGCGGTATGCTTTACCAAGAATGGGTTGACTTTGTCCACTCTTCCGATGACCGCAGCCTGTACGAGGGACTCTTGCAGAAGATAGCGGCCGGAACCGCGACGGACGCCGACTTCCACGCCAGTCTGTGGCATACCGAGGGCTATCAGAAAGCCGTCAAGGATTTGCAGGTTGAATGGAAAAAATCAGGGTCCGCCACGCTAGACGTCCTGTCCGATCGGGCACAAAATAATCAGTCCAGAGTTGCGACCTTTGAATCATACAGGTTCAACGGCCTCATTTCCGATGGGTCTTATCATCGTGCGCTCATAAAAGCCCATAACGCCGGAACAATCGATGATGACGACCTGGCCAGGTTGTGGGACAGGCCAGAGTACATTGCTTCCCCGCGGTATCAGGAAGTCTCTAAGAAATTGGCGATTGACCTTGGATTGGATAAGGAGAAAGACCCGGCCAAGCTCAAGATGGCCGAGCAGGCACACACGGAAGCCCTCCAGCTTTTCGAGGACACGCTGATGCTTAATCCCGACATGGACTGGGACGCCCTGTATGGCGTCATATCGAAAGCCGCCACCGACAATTACATTTCCAAGCTCGTTGATTCCTCTGTGGCGGGAGCCGCTTCCCCGGAGGCTTTCGACACGGAAGACCTGTTCAAGAAGAAAAAGCCCCAGGAGATGATGCAGGACGTGAGGAACGGGAAGTATGATGGTCTCCTCCAGGAAGATCGTTTGTTGGGATGGATGTCCAAGACGGCGACCACCGACAAGGGGATAAATCCGCGTCCGATCATTGCGTCAGACCTGTTCAGCCGCACGTATGAGAATCTCTCGACCTTTGAGAAGAACGTCGTGGACTTAAACGTCCTGTACATCGAATACGCCTACGGCATGAAGGATGCCGCGGAGAAGCAACTCAATGCAAAGATAGTGGAAATCCGTCTGACTGACCGCGGACCGGCGGTGGTTGACAATGAGGGGTATGTCTATATGCCAGCTGATAACACCGGAGATTTCAGGGACTGGACGATACACAAGATGATCAGTTTAGGAGTCACAAGAGCAGGATATTTGCTTACTGGGAAGGACCTGTCCCCCGGTACGGAATATTCAGCAAACAGTCTTGTTGTTGAGGAACCCGTAGCACTCAGAGGCAAAGGGTATGACTACTCAGCGATAAAAACACTCGCCGATGTGAATACGTTGCCTTTGGGAGAAAGAAAAATTCTCTTGGATTACTTGAAGAAGTTAGAAGAACAAGAGGCTGGGAGGCAGCGATTAGTTGAGACGAAGGCCATTGAACGGCTCTCTGTGCATCCTGCCCTGGTGACGTCAGAAAAGAAAAAGGACAAGACCCCAAAATGAACACGCAATTCACATTCCAACCCATATACCGGAACTATCAGCAGACGGATTCCTACAAGTATGATTCCCAGGGGCGTCTCATCACGGCCCTGACAGCGCAGCAGATACAGGCGAATGATACGCTTCAATCCAATCTCCGCGCGATCTGGCAGATGGGGGACGATCCAAAGTCAGCCGAAGCCCGGACAAAAATAGCATACGTGGCATCCGCCGCCACGGGCATGAGCTTCTCCGACGCCTATAAGAACTCTTCGTCCATCCTCAAGCACTATACAGGGCTGCGCACCGATGATGTCTCAGGGTGGAGCGCATTTGCAGATGGGATAAAGCAAGGGTATTACCAGCAGATGGCAGGACTCAACCAATGGATGGCGGACCATTCAGAAGGGGAGATCGTCCAGCGGTACCGCAGGAACGCCCAAGGATTCAGGCAGTCGGCGGCCACCATGAAGGACTTTCAGGACCGCAGCGCTGTCGCTGAATGGTTCATCGGTGCGTCTCCTTTCATCCAACAGCTCGCGATACAACTTGCTTTCACAGGAATAACAGCGGGAATCGGCGGCCTTGTCAGCGCGGCAAGCGGTGTGGCGGGAGGCCTGCGCCTTGGCGCACAGATTGGAGGATGGGCCGCAAGTGCTTCCATGGGGATGATTGAGAGCGGTTCAACCTCCGCCGAAATTGATGCGTTGGCAGAGGAATACGGCATTGAGGTCGACCAGGACACGAAGCGCAAGATTTCCGATGCCGTCGGACTGGTGAATATGTTCCTGGAGCATTGGCAGCTGAGTTCCATGCCCGGAGTGAGAACCCTTTACCGCGCCGGTTCACAGACGGCGATAGACAAAGCGGCGAAACAGAGTTTGAAGAGCATTCTCAAAGGCGCTGTAAAGACCTATCTGATCGAGGGCATCGGGGAGAACACCGCCCAGGAAGTCTCGCAGGAGCTGGTGACCATGCTTGGCGTGGAAGCATACAAGATGGCCGCGAATGAGGCCGGTGCGCATTATGACTATGCCAAAGGGGAAGAATACTACAATCGCCTGTGGGACACCGCCAAGAGCTCTGCTGCGGCCTTCGCGCTGACAGGTGGCTTTGGCACTGTCTCGGAAGTTCTCGTTGATTCTGTGACCAATGGCAAGGTGGGCAGTGACGCGAACAAGATGTACCAGGAAGGGACGGCGGTCAACTCCCGGTGGGTGGACACATCCGGAGTGAAGGGCAGGAAGCTCTCGAAGGACGAGCTGAAAAAACTTGAAACCAAAAAGCTTCCTCCGATTGACGTTGTGGAATTCAGAGGAGGCTTGAAGGCGGTGCATCCCGAAGACGCCCAGCGTCTTGCGGATCTGCAAGCTTCAGGCATCGTGGGGGCGAACGTCACCAAGGTCACGCCAGAGACGGTCGAGAACGAAGAAACCCGGCACTTGGCGCATACCATGGCCGTAGCGTTTGACGCACGGGTGAACGGGAACACTGTAGTCTTCCAGGATCCGCAGGAGATGAGCGCTTCCGTCTCCGGCCTGGTGAACCGGGAACCCTCGGTGTTCGGCGTCGATGTGAAGGAGTCTTCCGTAGAGCTGACCTTCCGGCAGGATGACGGTTCCTTCACGAAAATCTCCTTCACGACCGAAGGCTACGCGGACGCCGCCTCTCCCATGACTGATGCCCCGTTTGCCGCAGGAAACACTGATTCCGGCAACGCCTTCGTGCGGACGTTCAGGGGGACATCCGATGCCGAGCTGGAAAGCGGATACCTGGAACATGCGGTCGCCCCCACGATAAAGGCCGCGGCTCCCCATCTCTCTGACGCCGATGTCACGGCGACCACGGGTTTCATCAGCGTCATGAGCCGCATCACCGGCATGACGGTCGACCAGTTCATGCAGACGCGCTTCTCTGACACGCCCTTCGTCATACGCACCGACAGGCGCAGGGCAGGCGAACTGGCGAGCGTGAGCCGTGAGCAGGACGGTCGGTTCACGATCCACCTGACCGAGGACGCCGATGTCGGCTCCGTGACCCATGAGCTGTCTCATGTGACGCGCATGAGCCTCTCGGCTCAGCAGCTTGCGCCCTTCGAGAGCATCTATGGCGTGAAGGACGGGAAATGGTATGAACGTCCGATTCAGAGCAGTGACGGGAAATGGGTGTGGAACGGCACGACATACGACGACCGCCAGAGGGCCTTCGATGCAGCGGCGCAGTTCGAGGAACGTTTCGCCGATGACCTGGTGACATACGTGCAGACGGGCAAGGCTCCGAAACCGGAACTGACATCCTTCTTCGAGACGATGAAGAAGGCCCTGAAAGAGCTCATCCGCTACCTGAAGAACTACCTGTCCCCGGAAACGGTCGCGGCATTCGACAGGCTGTTCAGCGAAGACGGCACGGCAGAGAACCGCGCGGGACGGGCGGTGGAGCTGTTCGAGCGGGAATTCTCCCTGACACCACAAGAGGCCCAGCGTCAGTACACTGAGGTTGAAACCCGTTATCGCGGAACAGACCTGTGGATGAAGGCTCCGAACGGAAAGCCGACGAACCTCACGGAAAGACAATGGGTGACGGTACGAACGACGGCATTTAAAAACTGGTTCGGGGATTGGGAAACCGTCATTCCTGACGCCGCTTCAAAAATTGAGACAATCATCGATTCTTTGGAGAAATCATCATCGGTTGTGAGTGGAGAAAAACTTCCATTTTCAGTATCGGATAATGCATCGGATACCCGCAAGAAAATACGCACCATGACCGCCGGGATTCGAGCGAGCTATATAAATAAGGACAGCCAAGAATCAATTGAGTTTAATAGGAGTTCTCTTGACGATTTGCTCCGGCACGACTATCTGAACGAGGAACATCTTGCTTCACTATTTGCTATTCCCAAGTTCATTGAAAACGGTAAGATATTGGGGTCTTTTACCGATGGGAACGCCAGGAAGTTTACCTATCTTCTGTCTTTGTTCGAATACAATGGGAACCGATATGTCGTACGCTCGTCTCTCAGGGAAGAGAGTGGAAAATACTATTACGACCACAAACTGAGCAGTCTTGAAAAAGTTAAGAACCTTTTGGCTGCTCTCCCGTATTCAAGACAGGAGAACAATGGCACTCCCTGGTTAACAAGCCCAGCTCGTGCCCCAAAAGATTCTTACGCTATAGAAGATAAACGATTATTTTCACTTTTGCAAGGATTTTCCGTGGTAGTAGATGAAAACGGAGAACCGCGTGTCGTTTATCATGGTACGGACAAGGATTTTTCTGAATTCCAATCGAAAGATGGAGTCTCTTGGTTTTCTGAAAGCATGGATTATGCGGAAGCAATGGCAGAGGAACGGAATGGAGACAGGATTGTTGAAGCGTACCTGAATATACGCAATCCTTATATTACCAGCCTTCCGTCTGGACAATTCACCGACCCAACGGCTGAAGCACCTTTGATTCAAAAAGCACAGGACGCTGGCCATGATGGAATGATTATTTCCAATCAGACCGATGATGAGCTTGTCAAAGACACCTACTATGGTGCCTTCGCCCCTGAGCAAATCAAATCCGCCACTGATAACGTTGGAACATTTAATGCGACGAATCCAAGCATTCTTTTCCAGACCGAAGACTTCCCGAACGTATTATTCCAGACTGCTTCAGTACGTATGGACGTGCCTTTTAATGAAAATGAAGGCGGGGAGTCACGTGTCTATGCCCTTGCCGAGGAATCCCGTACGGAGTTCTCGGATACCGTACGCGCCATGGCAGCGGCCTTCCATCTGCCTGATGATGCAGTCATGTTCCGTCGGGACCTCAAGGGCGTCGAGCGTGCCAGGGTGAAGGTCACGCAGGATTATGGCGGGGACTGGGGGCGTCTGCTGGACATCAACGGCGCGATGCTCGTCTTCGAGGAGTCCAGTGACGCGCAGGCCGCCTACGAGCGGATTCTCAAGGAGCATGCGGACATCGTCGCCAGAGAGAAGAAGAAGGATACTCCTTTCGGCTACAAGGACTTCACGGTGAACATCCGCATGTCCAACGGATTCATCGGCGAAGTCCAGCTTCTGGGCAAGGCGATATTCCATGCGAAGGAAACCGGCGGGCACGAGATATACGCCGAGGCGAGGAAATTTGAAAAGTATCGTTATGGCAAGGAAAAATATGTCGCGCTGTTCGGGAAGGATGTCTACGAAAGAATCGATAGGTTATATGAATCTCTCAAGGCATGGAGTGTGGAAGTCTATTCCTCCAAAGGATTCGAATACGATAAACCAGGATTGAGCGCCAAGGCCTCGGCGACCTTGCGGGAGAGCATGGAACTGTCCAATGCGTTGCGTACGAACATCCCGCCTTCCCTTTCAGTCGGGGGCCTCTCGACGACGGACTTACCATCAGGAGAAGGAACGAGTACCGCTTCCAAGGCAAATCCGCGCTCATCGGTTCTCATGGGGATATCGCAGATATCAAGATACATGACTGCCATAGAGTCCTCCTCTTCTTTAAGTATACCTAATTCTCAGGAGTCAGACAAGATATCGGCAGACGGCGTAAAAGAAGAAAGCTCACGGATAGGTGGTCGGCTACAATGGCTTTCTCCTGATATCCGTGAACTTAATGACAGCCTAATCATGAAAGAGGATATTGTCAACATAGCATCACGGGAGCGGGCGGACAGGGAAAGGTTGCAGAAGAAAGATCTTGCATGGTTCGGGCGAGAAGTCAATTCCATCACGGATGTGGTGAGAAGAGGGCATGCACAGGTTCTTCATCATACGCCCATTATTTTTCAAGCTCTCGGTCTTCCGAACCTGCCTCTTGTCATGTATCGAAGCAAGATGAAAACTATTCTGTACGACAAAGAAAAGGGACACATCAATTCAATTGACAAGGCAATCCTCAAACAATTGCCCGATGCCCTACAAGATCCTTTTTTGGTATTTGCTTCTACAAGCAAGGGGTATGTAGCAGTTCTTGATATGCTGGACATTCAAGGCAATCCAGTTGTTGTAGCTCTACATCCTAATGAACGGACAGGACATATCACGGCAAACCTTATTGCATCTGCCTATGGGAAATCTATAAACGCACTCCAAAATTGGATTGATGAAGGATTGTTGCGATACCAAAAAAAAGAAGCTGGGATTTTCTCAAGGCTTCCAGTCAGTAGGCTCCAATTGCCGCTAGAGGGAAGCATCCCAGCTCTAGGTAAGATGATACTGACAAAAGAAGACGTTGTCAACAATGATTCTCCCGATCCGGATCAGGAGCTGTTCGAGCTTTCCCCGAAGGCAAAGGAGGAACAGCGCAGGCGCAACCGTGATGAGGTAATCCGTGCCCTGGAGGCCGGATACCGGGTATCAGATGACATCCTCCAGGAGTTCAGCGACGACCCTGACGTGCAGTGGGAAATCCAATTCCGTAAGGTCCTGAACCTTGAGATGCTCCGCCTGTACCGGGAGGCACGGGATCAGGTCGAGCAGGAACGCACCGCCGCCCTCAAGAGCCTTGAGGAACAGGAGTCCGCCCGCCTTGCCTGGGGGACGCTTGAGGACTATCAGATCGTCATGGCACGTTTCAATCTGATGCTAAAGGCCGAAGGAGAGGTTGATATGGACATGCCCTCCGGCTCGGACGTACGGTTCATCAAACGCCTGGACAAGGAATACTCGCTGTCAACTCCTGCGGTCGCCAACGCATCGTTCCTTGCTAACTATGCGAATACCGTCCGGGATGTGGTGTCCTTTGCCAAGCAGCTGCGTGAGAATGGCATCACCCGCGGTCAGATGCCGCCGCAGATGTGGGCGCTCACCATCCGGGGAGAGAATACGCCCAAACAGGTCGAGGCCGTCATGAAGCTCATGAAGGGAGATCCCCGCTACTTCCGCAAGCTGCTTGCCGCGGCCGGGGATGAATACCAGCGCCAGCAGCTGTATTATGAGCAGACCCTCGGCCTTGACGAGTGGGTGGACAACACCACCTTCTCCCGCAATGTCCGCGACCTTTCCCTGACGTGGCAGGATGTCCAGGGGGAGGAGGACTTCAACCGCGCGGTGAACCGGAGGCTCAAGGCGCAGACGGCACAGGTCCTCAGCCTCAAGCGCCAGGTGCGGGGCCTGAGGAATGTCAGGAGACGGCAGGCCGTGAGGCAGGAGATGATCCAGCATGCCCGCAACATCTCCAAGAAATGGAACCCTAACCTCGCGGCATGGTATGAACCGATAGGGAATCTCCTGAACCAGCTGATTGACCCGAATTTCCGCTCTGAGAAGCGCATAGCGAACTGGCAGCAGGAGAAAGGCTACGTTGTCGAGATTCCCCAGGAGATGAAAGGCATCATCGTCACCGAGGAGGACGGGACGATCACGCTGCACAAGCCTCTGAACAGGTGGAGCCTGAAGGAATTGCAGATCATGGACGAGCTTGTCTCCCAGATCAGGCTCCGGGCCCGTCAGGACGAGACCGTCCGGAGAAACCGGGCCTGGAGCGCATCAGAGACGTTCGTTTCCGCGGTCGGCAACCAGGAGTTGCTCCATTACGGCAAAGGGACGGACGGCCAGAAACCTTTGGTCACGGATCCCCAGAGCAAGGAAGCTATCAAGCAAGAGAATAAAGGCACGCTCATCGAGGGCATCAAGGCATGGTTGTTCACTCCGCGCAACATGGCGTGGGAACTTGACTGGCGCAACGAATACGGCGTATGGCACGATCTCTGTGACCGCCTGGACGTGGCGGCCACTGCGGAATCGGCCTCGGTTCACCGGCGGCTCGATGCATGGAAAGCGAAGATGAAGGAGCTGGGCATCACGCAGGACGACCTGTACGCCCATACGATCCTCACACCCAGCGGGCGGCATTTCACCCGCAGCCAAGGCATGGGAATCTATCTGAACAGCAGCAACAAGACGAACCGTCAGAAGCTGCAAGGATTTGTCCTGGATGAAAAGGGCAAACCCATCGACATTGAAGGTCCGGGACTGACCCATGCATACAGCGACGAGGACATCAGATACATGGTCGGGCAGCTTGAACCACACTACATCGAGCTTGCCCAATGGATGAAGAAGGAGATGGGTGTCACACGAGAGGCCATGGCAAAGGTTCTGGCCGAGGAATATAACATCCCGATGCACAAGGTCGCCGATTACTGGCCGCTGGTGCCGATGGAGGCCGAGGAATCGCAACAGGACGTGTTGATGAGCGGGTATGGTCCCTCTCAGAAATATGTCGGACGTTCCCAGACCCGCCACAGGTCGTCATGGAGCGCCTACGAGATCAACCTGGACGCCGTTGCCGTCTTTGAGAACCAGATCAAGAAGCAGGAGCATTTCATCAATTTTGCAGGCATAGTGAAAGGGATGCAGTACACGCTGAACAAGAAAAAGGGCGGGTTGTATGATCTCATCGCCCGCAATCATTCCAAGAAATACGCCGACTGGATACAACGGTACTTCAACGACATCGCGTCCCCTCACCTTGTCAATACCGACCTGAAGGGGCTGTTCGACAAGCTCCGGTCCAACTATGCAATCGCCAAGCTGGGTTTCAACGTCGCCACGGTCCTGAGGCAGACCGGTGCCGTGTGGATGTTCATGGGAGAGTTCTCACCCATCGACCTGATGTCCGCCTCCAAGGAAATGATGAGCGACTTCGACGGGACGACCAAGCGTGTGTATTCCCTCGCTCCCCAGATGCAGGATCGTGTCGCCGAGCGTGCCTTCCTTGATATCAAGGGAATCGAGACACGGACGAAGTATGGCCGCACCATGAAGAAAGTCGGGGAGCTGGCCATGAGTCCCATACAGTGGGCGGACTCCTGCATAGCCAACACGCTCTGGCTTGGGGCGTACAAGAGCGCCATGAAGAAGGGCATGGATTCCGCCAAAGCTTCGCAGGAGGCGACCGCCTTCATCAAGCGCACCCAGCAGACATCGACCGTATTGGACGCCGACCAGCTGCACCGGACGAACAACCAGCTCATCAAATGGCTGACGATGTTCACCACACAGGGGGTCAAGGAATTCAACATGATCTGGGCTGACATCCCCCGGTATTTCAGGCAGAAGGATTATAAGAAGGCTATCGGCATGATTGCGGGTCTCGGACTCAACTGGGTGACCATGCTCCTCATCGGCGGGGCGTTGTTCCCTGGGGATGACGAGGAAGAGTACTGGAAGAACCTCATGCTTTCCTTTGCCGGGGAAGTCTCCCAGTCGGTCACGGTGGTCGATACTCCTGATGGACAGGACGTGTACATCCTCACGTCCCGCGAAGAAGAGACGGTCATCGAGAGGTTCGATGAAAGCGTCTGTGATGACTGGCACGACAGGGATGACGCTATCCAGTTCACTCCTCGTGTGGTTCTCAATCCCTTCGAGACCCAGACATCCATCGGACAGGTGAAGAAAGTCTCTCGCGTCTTTGCCCGCATGTATCAGACGGGGCGGATATGCATTGGTTCCACCCAGCGCATGGAGCCTCCGACACGGGAGATCGGTTCCGATGATGCTGATGTGTATACCTCTACAGGCTTTGACAAGCAGCTTCAGCTGGTCATAGAAGGCGTCGAGGATGATCCCATGACCATCCTTGCAATCGTAATGGAGGTTGATGTCGCATGATGCTCGCCCTTGCAATCGCCGGAGGCATCCTCGGACTTGGCAAAGGCATCGCCTCGTCCATTGCCCGCAACGCTGAATATAAAGCCAAGCTTGAAGAACTCAACCGTTCCAAGGAGTCCCTGGACAAGCAGTACAGTCAGGCCCAGAGCAGTCTGAATCTACAAAAGACGCAGGCACAGGCGCAAACCAGTGAGGCCAATACCGAACTGAATCTTCTTGCGATTCAGACCGAACAGAACCGGGCGGTGGCTCTTGGTCAGGCATCGAGGGCGGGCAGTCTTGCTTCCCAGATAGCATCTTCCCAGGTGGCGACACTGGCGGTGGAAAACCAGAAGACTGAGGGAACGGCTTTGCAGCAGGTCGCCACCAGCGGCTTCCGCAATTCGGGGACAGCAGGCAATGTCCTGGAGAATGCCCAGCGCTCATCGGATGATTCCTTGGCGCTGGCACGTCAGCAGATTGGGCTCAGCCACGTCCAGACATACTCATCCGCCCTCAATGCCTATACGAGCGCGACAGAACAGACCGAGGCATACAGGCGTCAGGTGGACGCGAACAATTCCAATCTTGCACGGGTGCAGGAGGAAATCGACCTTTCCCTTTCCCAGGCGAAGGAGATGTATGACATGAACGCCGGGAATCTCCAGGAGGACATCGATTACATGAAGACCACCGGACGTATTACGACAGGCTGGGCAATGGCCGGGGATATCTTCGGCGGCCTGTATGAGGGCGCACGTAGCATGGTGAACACAAACACTGGTAAATGGTTGTGGGAGTAAAGAATGGGTAGTGTCATGCAGGGATATGGAGCGCATCAGATACTGGACGCCGTCTCGACCGTAGAGGCGTCGGTACGGGATGCGGCCGGGATAGTGAGCGATCTTAAGGACAAAAAGAAAAAAGAAGAGGAGGAGCGTTACAAGCTCCTGAGGACGAGCTTGGTCAACGCCCGGACAGACCAGCAGGTCGCTGCCTTGGAACAGAGTCGGCAGAAGTTCTTCAGTAATGACCTTCCCTATGACAGGGACTTCGAGGGATATCCCAAGCGCCTGGAGGAATGGAAAAACACCCAGGCGTCCAGGATCACGACAGACTCCTCCATCGATGACGAGACCAAGGGTCGCCTTCTGACCGTCGAGCTGCCGAACATGGCCAATGACATGGCTGTGAAAGTGACGCAACTGCAAGCAGATGGAGCAAAGGCCGAGGTGGATGCAATCATCAAGGGAAAATCCGATGTCCTGGGCACCGCTCCCTCCCTGTCTTTGGAAGAGGCAAGTACCCAGTATGCCTCATTCCTCGCGCACACCCCATATACAGAAGGCACGCGAAGTCGGATGGTTGAAACTTTCCGTGAGACATATCGTCCTGAAAAGGCCCTTCAGCAGGTTCAGCGTGAGATCGACGCGGGAATCCTTTCCGATGATCTGGATATAGAGGCCGCGCTTTCACGGGCTGCTTTTGATTTCGGCTTACGGGATGACCAGGTCAAGACCATGAGCAAAAATGCTTATGCGTACAAGAAGGAACTGGACGGGAAAGTCGATGAGAACATCTCGACGACCTATGACTCCTGGGCCGATGTGCTGTTCAAGGCCGGGGAAGAAGGGCAGGTCGTCGATGTCTCCATGATTGACTCCGCATTCAATGAATATCCCTGGCGTGGCCGCGTCCAGGGAACAAAGCTCAAGAATCTTGCTCTCTCACAGAATGACGGGATTTATGCGCAGAAGATCACCGACAAAATCCAGAAAGGAGATACGCTGACGGATGATGATTTCGCTCTTTTCTCCGATTCAAAAACTCGTGACGATGTACAGACTGACATCCTTTTTTCACGTGCCATGACAGCTTTCAACAAAAGCGGGAATCCTGAGGATGCTTTGAATGCTGTATCAACTCCTGAGTTTACGGCAAGCAGCACTGTGAAGCAGGCGGCATTCGTGAAAAGTCTGGCGGCAATCAAGGCTCAGCTGGAAAACAAGGATGATTATGAGAAGTTGGTTCTTGGCTTTTTTGAAGAGGGGGGCACTCCACAACCGGTCCAGGCGGGGACAATCGATGTCTCGTCCCTTTCTGTTGTGAAGAATGATGACGGAAGTGTCAGTACTGTCCGCAGTATCTCTATCGAGGAAGACGGACTGGCAGTCCTTATCCCTACACGTGTCGATGGAAAAGACGTATCTGATGAAGAGGCGATTTCCCATTACCAGACAACAGGCCAGCATCTGGGAAAATTCTCTTCCGTTCAGGAGGCTGATGCCTTTCATAAAAGCGGAGAATCGCAGGTATCAGTACTTTCTGGTATGTCGAAAAAGAATTTGAACAAGGCCGTGGATATCCTGAGCGAGGTAGGCGCCACAGTCAGCGATCCTGCAACCCTACAGACGGTGAAAACGATGAGGGCCGATAGCACTCCCCAACCGAAACTGACGGAATATGTCTGGCTGGCTCAACAGTCGGGTTTGCTCACCACGGAAGATGCTGAGACACATGCCACCAAGTATTCTTTTGCAAACAATCCCAACATGGACATCTTGTTTAAAATAGGGGAAAAAGCGGTTGCGGAGCTGACGAAAACGGGAGGGATGTATGAAGGGAACCTGACTCTCTCCTCAACCGTCCGGGATGCGATCATTGAGGCTGTCTATGAAGATCCACAGGTGCTGACAGATAGTGGAAAACTTGAGAACCTGAAACAGCAGATAGCGGACATTGCCCGTAAAGGTGCGATGAACACTCTTTTGAACACAGCAACCTCGGCCGCGAAGCAGTTTGCCGATCCCGATGATTTCTTAAAGGACGTCTCTGCCAAAGGCCCTGCCGCATTCATGCAGGCTGCCGCCGATGGCGTCTATGATTTCTGGTTGGACAAGGGAATAACGGACTCTTATGCCGGAAGTTTGGCAAAGACAGGATATGATCGAGAGCATGTACTCGATTCTATTTCTCAAAAGCTTTTCGGGAGAACATATTCTGAGCTCGGTACAGACTTCGAGCGGGTGAAGGTGGCGGTGAATACCGGATTCGTCATGAGCCGGGCGTCCTATACCCGATTGTTTGAGAAAGCGTTCGAGACCAGTCCCAAGCGCGTTAAGATCATGGGCAGCCAGTGGGCTTTTGAATTGCCGAACCATGACGGAGTGTTCGCTGTCCTTGCTTCCTATTCGGATATCGTAGGACAGGACGGACGTGCCTCGTGGTCATTCGTGAAAGGACAGAGGAATGATGATGGAACCTATACACTATCTCCGCGTAGCCTGACACCATTGTCCGTTTATCTTGATCCGCACCTGAAAGATGAATTGATTGCCAAGAAGGAAAGGCAGAATGCCCTTATAGAAGCCCGTACACATGCGACAGTGAATCTGGCGAGGGGTGTACAGATCTATGATCCTACCGGCAGGGCAGAGGCATATATCCGTGCTGGTTTTCAGGAAGGTTTCGCAATGGCAGATAAAAACCTGCGGGACTTGGCCCCCCAGGTCACACAGTTAGAGAAGAGGTATACCGGCCAGGTTGATGCGATCATGCAGAGCATAGACCTTTTTGTGGGGGTGAACTGATGTACGATCCCTTGGATTTCTTCGACAGCGATGTCTACCGCAAATATAACCTCCGTGGAGAGAAGATATACGGCGACTACTTCGGTCAGAAGGATCAGGAAGCCAGAGCGGTGACTCCTTTGCTGCAAGAACTCATCGATTCTTCTCCTGATCCTTCCAGTACGGCGACACAGGCTCAGGGTGCCCTCTTGCTGTCAAAATATATGAACATTCCCGTGGAGTCCGGCATGCAGATGATGCAGACCGGACAGGGTTCATCCTTGGCGAACCGGAACACGGATCGCAAGAGTGCAGGAGAGAGCTTTCTCGTTGCCTTGAGAAATGCCTGGTGGCAGGATCGTAAAGGGATAGCAACGACGAAATTCGTCGCCACAGGGGATGATAAATGGATGAAGGTGGCCGACGATTTCAATGAAAAGCTGAAAAAGAACCGTGTCTTTGAGGATTACAATGTTCTCGGAGACCTCTTTGTCGCCTCAGCGCAACCCCTGTATTCCGGTGTAAAGTTCGCCCTTGAGGACCTGCTGATCAAGGGCGGAGTATCCCTGCTCACCGGGGGTGTCGGAGGGGTGGCCCTCACTGCGGGGCAAATCCTGGCCAAAGCATTCCATGTGATCGAGTCCGGTTCCTCCCAGGCGGGGAACGATTATTACGACATGTACCACATGGAGGACGCCAACGGCGAAAGGCTGGACATGACAAGTCCCCTTGCCAAAGGACTGTTCGTTCTGGATGTTCTGGTGCAGGGCGGGATAGAAGTCGTTGGTATGGAGTGGTTCCCCGGATACAAGCACCTGAACAAGCTCATAACGCCCAATGCATTTTCCAAGGCAGCAAAACAATCCATGTCCGGTTACTTGAAAGAGTTTGGAGCCGGTTGGATAAAGGGATTGGTCGGAGAATCGTTGGAGGAAGGTGGCCAGTCCGTTGTGTCCGATGCCGTGAGAAACATCCTCACCGATGCGGCGAACAAGAACGGAGCGGACTTTGAGGGTATCGATATCCCGCAGATGGCTCGGAATGCAGGCAAGGCCATGTGGGAGGGCGCAAAGGGCATGGTCCTTTCCGGACTGGTCACTGGTGGAATAGGAGAGACTGTATATGCCCGGCGTATGAATGCAGAAGCCAACAAAAGTTATGCCAAGGAAGATGGTTCGTCCGTTGTCGATCGCCGCTATATCCTGAATCCTGACACGAGTCCTGTAGAGTCCGCCGAACCTCAATCAACCGGGAAGATGTCACCTCCCAAGGTCTATAAAGGCAACGGAGTCCTTATCCCTGCGTCCGCCGAGGATGCACGGAAGATATCTACGGCTGACAGGCAGGGGACACGGGCCGCCCGCGTACAGGTCATTGACATCCCCCAGGCGGACGGGAATACCCAGGCGGAGCAGATCAACACGATGGCTCTGCATTTCGGTTCACGTCTGAGCGGCAACACCTTGGTCTTTGAATCTCAGGAAGACTTTGATGCTGCACGGGACCAGATATCTCGCATGGCCCTTGAAACACGGGGGAATGAATATGACATCATGGTCGACAATTCCAAAATGAGCGTTTCCCTGGCTCTTGATGACGGACAGATGGAAAGCTCCGAGGCGGACGCGTCCATCCTGCCCACGGTGGAAGTCCCCTACCGTCTGAGCACGATGAGCGCAGACCGGGCGATCCAGGCACGCGAGCGGGAGATGGTCGAGGAGGCGATTGGAGACCTTGTCAGCCATACGCAGGGGCGCATATCCCGCTCCGATATGGACGCGAATGTCGACGCCGTCCTTGCCGTCGGGCAGGCCTTGAAGATGAACACCGACGATCTGTTGAAGAATCACCTGACGTTCACGCTGGATACGGAGATTCCTGCTCCCCAAAAGGACAAGGTCGCTCTCGGTTTCCTCGAAAGACCGTCGCTGGTGAATGGGAAGCCCGTGTATACCGTCCACATATCCAAGAAGGCCGATGCCTCGACGCTTCCCCATGAAGTGCTCCATTTCATGCGCCCTCTGGTTCCCAAGGAACTTATGGCTCCCTTCGTGAAAGCGTATGGCGGGACGGACGGGGAGATGTGGCTTGAGGACATCAAGGAAAGGGACGGGAAGTTCTATCTCGGAAAAAAGGAGTTCTCCACGTATGAGGAGGCGCTCGATGTAGTTCGTCCGTTCGAGGAACGTTTCGCCGAGGACGGGACAGGATACCTTGGCCGGGGAATCGCACCCATCGAGGAGATGAAGCCTTTCTTCGAGCGCTTCAAGGCTGCTCTCAAGGCTTTGGTGGAGAAGTTCAAGGACAGGCTCTCCGCGGATGTCATCCAGGCGTTCGACAGACTTTTCAGCGAAGACGGCACGGCAGAGAACCGCGCGGGACGGGCTGTGGAGCTGTTCCAGCAGGAATCCTCCCTGACACCACAAGAGGCCCAGCGTCAGTACACTGAGGTTGAAACCCGTTATCGCGGAACAGACCTGTGGATGAAGGCTCCGAACGGAAAGCCGACGAACCTCACGGAAAGACAATGGGTGACGGTACGAACTCCGGCGTTCAAGGAATGGTTCGGGGACTGGGAGGCGTCGGCTCTCATGGAGGGGAAACCCATTGCGTCTGTATCTTCCCATGATATTCACATTGGAGACAGGAGAATCATTGATGCCGCAAAGAAGTGGATTCAGGAAAATCCCGTCGGCAACGCTGAGACAGTGATAGGAACTGTCATAATTGATGAAACAGGGGTTCAGAACTCCATGAGTCATAAACCACTATACCCCAATAAGGTGTTTGTATTGCCTGTCATTAAACGAGTTTTGGAACAAGGCGCATATCTAGGCAAGATTCCGCATATCAATCAGGAACACTTCACAAGTCATTTCTTCATTGCTCCCGTTGAGCTGGATGGAGAGCGGAAATACGTATTCATCAGGGTAAGAGAAAAAGAGGGTGACGCCAATTATTTCTATGTACATAATGTCTATGTTGATGAAGATATAAAAAGATTGGAAGCCGCTCTGACCGGTCCGGCTGAAAAATCAGCTACCGGAGCTTCCAATCTCAAGCAAGAAATAGCACGGATTTTTGCGAATGTCAAGAATTTTTCCCGCGTCATCGACTCCAATGGCGAACCTCTGGTGGCCTATCATGCGACGGACAATGAATCCACACCATTGCAAAGCGGGAATTCCGCAGGAACCATTTATTTGGGGTTTGATGAAAAGTCTGCAAAACGAGCGGCACACGGGAAAAGGGACGTCATTCCGGTTTTTCTTTCTGTAAAGAATCCGGTGAACGAGATGTCATCCGGTATCGAACAGCATGACGCGGAATCGCCTCAAAAGGTCGCACAATGGAGGGATGCGGGGCATGATGGTGTCTATGTGCATGATGAATCAGGCACAGGCATAGCGGTGTTTGATCCCGGACAAATCAAGTCCGCCACCGACACATTCGACCCGGACAATCCAGACATCCCGTATCAGGAAGACTTCCCGAACGTATTATTCCAGACTGCTTCAGTACGTATGGACGTGCCTTTTAATGAAAATGAAGGCGGAGAGTCACGCGTCTATGCCCTTGCCGAGGAATCCCGTACGGAGTTCTCGGATACTGTACGCGCCATGGCAGCGGCCTTCCATCTGCCTGATGATGCAGTCATGTTCCGTCCGGACCTCAAGGGCGTCGAGCGTGCCAGGGTGAAGGTCGCGCAGGATTATGGCGGGGACTGGGGGCGTCTGCTGGACATCAACGGCGCGATGCTCGTCTTCGAGGAGTCCGGTGACGCGCAGGCCGCCTACGAGCGGATTCTCAAGGAGCATGCGGACATCGTCGCCAGAGAAAAGAAGAAGGATACCGATTTCGGCTACAAGGACTTCACGGTGAACATCCGCATGTCCAACGGATTCATCGGTGAAGTCCAGCTCCTGGGCAAGGCGATATTCCATGCAAAGGAAACCGGCGGACACCTGATATATGCCGAGGCGAGGAAATTAGAAAAGTATTCTCGAAGCAAGGAAAAATATACCGCGCTGTTCGGGAAGGATATCACCGAAAGAATCGATAGGTTATATGAATCACTCAAGGCATGGAGTGTAGAAGTCTATTCCTCAAAGGGATTCGAATACGACAAGCCGGGATTGAGCGCCAAGGCCTCGGCAACCTTGCGGGAAAGCAGGGAACTGTCGAGTCTGTTGCGCTCCCACATCCCGCCTTCCCGTTCAGTCGGTTTCCTCTCGATGACGGACTTACCATCAGGAGAAGGAACGAGTACCGCTTCCAAGAAAAATCCTCCCTCGTCGGTTCTCATGGGGATATCGCAGATATCAAAGTATTTGACCGCCATAGAGTCCTCCTCTGCTTTAAGTATACCTAATTCTCAGGAGTCAGACAAGATATCGACAGACGGCGAGGCGGCGCTCTACCAGCTCTCCGACGAGGCGAAGGAAGAAATCCTCAATCAACGGGAAAATGATGTGCAGCATGCCCTGGGAGGGAATTACTACGTCCCGACCTCGGTAGTAGATGAATACGCCGCCCAGGGAAAGGAATGGGCCGTCAAGGAAATGAATCTCCGGAGCATGATCAACGCATCGCCTGAACTGCTCAAGAGAGCTCGCGAGTATCAGACTTCTGAGGATTTCATGGAGGCGATGAAAAATGACCCGAAGGTCTATGACAGGGATTTTGTTGACGAACATGTCACGCCTGAAGACTGGATGGATGCAGATGAATATTTCTTTGGGAAAGTCTACGCATACGCCCATCTGAAATCCCGTGATCAACGGGATCGTCTTTTTGTGAACAAGTATCTTTCTTCGGATAAGAAACTTCTTGAACTGGTCACGTCCCTCAGGGTATATAGCGATGTCGATACCAAATATTTCCCTAAGAGAAGGAAGCCTGTCTATACATTCGTCCGCGCTCGATTCGGAGCGTTCCCCGGTGTTTCTCCCTATGTGCTGAGGTTGAAAGAGTCATCATCTCCCGAAGAATTCGCCAGGGCCCGCCAGGCCATCATGAACAATCCGCGGGCATATCGGAACGCTCTCTTGGTCGTTGAACAGGCCAATTACCGTGTAGCCACCCGGATTACTAACAGCGAAGATGGAAACAACGCCTATGCGACTGCCAATGACGTCGCCGCTTATCTGGAAGAAGTCGGAGAAGACGTTGAGAATGAACTGTTCGGTACCCACTATGCAGATGAGCCTCTTGTCGAATCGGTGGACATGAAACCTGCCGACGGTCCGGTGACTCAAACCCAGATTGATGCGATGGAAGCCGATTCCCGTATCATCCTCGACAGGTATATGGTTCAGGCGGCCAAAGACAAGGCTGGTTTGCAGAGACAGATCAAGACCGTCAGGAAGCGGGCGGAGGATGCGAAATCCAAGGTACGGGAAATTTCCAGGGAACTGACAGTACAGAAAAAGAAAAACCAGCGGATCGGAGAACTGAGGGCCGCGCTCAAGGAATCACGCGCGGAGGAAAAGAAACAGACTGCTATTCTCACCGCTTTGCAGAGGAAGCTTGAAGCTCACAGGCTGAAAGAAGCCAGATCCCATCTGTTTGGAGAAATCAAGAAGTCCACGACATGGAATGAGAATACCATGGATGCCGCCTACATCGACGACATGCAGATGCTTCAGGCTATGGTTGACCCGAAAAACAGATCCCGGAAGCAGATCAAGGACTGGCGTAAAGATGGTGATGTCGGGGCGGTTCCGGAACATCTTTCCCAGTATGTCGGCGATGTCGTCCGGTTCAACCGTCCTATCAATGACTGGTCAATCTCAGAACTACAGGAATTGCGGGAAGCCGCCAAGCTGCTGGCCATGGACGCGCGTGCGGCATTGAGTACGCGGAATGAAGAGCGCATGGGAAGGTTGAGAGGATATGCTTCGGCATATTATCGGCAGACCTATGGCAAGGACGTGGATTGGGATGAGTTGATCAGTGAGCTTGTGAAGACTGAACCTGAGCACGGAAAAGACAATGCCTGGGAAGTCGTCAGGAATTCATTCGGAAAGATACAGCGCCTTGCTCGTAAGTTCGATGGAAACAGGGAAGGGGTCCTGTATGACCTTTTCGCCCGTCAGTCATTCTTGGCGAACCAGCAGGAGCAATCTCATGTGACCCGCCGACTCGAAGCCTCTGAAAAGAAGATGGAAGAGCTGGGCATGACCACAAAGCATCTGCGTGAGAAGATTTTCTCCTACAAGACGAGCGCAGGGCAGGACGTTGAATTCACACGCGACCAGGTCATGGGCATGTACATCTATCAGCAGAATGAGTTCTCCCTTGAAAAACTTATCAGGGAATGGGGCAACAACATCCCGATTGAAAAACTGTCGGAAGCCATCAATCTCCTCAGCGGCAATGACAAGGCCTGGGCCGAGTACATGATGAGTGAGCTGGGCGGGGACGAAGCGTACAATCGTATGTACGAAGTATTCTATCGCGTCTACAACGAGATTCTTGGCAGAAGGGATAAATATTTCACATGGGTATCCGAAGGGAATTACACCGAGGGAAATACTGACGTTCTGATAGGACCCGATAGCAAGAAAGTTCGGTACACGGACAAAGGCATGACCAAAGCGGTAAAACCACACGCCAAGTATAAGATGAGACTGGATGTGACCAACATCTACACTCAGCAGGTACGCCGACAGGAACACTTCATGGCATGGGCGGAGTGGGTCAGGGACACCCATTACCTTCTCGGACAGCACGGTTCGATGGGGGCTGTCCTGGAGTACAAATATGGCAAGGGTGCAAAAGATCAGATCCAAGCCTACGTGAACGACGCAGGATCTCCTAACTTCATCCTTGATGATCTGGACCGCATGTACAATACTCTCTTGTCCAACAGTGCCGCTGCGGTACTGGCCTACAACGCCATGACGCCAATCAAGCAGCTGGCTTCACTGTCGTTCGCTCTCCGGGGGGACATAAGTCCTGTGGAATTTCTTAAGGCATCCCGGAATCTGGTGGTCAATCATGAGGAAACCATGGAATCAATCTATGCAAAAGCTCCTGAACTGAAAGCATCGACCTTTGATGTGGAGATTCTCAGATTTCATAACCAGACGAACAAGAGTGGATTCGGACGATTCATGGGAAATGTGAACACCATCGGTCTCAAGGGAGTCGAGTTCGTCGACCAGGCGGTCAAGGTTGTCCTGTGGCAGAGCGGATACACGACGTTCGTCCAGCGGAACACTGAGAAATACCGCAAGACTGGTGAAGGATGGGAGGCGCGGCTGGAAGCTGAGGCTGTGTACAGGGCATCCCAGATTGTCGCGGAGACGCAGAGCTCATCCAGCGTGACTGATCTGGCAAAAGTCCAACGCTCAAAGAATCCTTGGTTGAGAACTGCCATCATGTTCACCAATGATATTTTCCAGCAGTTGAACATGGTCTACTACGACATGCCGTTCTATTTCAGACAGAAGAACTGGAGAAAGCTGGCCGGTACCGCAGTTGGGCTTGGATTGTCATGGGCTTTCATGGCATTGGCGAAAGGCGTTCTCTTCGGCGATGATGACGACAAGGAAAAAGACTTTGCCATAGAGATTGGAAAGAATATAGTTCAGAGTTTGGTTCCATATGTTGGGCCTCAAGTTTCCCAAGGCATGGAGGGGTGGTCATCCACAGGGCTGATTGGGCTTCCGTTCACGTCGGGACTGTTCCTTCTTGGATTAGCAAACGGTGATGAAAATCTTTCCAAGAAGCTCTGGAATGCCGTCAGGGATGCAGGCAAAACTCTCGCCATCCCGACAACGGCAATCCAGCGGACATTCAACGCTGTAAAGGATGGGAATCCTCTGGAGATGTTCGGGTCTGACTATGGCGATTTATGGGGGTGGTGGAGATGAGCAATGAATACAATGCCGCAGGAAAGAGCCTCGTCGTCGATGAAATAACGGAACTGCATCCTCAATCCAGGCAGACGAGCGGCGATATCAAACGTATCGCCGATGCACAGCTCGCCAAGCGCGACCTTGCCAGGATCAAGGCAGAGATCGGGGAGATGACCAGCGACGATGTGCTCACTCCATCCGAGAAATCAATTTTGTACCGCGAGTGGAAAACCATGCAGTCCAGTCACGCCCTGTACAGCTCTCAGGCGGAAAGCTATGGCATGAAAGAGCAGCAGGTATACGTGAGCTATGCGCAGGCATACCTTGTGCTTGACGACCAGCTGGGCGACGTGCTTCACGACTTGACTACGCCGTCAGACATATCCGGAGCAGTCCTCAAGGCCCGGTTCGATGCATACTATGGCGCGTCCTCGCTGTTGGATGAGGAGTTCTTCACCTATACGACCGGTCTCCTCCAGGGACTTGACGACCGGACGAAGTTCACGCTGATTCTGTACGCCGCTCCCCTGCCTGCCGAAGGGACGACGACCATCCACGCCCAGCTCCTTGACGAGGAGGGACAGGACGTGAGCGCCGATTACGACGGAGCGGAGTTCAGTTGGAAAAGCCGGACGGAAGGAACGACACAGGACACGGACGAGGGGACGGGCAAGGCCCTCGACGTTTCTGAGACCGGAGCCTACATGTGTACATGGAAGCACTCTTATTCCGAGACGATGTATTACATGGCCACACAAACCATCACGGTAGTGCGGGACGGCTATGCGGGAAAGGACGGCAAGATCCTGAACCTTTCTTTGAGTTCCCATGTCTTCACCGTCTCCCCGGAGGGCGTGGTAGAAGGCGAGAGCGTCATCAACGTGACAGGGCAGGGACTGGAGAGTACGCCACAAGTGATGATTACGGCCAATGGGAGCGATGTGACATATACCCGGACAAGAAAGGTCACTCCCGCGCACCTTTCGCATCCTACGATATCATGGCCGTTGTGGCAGGACGTGCGACGATACAGTTCAAGCTTCAGACGTCCGAAGACGGAGAGACGTTCACGACAGTCATCCAGGGGCTTCCAGTGGCCAAGGCGAATGCCGGACGCACTCGGAACTTGCCCTTCCATGCCCCTGAGAAATGAGAACGTCTTGAAGCTTATGGCCCCAAGTTTGTGGAGAACATTGTGCAGGCAACCAGCCGGGATCTTCTTTGTCATGCCATGAAGATGCTGAGGGGGTATCGGATTGTCGCTCATGTGCATGACGAACTGATCATCGAATGTTCCCAGGATACGTCAGTCGAGGAAATCTGTATCCGGATGGATCATACTCCAAACTGGATGAACGGGCTTATCCTGAGGGTGGATAGGTATGAGACAAAATATTATAAGAAAGATAAAACCAGATCCTGGTTATGTTTATACACAGGGAATTTTGGTTAAAATTCAAAAGGAGTAGGAAAAGTAAAAAAATAATGGATTCCAATTGACAGAATAGCGATTACCTCTAACACTTTGATTACAATATTTTGAATATCGCATAAACATTGCCTCTTGGAACGCTGATTCCAAGTAGGAGAGGAGAAAAAAATGTTTAAAGCTACAATGAAGGTAAAAAGTAATTCCTTCCGGCGTCTCGATGATCCGTCCGAGAATTCAAAATCGGCTAAATACGTGTTTTATGTAAAGGTTAGAGATGTCATAAAAAACATCCCAATGGCTACCAATCCACGAGATCAAAAGTTGAATACAGATGTTGCAAAAGCGATCCAAGAGTCACTTGAAAGTAATGATGGTTATTTTCATTTGAAAAATCGTGGTATCGTGCTTTCGGCTGCAAGTGTTAACTATAACAACAGGACAGAAGAAGTCACCATTTTTTTTGATGATGATGAAAAGCATGGCAACGTTGATGGGGGACATACTTATAAAATAGTATGTGACCATTTAGATGGAAGTCTTAGTCAGTTTGTTCAGTTTGAGGTCATGACTGGGGTAGAAGACATCATAGAGCAGCTAGCTGAAGCCAGAAATACCTCCATACAGGTGGATGTCAAATCTATGGCTGAGTTAGCCAATCATTTTGATCCAATAAAAGAAGCTCTTGATGGGATGCCATTTTTTTCACGAATTGCTTTCAAACAAAATCAGGTAACTCAAGATACAGAGACTGGGAAAAGTCAAAGAATGATCGATGCTAGAGAAATAGTTGCTATCATTAATATGTTCGATAGTGAGCGTTTTGATGAAGGGAATCATCCAATTCAAGCTTATTCTTCTAAAGCAAAGATGTTGGAATACTATTTGGAAAATCCAGAGAAATATCGAAAATTGGTAAATGTTAGTCCCGACATCTTTGATCTTTATGATGTAATAGAACTAGAGTTTGCGGATGCCTATAATAATGGTGGAGGGCGCTATGGAAGGAAAAAGTACTCTGGCTTTAAAAATAATCGAGTTGTCGGGAAAAGCAAATTTGGAATGCAAGATCTTTTTTATAAGATTCCCAATGGATTGATTTATCCAGTTGTCGCAGCTTTCAGGTGTCTTCTAGAATATAATTTTACTACAGAGAAGTACGAATGGAAAAAGACTATTAATGGACCTATTGCAGTTTGGGAAGATTGTAAACAATCCCTTGCAACAAAAGTCGTGGGTTTTGCCAGTTCCATTGGAGATAATCCGAATGCTGTTGGAAAGGATCCAAATGTCTGGGACATAGCATATATGACGGTACAACAGAAACTGTTAGGAGCTTAAAGATGGCTGGTTTCAATATCCGGTTGAGAATTAAGGATTTACTTGAAGAAAGGCATTACTCAGAAGAAATTAGCTGAGATGTCTGGTGTACGTGAATCAACCATTAGTGATATTATTCGGGGAACAAGAACAGTCAGTAACTTTGAACATCTTTCAAAGATTGCCGAAGCTCTAAAAATTGATGATATCAGAAAACTGATAGATTTTCAAAAAGAGTAGAATGTAGTGTTGATTACGGTCAATAAAAGGTGAATTGGACATGTGAAGGAGAACGGATGGGTCATGGTGTCTTATCACCATGCAGGCGTAAACCTAAACACTCATGATTATCTTTCTTGCTTTGTATGGTAATATGATAGCTGTGAAAAATGAAGGGGCCAGACATGATTGAGTTGCTTGTTGCGGAAGTCTCCGACTATGAATTCAAGATCGCACTGGAAAAGAAGAAACCGAAGAGCTGGCTGAAAAGCGTCAGTGCCTTCGCCAATTCAATCGGAGGTATGCTCCTATTCGGAGTGTCCGATGACAAACAGGTCGTTGGGCTTGATTCTGCGCAGGACGATGCTGAGACCATCAGTCGGCTTATCAAGGATAGAATTACTCCATTGCCCCAGATTGAGTTGAAGGCAATCAAGGAGAATGAAAAGGATATCCTGAGCTTGAAGATTTTGCCCGGTCGTTCGACTCCGTATTATTATAAAGCTGACGGAGTCATGGAGGCGTACATCAGGGTGGGGAACGAGAGCATGCCTGCTCCTGACCATGTTCTGAATGAATTGATTCTCAAAGGTACGAACCGCTCATTTGATGCAATGGTTACCGATGCAAGAAAGACGGATTATAGCTTTACCTTGCTTGAGGCAACCTACCTTGAGAAAGCCGGGATACATTTTGAAGATTCCGATTACATCTCTTTTGGACTGGCTGACAGGCAGGGGTTCCTGACCAACGCCGGCAAGCTGATGGCCGACCAGTACATTGTCCGTAACTCACGGATATTCTGTACGCGATGGAATGGACTCGATAAAGGTTCCATCTTTGACGACGCCTTGGATGATAAGGAATATGAAGGCAATTTGATCAGCTTACTCCGGAACAGCAGTGACTTCATACGCAACAATTCCAAGATGCGCTTTGTGAAGGAAGCGGACTATCGTGTCGATAAGCCCGATTACGCCGACCGTGCGGTGACCGAAGCGATTGTGAACGCACTCATTCATCGTGACTATATTCTTTTGGGCAGTGAGATTCATGTCGATATGTTCGATGACCGCCTTGAGATCCAGAGTCCAGGAGGAATGTTCGATGGTCGGGCGATTCAGGACAGGGATATCCGCTCCATCGGTTCTGCACGGCGTAATCCTGTAATCGCAGACTTATTTCATCGTATGAAATTCATGGAGCGTCGTGGCAGCGGGTTGTCAAAGATTCTGAACGAGACAGCGAAACTTCCTGGTTATACGGACAAGATGAAACCTGAATTTTTCTCAACTCCATCGGACTTTCGTGTCGTCTTGAAGAATGTAAACTATGTGTCTATGACTCTTACCGCGCAAGATACCGCGCAAGATACCGCGCAAGATACCGCGCAAGATACCGCGCAAGATACCGCGCAAGATAATCGTCTGAAAATACTCATAGAATTCTGTTCAATTCCACGAACAAGGGATGAGATGCAGACGCATATCGGCATTGAACATCGGGAATATTTCCGGAAGGTATATCTCAAGCCTTTGCTTGATTCTGGGAAATTGCGCATGACCATACCGGATAAGCCGAACAGCCGTTATCAGAGATATGTAACGGCTAAGAATTCATAGATTGTTTATCAAAAGACTTCCAGAATTTTGTCGGGAAACAGAAGTATAAACTAGAAGAGCATCCGCCCCCTGAGAGAGGGTATTACGAGGTTATTCAGCTGTGAGGTAATACTATGATCACCAACACGAAACTGATTGTGACAATGACCGAAGCTAATCAGCCTTTCTCCAAGGCAACGAAATTGGCTGACAAGAATAGCAGTAGCGTCATTTTCAAGAACAATCGTTCTAAGTATTTGTTACTTGTTATTGTAGTCTCATTCAATTTTTTTGGAGGGGCGGTCAATGAACGTAAAACATATCAGAGCTAAAGCAATTCTTACAAAGTCGGCTCTCCCAGAAGCTGACTTTGTGATTAATCCTTACACGGGTTGTTACTTTGCCTGTAACTACTGCTATGCATGCTTCATGGCAAAATTTGAAGGAAGGGCTGTCTCTGAATGGGGAGACTATGTCTACGTTAAGGAGAATGTAAAAGAGTTGTTAGAGAAGGCCTTAAAGAGACGTGAATATTACGCAGGAAAAAGAGTTTTGATTGGTTCAGTAACTGACCCTTACCAGCCGATAGAGAAAAATGAAAAGATAACTCATTCCATTCTTGAAACTCTCATAAAGAATAATCCATTTGGTTATGTTGAAATCCTAACGAAGTCTCCAATCGTCACCCGTGATATAGATATTCTTACTCGTATTGATAATCTAAAAGTAGGCATAACAGTTACAGCTTCATCGGGTAAAAGGATAGAGTATGAGAACCGAGCACCTTCAAACACTATACGGCTCAAGACTTTGGCAAAGCTTGTAGAAAGTGGCATCAAGACATATGCGTTTATTGGGCCGTTATTGCCTTTCTATCAAGAGAAACCCGATGAGCTTGATGATATCTTTCGCGTTCTTCATAATGTTGGAGTACAAGAGGTGTTTGTTGAATACTTGAACATCAATGCTCAGATTGCCTTAAGATTGAGAGGAAAAGTCCCGGTTGAGGTTCTATCAAAGAAGTATTTAGATTCATCGCATAAAAAGCTTGAAGTTTTAGTTAATGAGAGCATTTCCCGCTATAATTTTTCGTTGCGACATGCTGAAATCATCCAACACCGCAAGGAATAATACTATGAACAACTTAATTTTACTATCAGTAGATTTTATTACTGGTTTCGGTTCTTGGGTTTGTTTTATTAGTGTGAACTGGTTCTTATTAGAACTTACAGGCCTTAGTTCAACTGTTGCATTACAATCAATCATATATACCTTTGCCGGATTAGTATTTTCACCATTTATGGGAATACTAATCGATAAGTTTCGAGTAAAACACTTAATATCTGTAATTAGTATTATCCGAGGAGTCGCATCGTTACTTGTATGCTTTGCTGTAGTTTCAGGTGTCGTGTCAGTATACGAATTTTATATACTCAACTTTATTAATGGATTGGGTTTCTCTTTGTACTCAAATTCTGTATCGACCCTAATCCGAAAGTTGGACAAGAAAGAACTCATTTCTAAATCAAATTCATACATTGAATTTTCGTTGCACTCAAGTTCATTTATTGCCGGTTTATTGGCAGCTCTACTATTTAATAGATTCTTAATCCAAGGAGTTCTTTTAATTAATTCAATCTGTTTTATCGCATCAAGCTTCATTATCATATTCTATTCTGAGCCACCAATTGTTCGTAACCATGACAACGAAAGAAAATCATATTTTCGAGAGATGGAAATAGGGTTGAAATATTTAGTCTCAAAAAAACAGTTGTTTATTTTAGGATTTCTAGCATATTTCCCTACGCTAATTGCCGCCTGTTTTAATCTTTTGCTTCCAGTAATGGTTATTGAGAAATATCCCCTGCAACCAGAATTATATTCATTTTCTTATTCTGGATATAGTATCGGTGTTGCAATTGGGAGTCTTCTATTGGGAATTGGTATTTTAAGAAGATTTAAGGACAGCTCAATAACTAATGGTGCGTTCATCATGATATTAGTCACAATGATCATACTAAGGATTAATATACTACCGGCAATGCTTATAATAAGCATGTGTTATTTCGGATTGGCCTGTTCTGTAATCAGAGTGAAGATGAACACACAATACATCAATGCTATGGATTTAACTTATTCTGGTAGAGTTTTAAGCGTTATCTCAACTTTTACAAGAATAATACAAATGATACTAGTATCTTGGATAAGTTTCTTAAACGACAAGTTGTCCATCAGTGCTAGCGTCGTTTTCGTAATCCTATTTTCAATAGTATCATATTCAGGGTTTGCATTTGGACTCAGAAATATTTCGAGAGAATAGGAGATTTATATGGATAAGGTATGCTAAGTTTCGTTCTCTTGAAAAGAGGCCATGAAAGACATGTCCTGCCTCCCCTTGGTAGAATGTTGGTAGCAAACACCATAAAACACCACGGAGAAGACAGACCATGTCGGAGAAGATTATACAGTTTAACGAGGATGTCGTAAAACAGCAGGTGGGCACATTGGTACGAGAAAGCGTGGAGGCGACGCTGAACAAGTTGCTAGGAGCGGAACAGTCCTGGAAAATCCCATGAGGAAAGCTCCTGTTGACGAGACGTAAAAAAGGCTCCCTTTCGAACTGCTTTCCTAAAAGTAGTTGAGATAGATATTGAGGATACGTTTATCCTCCGGTAATCAGCACATACTCATATCTATCTTGCATATCAGCCCTTCTGAGCACTGTATTCTGAGATATCCAGGAGGATTGCCCTGTTGTTCCAGTTTCAACATGCCTCCGGGGGAATGTGTGTCATTGACTAAGGACACGGAGGGGAAAACTCCCGTCCTTTTGCTTGTCTCAAATTTTCCTTTAATGTAAGAGGGATATTCTTCAGCGTACATGCTATTGAAAACCCATTGTGAGTCGTATTGGAAATCCAAGCTGATATGCTTCACAAGTTCAGTCGCATCCAGGTTGACCCAGGCATCCATCAAGATTCCAAGAAGTCTTTTATGCTCCTCAGGATTGAAAGACATCATTCTGTCAAAATATCGAACAGCCATATTTATGGATGGTCGTTTCTGGCTTGAATCTACCTAAATCATGAAGCAAAGTAAATAAAGATTGGTATTGCCCAGCAAGTGAGCGTATTCTAAAGTAATACCAAAACTGAAAAGGATGGGCACAGCCTTGGAATATCTCTCGGATTTGAAGGCGATTCTTCATTCAAAACGGGCAAATATCTATTACATTGAGAAAGCCCGGCTCATGGTGAAAGACGGTAGGGTTGTATTTCTGACTGAAATGAAAAATGAATTCCAATACTGGAATATCCCCATTGCCAATACTACGGTCATATTGTTAGGTACTGGAACCTCAATAACACAGGCTGCTGTCCGCATGATTGCTTCAGCGGGAGTGCTGCTGGGGTTTTCCGGTTCTGGTGGAACGCCATTGTTTGCAGGGAATGAAATTGAGTGGGTTACGCCTCAAAGTGAATATCGTCCTACAGAATATTTGCAAGGATGGGTGAGCTTTTGGTTTGATGATGATAAAAGATTGAAAGTAGCAAAAGCTTTTCAAGAATATCGCATCGAATTCTTAACTGAAATCTGGCATAAAGATAAATACTTGCAGAATGCAGGCTTCTATATGGATGACGCAGAGATTGAGGATGCCCTCACGCGTTATTCCCAGCAAGTCGTCCAAGCTCCGACGGTCAATGAACTATTGAGACTAGAAGCTCAGATGACAAAGAGGCTATTCAAATACGCCGCACAGAAAACCGGCCTTTCTGGATTCACGCGGAATCGTGATGAACCTATGGATGCTGTGAACACATTCCTTAACCATGGAAATTATCTTGCCTATGGCCTTACTGCAACCTGCCTATGGGTTCTGGGAATCCCACACGGGTTTGCAGTCATGCATGGAAAGACCAGACGAGGTGCATTGGTTTTTGATGTTGCCGATCTTGTCAAGGATGCCATTGTTCTTCCCCTTGCCTTCATTGCCGCCAAGGAAAAGATGAAGGAACGGGAGTTCCGGGAGCTCTGTCTACAGAATTTTGCCACATACAAAGCTTTGGATTACATGTTCACCTGTGTCAAGAAACATGCCATTGGCTTTATCCAGCAGGAGGACTATCCCGTATGATTGTCATGTTTGTTTCCCAATGCTCCAAGAAAGCAATGCTACGCACAGCCCGTGTCCTGGATACCTTTGCTGACAGGATTGGGGACAGGGTATGGCGGACAGTCATTACAGAAGAAGGCCTTCTTGCTGTCAAAAAGCTCTTGAAAAAGACTGCAAGTAAGAACACAGCCGTTGCCTGCCATTACCTGCACGGAACTTTTGGTTCTGAGTTGCTATGGGTTGTTGGTAACAGGAATCTTTTTGATAGAACGGGCAGGATTCCTGTCAGCATTACGCATCAGGATATTGTCAATGTAAAATGGGAGAATTCCTGGGATCAGCTTCCCTGTATACAATATCTTGTAGCATTGGCAGCTCTGTTCCATGACTGGGGAAAAGCCTCGCTCTACTTCCAGAAAAAACTTCAGGAGAGCCGGCCTTCAGCTGATCCCCTTCGGCATGAATGGATTTCTGCTCTTCTCTTTACCACTCTCGTCACCAGCGCTGGTACCTCTGATAGGGACTGGCTGGAATACTGCGTCACGGGTATTTTTGATGAAAAAACCATCATCAACGGAATCTTGGAGATGTCCCGGCGATCCCAGCCATTCATAAGCCTGCCACCTCTGGCTCAAACTATTGTGTGGCTGATTCTTTCCCACCATAAGCTACCAGTTTATTCAGAGGCTTATTTGAAAAACGATAAACTCAAGAGGAACATGCAGGGTATTCTGGCTCTCATACAGAAAGACTGGGGATATGAAAAGCGGGGGGAGGCTGTCGCTCACTGTTTTCTCTTTCCGAAGGGATTACCTTGCCAGTCACTCCTCTGGGTAAAGAATATAAAGGAATGGGCTCTCAGGGCTTTGGATGGATTGCCTGCATTTGATCTCGCCTGGCCGAAATCTTCATTTCGTTTGGTGCTCTCTTATGCCCGTTTATCTCTCATGCTGGGAGATTATTCCTATTCTTTCCAAGATGACCCACCCACACAGATTGATAAAAAGCAGCTCTATGCCAACACAGATGGACAGGGGCACATGAAACAAACTCTTGATGATCACCTGAACGGTGTCATGCAAAAAGCTCTGCGCTCAGCCCATCTTCTCCCTTCTTTTGCTGAAGAAGGGAATACGGTGCAGGCTGTGAACAGCTTGAAAGAAAAGAGCCGGATATCTCCCATTTATTACTGGCAGGACAAGGCTTCGACAAAGGTTGCAGACTGGGTTGCCCAACGTCCTCAGTCAGCAGACACAGATCATTTCGGTTTCTTTGCCATCAATATGGCCAGTACGGGATGCGGAAAGACCGTCGGGAATGCAAAAATCATGCAGAGTCTATCAAAAGAGGAGAAAGGCCTTCGCTATGTCCTTGCCTTGGGCTTGCGTACGCTGACCCTACAGACCGGTGCTGAATACAGGAAAAGAATTGGCCTAGATGATACCGAACTGGCCGTTATCATTGGCTCAAAAGCTTTTGAAGAGCTTTTTAACCAGAAACAGAAGGATGAGAAAAACAGAGGAGAATCGGAATCCTCACGAGGGCTTTTTGATGGTGAGGTTAATTATGACTCAGAAATTCTCCAGAGTGAACTGGCTGTCCTGCTGAACGATCGGAAAAGCAGCCAGCTTCTCTATTCGCCTGTCCTGGCCTGTACTATCGACTACATTATTGCGGCAACGGAAGTAAAAAAAGGTGGGAGGTGGATGTTGCCTTTTATCCGGCTCATGTCTTCTGACTTGGTCATTGATGAAATCGATGATTTTACCGGAGACTCCATGATTGCTGTTGGCCGGCTTATCCATCTGGCGGGGATGCTGGGACGTAAAGTCGTACTCTCATCAGCTACCATACCGCCCGACATGGCCGAAGGCTATTTTCGGGCTTACCAAAGGGGATGGGCGGCTTATGCGGAATTCCACAACCTGACCAAGGATATCGGCTGTGCCTGGATAGATGAATTTGCTTGCCGCGTCACTACGAACACCATGATCCTGCCGGATTCCGCCTGCGAAGCATTCAGAAAAGAACATCATGACTTCGGCATGAAGCGGATCCGCTATCTGCGGGAAAATGAGGCATCACATGGCGTACGACGCAGAGGTCTGATTGTGTCATGCCAGTCTCTTTTCTCGCTCACAGGAGAGAATGAAAAGAGGAAGGGCTACTATGAACTGATCATGCAAAGCCTGCGGACTTTGCATGACAACTTCTCCATAACTGATGGTAATACTGGGAAAAGGGTTTCTTTTGGCTGTATCCGAGTCGCCCATGTAAATGATTGCATTGATCTGACCAGGACATTGATTGCCAGTGAGTATCCAGACGAGTATGATGTAAGAGTCATGGCATACCATAGCCGACAAGTCCTTCTGCTCAGGAACAGCCAGGAGAGGCATTTAGATGCTATTCTAGCGAATCCTGGAGAGCAGAGGGAAAAGTCATTAGCAGATCCCATAATACGGCACCATCTTGATACATCGCCAAGAAAAAATATCATTTTCATCGTAGTTGCCACGCCTGTGGAAGAGGTAGGCCGAGACCATGACTTTGACTGGGCAGTCATTGAGCCGTCTTCATACCGCTCGATCATCCAGCTGGCAGGACGTGTCAGACGGCATCGTCTTCCTTTTGGGGACATGCCTAACATTTACATCATGCAATACAATCTGGCGGGACTACTGGGCACGGGGAACGAACCTGTGTTCTGTCGTCCTGGGTATGAGAGTGAAGACGCAATGTTGAAGACGCATGATATGTCCCAGCTTATCGATGGAAAAAGAATCGGTAAGTCCATCAATGCAAGTCCACGGATTGTCAGGAATGATACAAAGCCGCTCCAGTACGAAACAAGTCTGGTGGATCTGGAACACTATACCATATCGCGGAAGCTGGCAAGTTATGAACGGATTGGTCCGGACTCTATGGAGGGTTGGTTGCAGGGTTTCTGGTTCATGACTGCTTTCCCCCAGGTATTCTGTCCATTCCGTTCCCGCAGGCCATCCATCCTATGCTATGACTCGTTTGATGAGAATGACAGGTTGGTGTTCGGCATATATGACAAAGGGTTTCACTCTCAGGAGAAGCCTTTGAATATCCACAGGGAGGAGCCTTTTGCAAACAGTCCTGAGTATATCCGGAAGCGGTTCTGGCTTGCCAGGGATTATGCCGAGCAGCTTACCCAGCAGGCAGAGAGGACAGGGGAGAGTGAGAAGGTTCTTTCTCTGCGCTATGGGGAGATTGAAGTTCCAACAGGAAATAATTTTTCTTATTGCTATTCCGACCAGTTGGGCTTAGAGTACTTTTTTTAAAACATCTAAGGAGGATTAACTTGGATAAAACACTTGTAGATTTCTTCACAAAAAAAGACCTGTTTAAACCTGAGAACAAGTCTTCTGTTTCTGAGTGGATTCTGAAGGCGGCAATTAGGGCAAATCAATTGGTCATGGCTACTCACAGTGGAAAGTATATTCATACCTCGGCATGCAAGGAGGCAAGTTGTATTGCTTTGTCCCGACCCCAAGCTCCTGATGGTTATCTGAGAACCGGAAATTGCGATGTACGATATGTCGACACTTTGGAAAAACTTGACTGTTTGGGAAATGCTGCGGCATTGGATGTGTACACTTTTCTTTCTTTAGTACTTGAAGATGGTCATACGGTATTCCATCATGTTCAGCAGAGGAGCAGGATATTACAACAGGAATTGAGATTAAGTGATGCTGAGTATCAAACGGCCTGTGCTGGATTCATGAAAATAATGCCTGAAGCTGGTTATGCGACAACTCAGGATGTTATGAAACAGGTGTACTTTCCTGTTGGAAAGGATGAATATCACTTACTTTCTATTCTTACTCCTTCCGTCTTGGTATCGGAAATGAATAAAAGGATAAGCAAAATCCGCTTTTCTGACCAAGCAAAAGAAGGGCGGGAGGCAAAGAAAAACAATGAAATACATGAGGGCTATGATGAAGTGTTTGACTTGACTGAGATGGGTTATGGTGGTTCTAACTCACAGAATGCAGGGGTGTTGAACAACCGTGCGGGTGGGGTTTCACTTCTTCTGCCAAGCTTTCCTCCCGTCCTGCATGCACGAGCTGTCCGTCTTCCCCGGCGTAATTTCTTCAATTCCCTGTATGTGAGAGATTTTGCGGATGATTTCAAGGCTCTACGAGATATTATTGCAGCGCCTGATAGGAATGTTGAAGTCAGGACCCGAAGGGATGAAATCTTTGGGGTAATTGTTGATAAGATCATCCAAAAAAGTTTGGCAATACGCTCTTATGAAGGTGGCTGGACTAAGGAAGAATACTATGCTCAGCTTCCCGAATATCAGAAAATCTGGCTGGATTCCCTGTATGCTGAAGAGCGTTATACTTCTGAGGACTGGCTTGAGAGGCTCATCGATGAGATAGGTCGCTGGATTTTCAAAGCTTTAGAATCTTTTCGACCAGACAGTGGGATTCCTTTGAATGATGATGATTTCCTCCACATCAAAAGTGTTGTTAGGGATTCTGAAGGAGGTCTTTTATGAGTATTGTCATGGTTCTGCCTCATATCTGTGTTCTGAATGCCAATGCGCACTCCAGTCCCTACACTGTCGGTTTCCCTGCAATGACAGCATGGCTGGGGGCCGCCCATTTCCTACAAAGAGAAATAGTACAAAATGAAAATATGAAATTGGTGAAGTGTGAAGGGGTTGGCATTGTCTGTCATGACTTTACCATGCATTCCTACAGGGATCGAGAAAAATATGTAGCGTCTCTCATTGGGACTTCTAACCCGTTGGATAAAAAGGGTGATCGTCCTTCATTTATTGAAGAGGCAAAGTGTTCTCTTGAGGTCTCTTTGATTATTCAAATTTCCGGTCTTGATTTAATGTACAGGAATGATTTCATCAATCTTGTGAATGGAATTCTCATAGGTCGGATGAAAATTGCTTCTGGTGATGTGATGAAGGCCGGTAAGCCCCGTCTTGAGAATGCTGATACAGAATCCCTGCCCAGACTGATGGGTTCACTCATGCCTGGCTATGTTCTTGTTGAACGGAGAAAGTTGATGGTGGATGCTCTAAAAGAGAATCCTCAGGCAGACGCGATGGATGTGGTGTTGGATTACCTGAAGGTTCATAATACCTGTTCGCAGGCTGATGATGTGGTTGAATGGAGCCAGAATCGTAAAGGGATGGGCTGGATTGTTCCAATTTCTGTGGGATATCAGGCAATAACTGGTTTTGTGGATTCTCCAGGACAACGTGATACTTCTGTTCCCCACAGGTTTGTGGAAAGTGTGGTTACATTAGGTGAATTCAAGATGGTATATAGGATTAGGAAATTGGATGACATGCTGTGGCATTACCATGTCACCGCTGACAATGAATTGTATGTCTGTAGAAATGAAAAACTGATAGAAGGAGATGAATAAAATGGCAAAAAATGAAAAAAAAGTAATGCCCACTGTCCTGGCATTTGAGAAGAAAATTGTTCCGTCTGCCGGGTTGTTTTATGGTGTGAACTGGGAAAATCGGACAGAAGAGGCCATGCCTCTGATTTTGAATGAAAAAACTGTCAGGGGAACAATTTCAAATCTCAAAAAATTCCAAGAAGATCCCTTGAAGCTTGATGCTGCTGTTAAGAATCCCAATCCTCAGATTGTTGATGGATGTGCACTGGATTTCAACCATGACACCTTGAAAGTTCATTTCACAGTCAAGTTCCTCAGTGGCGTTGGAATCCCTTCTGCGTGTAATAATGATGATTTCAGGAGTGAGCTGGTTTCTCAAGTCGAAAAATACATTGCTGATACTGGTTTTGCGGAATTGAGCCATCGGTATGCAACAAATCTTGCAAATGGGCGTTTCCTGTGGAGGAACAGGGTAGGTGCAGAGAAAATCGAGGTGTGTATTGCTGCTCCTGCTTCAGACAAGAGGTGGGCATTCAATGCAAAATCTTTTTCCTTGAAAGATGATTTTACTTTCAGGAATGGAGATTTGGATGAACTGTCATCTTATATTGCGGATACTTTTTTGGGTAAGAATGAATTCCTGTTTTTGGAAGTCGATGCCTATGTGCTTGTAGGGAAAGGTCAGGAAGTGTATCCCAGTGAGGAGTTTGTGTTGAACAAGCCGAAGGATAAAAACCAAAAAAGCAAGATTCTCTATCAGGTGGACGATGTTGCGGCTCTTCATTCCCAGAAGATTGGAAATGCCTTGCGGACAATTGATACATGGTATCCGGAATACGAAGAAAATACTTTTGGCCCCATAGCAATTGAGCCTTATGGCGTTGTTACTACATTAGGTAAGGTTTTTAGGGAACCTGGGAAACCTAAACTGGACTTTTTCTCATTGTTTGATAAGTTCGTATTTGGAGAGTCATTAGTGTCTCAGGAGGCTGTGGATTATGTCATGGCTGTATTGGTTCGCGGTGGAGTCTTTGGGAAAAGTGGAAAGGATAAATAGGGTATAACTATGAAATACGTTGAGATAACATTGTTGCCCGGCATTGAGGTGCCCTTACCTTTTTTATGGAAGAAGATTTTCATGAGACTGCATTTGCGTTTTGTAGGGTTGCAGGATGCTTTCAGGACTGTTCCCTATGGGGTATCATTTCCAGGTTATGCTGAAAATCCTCTCAGTGTGGGAAGTAAGTTACGTGTTTTTGCTGAGTCAGAACAGAATCTTATTTCCTTGGATGCGAAGCGGACCTTTGCGGATTTTGCTGATTATGTGCATGTGACGGGAATTGGGAATATTCCCGACGGCTGTACTTATGCGTTGTATAAAAGGTTGCAGCCGAATGGAAATCTGCCGAAAATTGCACGAAGGAAAGCTTCTCGTGAGGGACTGTCTTATGATGAGGCTTTGGCTCGTCTGAAAGTACCCGGTTCAAATAAATCTTCGGATAATTTGTTTCCTTACATATATATGAAAAGTTTGAGTTCTCATCAAGACTTCTGTCTTTTCATAAAAAAGGAACTTGCTGAAGTTTCTCGTGAGTTTTCTTTTAGTACATATGGGTTGAGCGCGATTTGCACCGTCCCTGAATTCTAGTGGTAATATAGAAAATCAGAAGGTTAAATCCGATTTTGTTTTTTATTTCTATATAGAGTAGGAATTTGTGTTGATTTTTTTTGTGTATGCTGCCGCATAGGCAGCTTAGAAATGTATCCGTGACGGTAAAGGTGATGCTGTCGGGTATGCTGCCGCATAGGCAGCTTAGAAAACTACCGCGCAGTGGTCCACACGCACTTATATGTATGCTGCCGCATAGGCAGCTTAGAAAATCCTTATAAAAGCACTCAAGGCTAACTACAGTATGCTGCCGCATAGGCAGCTTAGAAAGCGCTGACAAGGGAAAGGATTTGGTTGACGCTGTATGCTGCCGCATAGGCAGCTTAGAAAGTCAAAAAACTGCACAACAGGAACACGGGCAGGTATGCTGCCGCATAGGCAGCTTAGAAAGCTTCCGTCGGTCCGATGATGACCACCGATCCCGTATGCTGCCGCATAGGCAGCTTAGAAAAGAACTACGCAGGCCATGAAGAATTTCATCATGTATGCTGCCGCATAGGCAGCTTAGAAAACAGTCTTCTTGCTTTCTGCCTTGGCAGGTTGGTATGCTGCCGCATAGGCAGCTTAGAAATCTGCAATCCGATAGCTGGCGCCTCCCGCTATGTATGCTGCCGCATAGGCAGCTTAGAAATGTCACAGAACGCCCAGAGTGCCAAACAGGACGTATGCTGCCGCATAGGCAGCTTAGAAATAAGGGATCTTTTCCGCTCGGAAAAACTTAGCGTATGCTGCCGCATAGGCAGCTTAGAAATTTTTTCCTCGAACTTCAAGCTGGGCGTCGGAAGTATGCTGCCGCATAGGCAGCTTAGAAAACGCCAAGACGTTCAGCAAGTCATACGACAGCGTATGCTGCCGCATAGGCAGCTTAGAAACGGAAGGCCCGGTGTCCCCCTTGTCCCCCTTCGTATGCTGCCGCATAGGCAGCTTAGAAACGAGGCGCAGGCTCTGGGCGCAGACCGTGAAAGTATGCTGCCGCATAGGCAGCTTAGAAATACCACATCGATACCGTACAAAACGACCTCATCGTATGCTGCCGCATAGGCAGCTTAGAAAAAATCCGCCGCAGGCAGGAGTCCTTCATCTACGTATGCTGCCGCATAGGCAGCTTAGAAATTCTTGCTTTCTGCCTTGGCAGGTTGTATACTGTATGCTGCCGCATAGGCAGCTTAGAAATTGAGAAAGCGACAGGGAAAAGCATCGGGAAGTGTATGCTGCCGCATAGGCAGCTTAGAAATCGGGCTTGAGGACTACCAGCTTTACTTGTTGGTATGCTGCCGCATAGGCAGCTTAGAAAGACTCAACGGACAGACCGCTCCCGATTGCCCCGTATGCTGCCGCATAGGCAGCTTAGAAAATTGGGAAGGTTCAGCCGGGGCAACGGCGTGGGTATGCTGCCGCATAGGCAGCTTAGAAAATGAGAAGGCGAGCAGGGAAAGCAGGATGGATGTATGCTGCCGCATAGGCAGCTTAGAAATCACCATCACCGAGGATGTCGTCTTCACCATGGTATGCTGCCGCATAGGCAGCTTAGAAAGACAAAAAGTTGATATGCATCGAGGAACTGTAGTATGCTGCCGCATAGGCAGCTTAGAAATTGAGATAGAGGACAATCTGTATCTCCTGAATGTATGCTGCCGCATAGGCAGCTTAGAAAGGCCGCAGACGCAAGGAATCCTTGACGGCCTGCGTATGCTGCCGCATAGGCAGCTTAGAAACTCCGGCTTCCAGTGCGAACCTGTCGGCGAATCGTATGCTGCCGCATAGGCAGCTTAGAAATGCAAGGGAGTCCGAGCGGTTGGCCTCCCAGTCGTATGCTGCCGCATAGGCAGCTTAGAAATTGACGAATATGACGGATGGAAGGACAACATCGTATGCTGCCGCATAGGCAGCTTAGAAATATTGTATATGCTCGCTCATAGATGCTCATCTGTATGCTGCCGCATAGGCAGCTTAGAAATACAAAGACCTGATAGACACTATGCTAGGGGAGTATGCTACCGCATAGGCAGCTTAGAAATCACAGGCGATGCTGTCAAGTCTTTGCCAACAGTATGCTGCCGCATAGGCAGCTTAGAAATCCTTGAATGTATTATTTCCTGCCGTACAGGCAGAAACTGCTGAACAAAAATTGAGCTGACTTCAAACACTTGATTAGCCGTTGAATAGCCAGAAACTTCCGGCTGACCAATGTAGCTGGTCATACTCGCATGGAAGATGATGGTGCTTTTGTTGCGGGTCTTCATGTGGGGAACAAGTTCCTTTGTCAAAGCAAACGCTCCGACAAGATGTACGTCTAATACCGACCGATAATCTTCCACTGTCATTTCTTCTATTGGTTTCTTGCAGTGATTTCCCACATTGTTCACAAGAATATCAATTGGTCCGTGGTCGGCAATAATCCCCGCTACAACTCTACCAGTTTCATCTGTATGAGTAATATCAAACTCACAATATGCTACCGCTTCCTTATAAGCTGGAAGCTTTGCAAAGCTGGATATCTAGGATTGGTACGGACACTGGCGCGATGGGTGGGCATAGACTCTTTTCCTTTGATATGCCTTCGACTACGTGTTATAATGGATTCAGGGTTTTGATTTAGGAGGATTTCATGTTTTTTCACAAAAAAGCAGTTTTGAAGATAATGCCAGACAAAGGTGTTTCCTATGCTGTTGATGAAAGTGGAGAACCTGAAGTAGTGTTTTATAGACCAACCAGCAACATGTTCGTGAATAGAAAGCTTGATTCGGATACTCAAGGATTTTTCGTCAATATCAGAAGGCCTGGAATATTTGATGTTGACGGGTTGACATCGTTCGATTTGCCGAAGATGCCTGATGAATGTGATGGCTTCATTCTCATCAACTATGGTATCCATAAGTCACGGGCTTATGCCCTTAGAAATCCGAACAAACAGACCATGCTCACTTTTATGTAGAAAAAATGCCTAAAGACGATTCTCTGCGTCTTTGTTCTTATCCGATTGTATCCTACAGGTAGTAACAGAGTGCCTTCAAGTGTCTTTTAGAGAACTAGAGTGTCCTTACGGTTTTAATTGACTAAAAATAAAGTGTTGAACCGGTATTTCTTGATAAGGTACGCTAAATTTTGCTCAATTAAAAAGAGGCCAAGAAAGACATGGCCTGCCTCCACTTGGTAGAATGTAGGTAACCAAACACTACAGAACACCAAGGAGAAGACAGACCATGTCGGAGAAAATCATACAGTTTAATGAGGACGTTGTGAAAGTACAGCTGGGTACATTGGTGCGGGAAAGTGTCGAGGCGATGCTGAACAAGCTGTTGGACGAGGAAGCCGACAAGCTTACCAATGCCCAGAGATACGAGCACATCTAAAATGGAAAACGAGCTGATGTCATATTCGAATACCGTCTGGGTATTTCTTTTTACTGTTATCGCCATAATAATCCCCCTATGGTGTTCCCAGTGTCCCGACCCGTTGCGAATTGCAAAGACTTGGTGTTATCAAGGTTCCCGGTAATGTATTGATGCTGGATCTGAATCCGTCATATACGGTCAGATGCTTGCCCTTGGTGCAATCCGTCTGGCCACAATAAATTCTCCAGCTGATGGTTACGAACTGAAAAGCAGTCTCGGAACAAATCCTGTACTGTCCTGATCCCGTACTATTGGCATTGACCGTGGTATTGGTATTCCATCCAAAATTGGCCGCATAGACAGTTTCATTCCAGCCTCCATGTATCCACTTGTAGATTCTAAAATGCCCACCTCCGAACCAACCACAGCGGAAGTAAGTTGAGAAAAGCAGCACACCTGTGGGGCGGTGGTGGCTGTAGATGATTCTGTTGTTACCGATGGAGTCCTGAATCCAATCGGCAGAATCAGGGAGTGTCCCTGAGAGTGATACGTCACTGTTCCTTATGAAAATGTCAATTTGCAACTGCCCCCATACCTTGGGAAACCAGCTTTGCATGTTCGTCACAATAACAGCTATCAGTCAGACATGGACGGTCAGGATAGGAACAGGGGTGCTTGGGCTTGCGAGGCATTGATGGCCTTTCTTTGAGGATTGGTTCTATGCTTGGTTTGTTCCGATCGATTGTAGCGTATAAGGAACCTGGGTGTACGTTCAAGTAAGATTTGGTCAGATTTCATATCTGATAGACTTTATTTTGTGATTGGGATGTGCGATTCTCTTTGTGGGGTAAAATCATGAAGAAATGCATTTTTTTTGTTGTCATCATTCTGGTGGGTTCTCTGGTGTATGCGGCCTCTGCCGATCAATACGAATATATGGTTGTCTCGTTCGGTACGCCATATTTCTCCGAATTCCGAAGGAAGACGATGGCATATGAGGGCATCAGCACGACTGCACAAGAGGACTCGTTCATCGAATATAATCTGGATATACTCGGTAGGCATGGCTGGGAGATAGTTTCCATCCTGGAAACGATAGAAGGTGATCAGCAGATTACTTTGAAGCGTCCGTATGATGAAAAGCGTACGACCGAGGAGAACAAGGAAATTGGCACTAAGGTGATTGACGAATATTACGGCTCATTGATTGAGCTTGATGCCGCTGACAAGGCTGAAAGACAAAAGGAGGAAGATGCGGAATTTTCCGCAGCCTTCGGTAAGTATCTGGATGGACTTGCGAATAAAAAGCCTGTGGAATTGAGTTGTTATGTGGACAAGAGTTCTGGATATTATTCAGTTACACTCACCTTTGATATCACGAAGGATTACCTCCTGAACGGAAATGGCTACAGGAAGAGTCAGGTTGACGCATTCCTGAAAGATTGCGAATCCATTCTTCAGGGATATTTTTTTGAAAAGAACGCTTCTGTCTTTGGACAGGTATACGCAAAGATTACATATGGAGGGAAGGAATTCAGAGTCGGGTCTGCATACATCTTTGGCTGGAGCGATTTGGGAAAATGGGAATGGAAAACCACGATCAACGAGATCAAATAACGGAACGTGAAGCGGTGGAACTGGTCAGTGGGGAACCTTGACCGACTCCAATATTCTCCTATGAATTTCGTTGATGTACTTCGAGTTGTAGTCCATAGGTGACTTGATATTATTTTTTGATAAAATCATATCAAGGACGGATGATGTATGAAGTCACGTGTAGAAGAAATACGATCACAGATTCAGAGGATGAACTCCCGATCCATCTTCTTTGCCGATGACTTTGGTATGGATGATCGACAGGCGGTACGCGTTATCTTGTCACGGCTTGCCAAAGACAATACGATTGTCCGCCTGGGAGCCGGCATTTATATGAAACCTCGGTATAGTAATCTCATTCATTCCATAGAATATCCTTCTGTTGGGGATATAGCACAGGCTGTCGCCCAGAAGGAAAAGGCGAGAATTGTTCCTTCAGGAGCATATGCCGTACATCGGCTTGGACTGTCAACGCAGATACCCACCCGTGCGATATTTCTGACAGACGGTTCTCCCAGAAAAATGACTCTTGAAGACGGACGTGAAATCATCTTCAAACGCACAGCGGCAAAGAACCTCGCATATAAAAATACTACTATTGGAATTATTGTTTCTGCACTGAAGGAAATCGGAGCGAAAGGTATTGATGCTGAAACACGGAATCTTCTTGCCAGGTTATTAGAGTCAGTTCCTTATGATAAGGCTCGTGAAGACATCCTGATTGCTCCGGAATGGATACAGAAGGAATTGATAGGGATTCTTCGAAAGGGGAGTAGTTAAAACATGCTTTTATGCAATGTGCCAGCTGAAGACCGAAGAACGATTTTCACTGAAATCGAACGTCAGAAACATATTAGTGCTTCGGCAGTGGAAAAGGACTGGTTCCAGTTTTTCCGCCTTTCTTTTCTGCTTCCTTATCGTCCATCCCACAACTTTCCGAGTTGAGCCATGAAAAGAAGGCTATCTACTCATGTAACTCTACGTAACATAAGTAGATATCCTTCATTATCAGAACAAGACTCGAACTTACACAGTGTTGCCACCGCTATGGACTTGAAGCCATGCCTTCCGTCTGCTTAATCGGCGTATTTTGTTGTCATGTAACATTATGTATTGATGAATAGATATGAATGGTTATGTCAAGATATGAACATATTACAGTCAATTACAGTCAATAAAAGGGAAATTGGACAGACTCATGTTTACATAATGGGTGATGAGGAATCATTGGAGGTCGTACGATGGTGCACAAATGCATGAGTATTTGCAGTAGTTGCCCTAATTTCTCTTCTATCCTAAGACTTTTATTGGGATTTTTCCTGAATTCTTATCAGTTAACGAGCCATTCCTTGACGTGGAGAGGATAGAGCCTTACCATCATCACGGGAGCTGAGATGAATAAAATTTGTTTTGCTAGTCCAGTACCCGTTATCGTCTTGAGGTAGAGAAAAATGTCACAGCTTATCACTGAGTTGTATAAACGTAAAGAAAACAATCGACTTGAAGTAAAGAGAGCCCGGGAGGGAGTTCCTCAGACTCTGTGGGAAACCTATTCCTCATTTGCGAATACCATGGGCGGAACCATCATACTGGGAGTGGATGAAGACACGTCTGGGAACCTTCAGGTTGCCGGTGTTCCTGACGCCGAGCGTTATGTAAAGACAATCTGGAATACTTTGAACAACCGCCAGAAGGTGAGCCGCAACATCCTTGTTGAACACAACATCAGGCTTGAGGAAACAGAAGGGAAGAATGTCATTGTCATTGGTGTTCCTCGTGCCGCAAGGACTGACAAACCAATTTTTATAAATGGCGATGTTTATTCCGGATCTTATCGCCGTAATGGCGATGGAGACTATCATTGTTCGGAAGATGAAGTCCGTAACATGATCCGTGATTCCAGCAGAAGTCCTGCCGACTTGGTGGTGCTGGAAGCTCTGGGTCTGGATGCGTTGTGTGCTGATACCATACAGAAATATCGCAGGAGACTGGCGACAGTAAAGCCTGATTTATCGTGGAACCAACTTTCAGATGAAGAATTACTGTACCGACTCAATGCCATAGGACGTAGCGAGAAAGATGCTTATCTTCATCCTACGGCCGCAGGACTTCTCATGTTTGGGTATCATTATGAAATCGTAAAGGAATTTCCTTCTTATCTTCTCGATTATCGGGAAGTGACCGATGAGGAAAGCCGCTGGGTAGACCGTATTGTATCCAATGCTGCGAACTGGAGCGGAAATCTGTTTGACTTCTATTTCCTTGTCGCAGAGAAGCTCATGGTCGGCATAAAGACTCCTTTTGCCTTGGATGAAAATATGGTGAGGATTGATGATACTCCCGTTCACAAGGCTGTGCGCGAAGCCTTGGTGAACTCCTTGGTTCATGCAAATTACTATGAACGTCGGGGCCTGGTTGTCATAAAGCGGAAAAACTCATTTGAATTCTCTAATCCAGGAGGACTCCGTATTTGCCCTGAGGCGGCCATTGATGGAGGACTCTCCGATCCCCGTAACGGTACGGTGTTCACTATGTTCATGCTGATTAATATTGGAGAACGAGCCGACAGTGGTCTGTCCAATATATTCGCTGTCTGGAAACAACAGAAATGGATTGAGCCTATACTTTCTGAGACCTTCAATCCTGAGAGAACTGCCCTGAATCTTGTCATGGGGAAGGCTTCGGGGGAAAAAGTGGCGATAAAAAGTGGCGATAAAAAAGTGGCGATAAAAAGTGGCGATAAAGAGCTTGGCAAGAAAACTGAAGAACAACGCAATCAGATAATAGAGTATCTGCGGAAGAACAAAGAATGTACAAATGCCATCGTATGTGAACTTCTAAATATAAGAGAGTCTCGCGCTAGGATAATATTGGGTCAGATGGTCGAAGACGGTCTTTTGGTGGCGAAAGGTGAGAACAAGGGCAGGGTGTATCGAATTGCTGGTTTGTGACAATGAGCAACAATAATGGAAACCGTTTATGGCAGAATCTTTTGATGATATTGAAGCCCTGAAAAAACGCATCGCCTTCCTTGAGAATGAGAACCGCCGACTCAAGGAGCTGTTGAGTGCCAACGGCATGTCTTTTGAAACACTGCCAGACCCAAAATCATTGACGGGCGTATCTCCATCGCTGGATAAGAGGAGCAAAGAACTTGTTGCTGAACGGCTGGCTTTGTTCACTGAATATTTCAGAGGGCGTACAGATGTCTATGCTCGCAAGTGGATCAGCCGTGATGGAAAGAAGAAGGGATATACTCCTGTCGTGAAACCACGCTTCAAAGTGTGGAATTCACAGAAACAGAGATATGATGTTGTCTCCCATGGGCAGACGGATATCTACGAACACCTGACGGATAATGTGCTGATGAAGCACCTAGCAACGAAATCTGACACTTCGGCGGTCATCGGACTCTATCCCATGGTCGATACTGATGAATGCTATCTGTCTGCTATGGATTTTGACGGAACCTCATGGCAACAGGATGTGAGTGCTGTCATGCAGGTATGCAAAGAGCATGGCCTTCCATGTCTGCTTGAGCGCTCCCAGTCTGGAAACGGCGGGCATCTCTGGTTTTTCTTCAAGGACCGGATCAAGGCCAGAAAAGCACGCTCCATGTGCAGCAGCATTCTGTCATTCGCCATGGGATTTCATGCTGGACTATCCATGTCCTCCTACGACAGACTCTTTCCCTCCCAGGATGTTGTGACTCAGGATGGACTGGGAAATCTCATCGCGCTCCCATTGCAGGGCTTTGCCCGGCAGAAAGGAAACAGTGTTTTTATCGCCGAGGATTTTTCTACTCTTCCAAACCAATGGTCAGCATTGAGGGATACGCGCAAACTGTCCGAAGATGAAGTCGATGACTTCTTGAGCCATGCCATGGAAAGGGGTTGTCATGACGTGGGTAAGATGAACGACCAAGTACTGGAACAACCAGCAGCAATGGAATCGCCGGGGAAAAAGAGCGTATCTGGCGGCGGGACAATTATCATCCGGTTGAAGGATAGAATATATATCCCTTATTCGGAGATGGATGCGAGCTTGATGAACAAGCTGAAGCGTCTTGCATCTTTTCATAATCCGGAATTCCACAAGGCTGAAAGAATGCGCCTGCCTACATGGAATAAACCGCGCGTGGTGTGCTGCGCGGAAAAAGACGAATCTCATCTGATTATTCCCAGAGGATGTCTCTCTTCCGTGCGGGAACTTTTCAGAGTTCATAGAGTGACAGTGCACATCCAGGATGAACGGAGTGTGGGAACCGTATGCGATCTAACATTCTCTGGCACCTTGAAACCTGAACAGCATAAAGCTGTGGAAGCACTGTATGCTTCTGACCAGGGAGTACTGTCGGCTCCGGCAGGATTCGGAAAAACAGTCGTGGGTTCTGCTTTGATTGCCCGTGCCCGTACATCTGTCCTGATCATCGTGCATACCAAAACATTACTCGAACAGTGGAAAAATCGTCTCGGACGTTTCATCCACCATGAGGGTGAGCCTATGATTCCCGGAATCCTGGGAGGAGGCAAGGACACCCTGACAGGGATAGTCGATGTGGCGATCATCAATTCTCTTGCTCGGAAAGGAAGTGGGATTGATTTTGACAGGTATGGTATGGTTATCTGCGATGAATGCCATCATATCCCTGCAGTGACGTATGAACAGACTGTCAGGCGTATTTCCAGCTCCCGGATATATGGATTGACAGCTACACCCATGCGCAATGATGGTCATCACGCCATCATCTTCATGCAATGCGGCAAGCTGGTCTATCAGGCGGATGTTCTCCCTGTATCCAAGGGTAAATCTTTCATAGGGCAGGTCATTCCGAAGTTCTCACGTTTCAGATGCGATTATTCTGTCAAGGACATTCAGGTGCTCTATGAAGCACTGGTCCACGATGAGGCTCGCAATAAGAAGATTGTCGCCGATATCAAGACCTATGCGTCCCAAGGGAAATCTATCCTGGTGCTGTCATCCCGTATAGAGCATCTGGAAATCCTTGATGCGATTCTCCGTGAATCAGCTATCACTTCCATAGTGCTCTGGGGAAAGCAGTCCACACGAAAAAAGAAAGAGATGATGGAACAGCTTGCTCAAGCGGGAGCTTCTGATTCTCCGGTGCTGATTTTATCCACAGGACAATTCATTGGGGAAGGATTTGACTTCCCCAAACTCGACACACTGTTCTTGGCCTCTCCCATAGCATGGAAGGGGAATGTCATCCAGTATGCAGGAAGGATAAACCGTGAGTACGAAGGGAAGAATTCCGTTCAGGTCATCGACTATGTTGACTTCAAGATCCCGGTGCTTGAGAGGATGTTCCGCAAGCGCATTGCCGCTTACAGGCATATCGGCTATTCACTGATCTATGATGAAAGCAAACCGCGTGAGAAAATCATGTATGGGCGCAATGACTTCTGGAAGAGACTTCAGGAAGACTGTAAAGCATATCCGGGAGACATTGTTTTTTCTGTTCCTCATGTCGCACTGCCCAAGGTTCGTCTGTATTCTTCCTTCCTGTCGGCCTTAAGTGAGAGCGGCAGGTCATATTTGTAGTACGTAGATCCCGGTTCTTTTCAAAACCAGATGTTGTCGAAGCCGCATATGTAGCATTGGGCAAGAGTGGAGTATCCTTGGAACAGCGGGATGAGGAGGTCGGTAATTTCATTCTGGTCGGGAAGAGGGTGGTCTGGTATGGAAGCCTGAACATGTTCAGCAAGACTGAAGACGATGACTCTTTGCTCAGGCTTGAGGATGCGACGTATTATGATGATTTCCTTCAGTTGGTGATGCCGCGGGAATCAGGTTTGTTTCCGGATGAGTGACGGGGATGCTCACACACGCTTGACGGGGCACATTTTCAGGTTTTTCTGAATCTTTATTACCAATCCACTACTTGAGTAAGATCATAGGTTGCTTGGCTGGGAATGAAACCTTCCCATTTTAGGTGGTCATATAGTCCTGTTCGGGAGACCGAAGAAGACCTCAGGTAGCTGGCGGCTTTTTTTGCTGCCTGTTCATTCCAGTTCGCTCCACAATGATCTACAGCATATCCTGTCCATTCCCCACCGCTGGAGGGTCTTTCCATTCAGTGATATCTCCTATTAAACTCATTTTTGTCAAGAAATAAATAGAAAAATAGCTTTCACCGTATTCATCCTGGTAGAGAAATATGGCTCTATTAGGATTCCCTGAATCCAGATACAGGGAGTGGACGTTCCCCGAGAGCATGAATTCCTCGATAGTCCGCTGCTCGGAAGCTGCAATCGTATAATTTATGACGATGTCGATGTCCTTGACTGCGTCAATGATTGTGTCAGCGTCATAGCCGACTGTAATGGAGAGAGGCTTCTCCTTGCTTCCCAACGGGGGTTCGCTTTTATCCGATGGATGATATATGGATATGACCAGGACTATCTTCTGCCTGAATTCTAAAGTGCAGGAGGCCAGGAAAGTCAGCAGGACAAGCGACAATGTGATGAAAGCATATGGTTTTCTCTTCATTAGAGGATTGCCCGAATAGTTATTGCTCTGGTTGATCCTGAAAGACCTGTAACAGTGAGTACTGTCGTGTCGATCAGTGAATCGCTTCTTGTCGGCGCGTACCAGCCGAGCGCATTCCCCGTGTCTGCCAACGCTGCTTGATATGCAGCGCGGATAGATGGATCAGCGGATATGTCGATAGTAAGAGACCCAATCCCATTGAAAGAATCCGCCCCCAGATTCGGAATTATGTCCGAAAGAATAGTGATGTTATCCCCTGTGGTTCCGATTGTTCATGTCTTGCAAGGATGTATGTATAGATAAGAGAGATTTGTTGAAGCTATGGATAGATAAGAATTACGGGACACGGCCTGATTGTGACTCAACGGGAATCGGCGGATACAGTACAGGGACTCTGATAAGTATTTATGCCTCTCTGGCATATCCTCAGGTAATCTCCAGACTCATTGCCATGAGTTCTGCGGTATGTATCTGGATGGATTACCTTGAGGAAACCCTTAGCTCTGCTGACTACAGTTCTCTCAAGTATGTCGATGTATATGTAGGGACAAATGAGTTCGGCCGGATGACAACCAAGGAAGAATTTCTTTCAGGTTCGGATACCCGCAATGACTTTTTCAAGAAGAATGACTTGGGTGAAAGTTCCCTGAAGTATGAGATTTTCCCTGATGCCATGCATACACAGCGTGAGTGGCGATATCGGTTCCCCGACGCCCTGCGTAGGGTATTTCAGGACAGTATCTAGTAGCATCCATAGAATGAAGGATATTCATCTGTATATCCATATCCCGGTACTCCTTTGTACTGGGATATTTTCTTTTGGAGCAAGACCAATAGCATAAGTGGGGCGTATTCGCCAAACGGAGAGGTGATGAATAAGAATAAAGCTGGAGCCTCGATGATACTCTACTGAGCTATAGACTGTAAGAGGAAAGGTCATCTTGTACACGATTGCCGGTAGAAGATATACGCTAGAATGGAAGTTTGCACGGGATGTGATGTATTAAATTATAATGCTTGGTTACTTTATCCTTTATGTTGAGCAAGCTACTTCCTTCCCCTTGTTTTAGCAGCAGTTCTAGATTAAACTTTGATTCATCATGACTCTGATTACTCAGCACTTGATAAAAGAACTTGTTATCAATGCTTCATATACATCCTCAGATATAGCTAGACTCATCGGAGCTACAGCAGGATATGTTAGTCGTTCAGGTGGAGTCATCACCCGTTCAGAGGAAAATTTTCTCATTCTTATTATAAATCTCAAGAAGCGAGTTGCCGCTACGCAGTACGTGGATCATTTGGATGGTAGTACTCTTTATTGGGAAGGCCAGACCTCCCGAAAATTCGCTGAAAAACGAATGCAGGCAGGTACAGACGAGATATTTCCCTTTATACGTCATGAAGCCTCAGGTCCTTATACCTACTATGGTCGAGCTGTTCCTGTGAGGATGAAGATATTTCCCTTAGGTACTCCTTCTCAGGTTATCATGCATTTATATGAACATGAGGCAACTACGCCACAGTTTTCTGCCGAGGAGATAAGTGAGCAAAGTCCTTTGTATGTTCCAAGAAATACAGAGGCACGAAGATATGTAAATGTTAGGACGGTACAGAGAGATTACCGTGATGCCGCATTAACGTTATGGGGCAATGAATGTGCAGTAACTGAAATTTCAAATCAGCGGATATTGATTGCAAGCCATATTAAGCCTTGGCGTGACTCAACAAATGAAGAACGAATTGACCCTAAGAATTCGCTCATCCTTTCACCAACATACGACAGGCTTTTTGACTTGGGTTACATATCCTTTGATCCACGTGATGGACGGATATGGATGTCTGATGTTGTAGATGACAGGGATTGGGATAAATTGCATGTGGACGATTCTCGAAGATTAAAAAAAGTTCCTGAAGGTGTCGATTCCTATCTACACTACCATAACACGTATGTTTTTGATTTTTCCCCATCAGGCAAGACAATAGAAGAACTGCTAATTGGATAGCTTTCCTTAAAGATAAAGAAAGTGTCTAAATGGTTTGATAGCTCTTTGGTTGTTTCTCATATCTTTTTTGTGCCACTGGAGATTGCCCTGCGTATATTTTAATCATCATAATAGCGGATATACCAGTATTCCTTCCGATATTGAACCAGCGGAAACTGCTGTCTTTGCCTACTCATAAGCCCCCAAAAAGTGAATTGGTATGCATAAAGGTAGCACGTCATTTTTTTCTTCCTCATACAAACGTTTCAAAGGATCGCTGTGTTCCCCTGAAAAGGCTTCAGGTTTTGTAATCCGGCCTGATGCATGTGTTATGCTCCGTAAAGCGGAGATGGCGAACACTGACTTCTCTTCGATGAATGTTCCCTTCAGCTCAAGCAAGGAAGGCTGCGGGTTTTTCCCCATGTGTGCCGGGGCAAGAACCGTACTGTCAAAAAGCGGGCTGAAAGACTTAGGTAAAAATGCATATATGCCGCCGTCTTCTGTCCGTAAGCTCACGAGAGCGTTTCCATCTGTAAGCAAGACGGGAGCTTCGTATATGCGGGCGGTCAGTGTTCTTTCATCCATACGGGTGTTCTCCTTCAGCCTTACCGGGAACGGCAGGGGGTCTTCACGGGTGAATCCTTGGCGGATGTCTTTGCCAGTACCGGGGAGAAATCAATCTTTCGTGGCAACAGGTCGCTCAAAAAATGCATGGGTATGCCTGTCGCTTGTGCGATCCTTTCGACCGGCAATCCTTCGACCATGGCAGGTCGGTCGGTGAGAACAGCTACTTGTGAGCATTTCTTTACCTGATCTATCGATGCCCTGATGGTCCTGAATGGGTTTTCAACGTAGAATCCGCGCTGGGTCAGTTGTTTTTCCGCATTGGCATACTGATCCAGTGCTGCAGGATCATCAGGGGAGATCCCGGCAAGGAAGGTGCGATGCTGTCGGTGTTTGCGGAATCGGTTGACAAGATCGTTTTTCGTTAGTACATTTTCTGTGAAGGACTTGGGAAGACTCCACCCAGAATTATACTGGGTCTTATCTGCCAAATTTGGTATGAATTCAGTTTTCCTTAAGTCCTTGTTTTTACATAAATGTATAAACCCTTATTAGCCCATTCCTCGAATATCTCAATTTTTTTGAATCCTTTTGAGGTTGTCTCATGGTCATAAACAGACGTGATTATATGAACTGATTCATTATCCTTTTTTACGGTATCTATCAGAAGAATTCCCACAATCGGCTTATCATCAATGCGGTGTTCAGTAAGAACAACAAGACTATCGTCGGGTCGAGAAGCAGAATGAATAATGGCAATGGGATCACATAATTGATTAGGAAGATCTTCAAGAACGTCTATCGGAACCTCATGCAAGTTTGTCGAGAAATTAGCTTCATCTTCAAATCCAAGGATTTTGGCGACAGTCTGCCCTCTCAGAATTATTTTCCCATGGGGAACGCCTAATTCCGTAAGCACGAACGGAACGTCGCATACCGGTATAGTCTGTCTGGGGACCATCTTTCCTGGATGATTTGTCACATATTCATATGCTGCAATGCGTCTTTTGAGCGATTCCTGGTACCGTGACTGGTCAATATCATTAGGTCGGAAAAGGCGAATTTCTTCATAACGGATACGGCGTTTGACTATGAGCTTACTCATCTGGTTCTCCCCGTATTGCGGTTCTTGGTGAATGGTTTTTTTGAGTTTGAGAAAGTGACACTGTTTTTTCAGTTGCCTTCTCGACGATTTTTTTCCATTCCGGTATAAGGGGTTCAGTCCGTTTGAGGATGTCCTGCCGTTCTTTCTGTGTCTCAGCTGTGATATAACGGACTGCCGGTGAAACCGATGTGTAAATATTTTGAAGGGATACTTCCCTATACTTAAAAGATTTGCTCCAGTTATCTAGATATGCAGCGGATTCTTGATGGGCATATCGCATATTACATTTTTCACATAAGGCAACGGCTCCCAACTCCGCAACAAGTTCTTCCTTTGCACGGGCATGAATATCTTGGGCATAAATTGCAAGCTCTGGACGATTGAGCCTATTTTTAGAACCAGTACTATGCGTCATCTCATGAAATGCTACAGAAAAGTAACTTTCCTGCCGGGGAAACGCTTCTCTGTGAGGCAGAACGGAAACACCCCCGCACTTGCGGGGAATACAGAAGCTGCCTGATCCGTTCTCCGTCCTCTCCGGAAACACCCCCGCACTTGCGGGGAATACTACGTATGAAGACAGGCTCAAAAATCTCATCAAGAAACACCCCCGCACTTGCGGGGAATACCCAAAGCGCGCATCTTCGCCTCCAGTCTTTCATGGAAACACCCCCGCACTTGCGGGGAATAGTTTGTTGTTGACAAACCCAAACCGTTTGGGTTAGAAACACCCCCGCACTTGCGGGGAATAGGCACGTTGCCCATGAAGCGAAAGAACTGATATCGAAACACCCCCGCACTTGCGGGGAATAGATCTTCCGCGCGTAAAGCCTCATGTGCTTTTTGGAAACACCCCCGCACTTGCGGGGAATAGATCTTCCGCTTCATGTCCTCTATGTCTTCCTTGGAAACACCCCCGCACTTGCGGGGAATAGGTTATCATAAAGATGTACCAGAGAAGTACATGAGAAACACCCCCGCACTTGCGGGGAATAGAGAAATGAGGCATATGGCATACTCAAAGGGCAAGAAACACCCCCGCACTTGCGGGGAATAGGTTTTTACTTTTTCTGTTGACAAACCCAAACGGGAAACACCCCCGCACTTGCGGGGAATAGGCCCTGGAGACACCTGTCACTGCATCACGCAAAGAAACACCCCCGCACTTGCGGGGAATAGTTTGGACCGATTATATACAAAGATATTTTGATGGAAACACCCCCGCACTTGCGGGGAATAGCTCTACAGGGATGTCTACTGGAGCGACACTTGGGAAACACCCCCGCACTTGCGGGGAATAGTATCTTTGCGACAGTCTGTAGAAGATTTGCCTTGGAAACACCCCCGCACTTGCGGGGAATAGGACATCAATTCATCTACATGCAATGCCAAAGAAGAAACACCCCCGCACTTGCGGGGAATAGTTGCTACCAGCAGTAAGAGCATCACCGACCTGAGAAACACCCCCGCACTTGCGGGGAATAGTCGCGTCCTTCCCTGACGGGGAATGGGAACCCAGAAACACCCCCGCACTTGCGGGGAATAGGATTTTATCCGGAAATACCCTTCCCCCCATTCAGAAACACCCCCGCACTTGCGGGGAATAGGTGCAGCTGCTGTCACAGCTTGCTCAGGTAGAGGAAACACCCCCGCACTTGCGGGGAATAGATTGCGGATGCCGGAGCGCAGGCGGACAACGCAGAAACACCCCCGCACTTGCGGGGAATAGATTGCGGATGCCGGAGCGCAGGCGGACAACGCAGAAACACCCCCGCACTTGCGGGGAATAGGTGTATTCCCCCCGTGCTATGCCGCCCTTTCCAGAAACACCCCCGCACTTGCGGGGAATAGTGCTCTCATGACAAGATTTGAAACAACAAGCTAGAAACACCCCCGCACTTGCGGGGAATAGCCGCTGTCAGATTGGCGACCGTGTATTCATGCGGAAACACCCCCGCACTTGCGGGGAATAGTTTTTCGAAAGGAGGCATACTTTGCCAATTCCAGAAACACCCCCGCACTTGCGGGGAATAGCAGTACGAAAAAGCTGACGGTCAGCCTCAAGCAGAAACACCCCCGCACTTGCGGGGAATAGTAAACGTGCTTTCAAATATGGAATCAGTGGAATGGAAACACCCCCGCACTTGCGGGGAATAGCATACCTATAGATGATTATGTCTCTGTGGATGAGAAACACCCACGCACTTGCGGGGAATAGCTGTCTTTACTCGACCAAAGGTGACGGAGGAGAGAAACACCCCCGCACTTGCGGGGAATAGAGAGTCCGCTTTTCTCTAGGAGTGTGTCAGCAAGAAACACCCCCGCACTTGCGGGGAATAGATTCCCTTGCGTCATGCGGGGAATAGGGTCTTAGAAACACCCCCGCACTTGCGGGGAATAGCGGAAAGAATATTATTTGGGCTCTCCGGCAATAGAAACACCCCCGCACTTGCGGGGAATAGGGCCGACTATACCAATGAATGGGGGGAAGGGTAGAAACACCCCCGCACTTGCGGGGAATAGATTCCCTTGCGTCATGCGGGGAATAGGGTCTTAGAAACACCCCCGCACTTGCGGGGAATAGCGGAAAGAATATTATTTGGGCTCTCCGGCAATAGAAACACCCCCGCACTTGCGGGGAATAGGGCCGACTATACCAATGAATGGGGGGAAGGGTAGAAACACCCCCGCACTTGCGGGGAATAGATAAGACTGCACAACCACTGGGCGCAGGATTCGGAAACACCCCCGCACTTGCGGGGAATAGGTCACATACCCAGTCCGCTTTTTCTGTGTCATAGAAACACCCCCGCACTTGCGGGGAATAGCTTCGTCGTAGCCCAAAAGCAAGAGCGATGTCAGAAACACCCCCGCACTTGCGGGGAATAGAATCATCAGATTCCCCGCATAGCCCACCCCTCAGAAACACCCCCGCACTTGCGGGGAATAGGCTCCCTTCCTTTACGATAAAAAGATACGCATAGAAACACCCCCGCACTTGCGGGGAATAGGTGACATCTTCATGATAACCCGAACGGTTCGGGGAAACACCCCCGCACTTGCGGGGAATAGGCCACTACCGCGAACACTTTCAGGGTAAGGTCAGAAACACCCCCGCACTTGCGGGGAATAGGAATGTTTGAATTTTTTCTTGAGAAGTATGGTGGAAACACCCCCGCACTTGCGGGGAATAGCGTGTGCGGTTTGATGCAGACAACTTTAAATTAGAAACACCCCCGCACTTGCGGGGAATAGTCATATAATATTTGTTATTTATCGTATATTATAGAAACACCCCCGCACTTGCGGGGAATAGTATAGAAGGAGATGTATGTATGCGAAGACGTGGGAAACACCCCCGCACTTGCGGGGAATAGTCACCAACTAACTTAATATCTTCAAAAGACGGGGAAACACCCCCGCACTTGCGGGGAATAGAGTATGTTGGTGGTATGAGCGTTCCCATTATCGGAAACACCCCCGCACTTGCGGGGAATAGCTTTCCAAATCGGCCATTCTACGCTGAACAGCAGAAACACCCCCGCACTTGCGGGGAATAGCTTCCCTGTGCCCCCTGCGGAACAGCCTCTTGAGAAACACCCCCGCACTTGCGGGGAATAGGGATGCGTATTGGAACACTTCTCCGTTGATGAGGAAACACCCCCGCACTTGCGGGGAATAGGTCAGGGCTTTACATCATGGCATTGACGAAATGGAAACACCCCCGCACTTGCGGGGAATAGCTCGTCTCCGATGATGCCCTGCCGTGTCAGGAAGAAACACCCCCGCACTTGCGGGGAATAGGTCCATCATGACCGACAAAGCCTCCCGCTGATAGAAACACCCCCGCACTTGCGGGGAATAGTATCAGTTTTAGGCGTTTTAACGGGAATCATAAGAAACACCCCCGCACTTGCGGGGAATAGATGATTGCATATAGTCTCTTTTAGGGTTGCTCGGAAACACCCCCGCACTTGCGGGGAATAGTGAGCCATTCGCCCGTATAGATAGCGTTGCGTAAGAAACACCCCCGCACTTGCGGGGAATAGGTGACATCTTTATGATAACCTGAACGGTTCAGGGAAACACCCCCGCACTTGCGGGGAATAGCAGAATGTATTGAGCTTCTCAAAGAAGCCGATAGAAACACCCCCGCACTTGCGGGGAATAGTAAATCATGACAGCAAAAGAACTTAGTAAAATAGAAACACCCCCGCACTTGCGGGGAATAGCCATATATCGCCGTCAAGGTGCTTTACATATGGGAAACACCCCCGCACTTGCGGGGAATAGGCAGTGAGGACCTGCGCGCCTTCGCTCATCCCAGAAACACCCCCGCACTTGCGGGGAATAGAGTGGCAAACTGATGGCGATAACGAAAGGGCAGGAAACACCCCCGCACTTGCGGGGAATAGCTTGGCGAAAGTATCCACAGTGGTGACAGGGAAGAAACACCCCCGCACTTGCGGGGAATAGACAAAAGGCAGTATAAAGGCACTTTTCAAAGTGGAAACACCCCCGCACTTGCGGGGAATAGAGACAGTCCCACAGACGCGTGCTATGGATGCTAGAAACACCCCCGCACTTGCGGGGAATAGTTATTCATTCTCGTTTTCAAAATGAACGCGAGAGAAACACCCCCGCACTTGCGGGGAATAGGAAGAATCACCTTCAACAACGGGAGAAAACACAGAAACACCCCCGCACTTGCGGGGAATAGATTATGACGGTGCGCCCACGATGATGGAAAATAGAAACACCCCCGCACTTGCGGGGAATAGTGGACTTGCACAAGCCGCATGGCGTTTACAAGAGAAACACCCCCGCACTTGCGGGGAATAGAGTAGACTGCATCAAACCAGTAACACGACTGGGGAAACACCCCCGCACTTGCGGGGAATAGCTGGTACTGGTTCGTCTCATTATGGTATCGGTAGAAACACCCCCGCACTTGCGGGGAATAGAGCAACATCTTGTAATATAGTATAGATAATAATACTACATATTATATTTTTTTCCTACTCTGTCTTTTCAAGAATCAACTGAAGACCAGAAATTATAGTCATCTTATTAGTATTTCCTTTACTCCAAATCTTGTAGTAAGGAGGAGAAGGGATTTTTTGAAAAACCAATAACTCGGAACTAATAGGACAATGGGAAAAAAGATATGTGATGACTTGTGTAGCAACAGAATCGGTAATGCCAGATATAAAGACATTTGGACGTGGTTCGATGAACCACAATTTCATCCGTCCCCTAACAGCAGGAGGGATGTGTTTTGCAACAACTACAACCATGTTTATTTTCCTAAAACATATTTTATGTCACGTGCAACATTTCCCAAGATATCCAATTCAATAATTCTATTCCTAAATTCCTCTGAAACGCGATGTTTGTTATACATGCCTGCAAGATCCCTCGTCACAGAAAACGCAAGATCTATGCATACAGTTTCTTTGTATAAATCTGCTACGTCATAGACAAATGGTAAAGGACTTCCTGAATGCACAAAGCCAATATGTGGCGAATAGCCTAATGAAATGATAGCAGATGTTAAAATCCCATATAATGCAGCATTGGCGGATGTCAGGATTTGATTTGTAATGTCGCTTAGTTCAAATTTTCCTGGAATATATGACCGGCCTTTCCAGCCGACCGAATAGATGGCGGCTTTTTCTTCATAAAGTTTTTTTACCCGTTTCCCTTCCATTCCCATAAGTTCCTGAACAGATTTTTCTGAAATATCTTCGTTAGGGAATCGGAGTTGGAACATCCGCCTCGCAACATCAGTCCGCTTTTTTAAGTTTGCTGCGAGTTCCATTTGTACTCTGAGATTACGAGTATCGGAAGTTGGGGTCTGACCAACAGCATAAAAAAGAAGACTGTCTTCTCCTACCCAACAAACAGTACAATTTGCCGCTGTCATGACTTTTACAGCTTCATGTGTGATACTAGTTCCCGGACCTAATAATATTGTGTGGATGGTAGCAACAGGAATCCTGACCAAATTTCCTTCACTGTCAATCCATTTGATACTGCTATCATCAATTTCAAGTCTCCCTCGTTCCAAGTAGATGAAAGGATACTTGTTACTTACCTGAGGGAGATTTGAACGATTAATTTTGATGAAAAGACGTCTTGCCATTAGTACTCGTCATCATGTGAAATAAGTACGATTCTTTCCTTATACATCTTGGAATCACCAAACTGTAAAGGAACATCTGAAATGATCAATGATTCAGGGGATGCCTCATTTACTTCTTCAACTGTATATATTTTCTTTAGTCCTTTGTCATTCTTGAGAGAATCCAAAACCTCTTTTGCTTCATCAAAAGAATTAAAGCAACCTCTATAAATAAATTCAGTGGGGACACAATTCTTACGTCCAAGAAAAAGATCATACACCGGAAATTGCAACGCATGAGAAACGTCATTTTCAAAATCTTCATGCATTTCCTGAATGACACCAAAAGATACGTCCTGCAAATAATAACGATATGTAATTTTTGATCCCCCACCCACAGCAGGAGTCCCGTCTGCTTTCTTGGGAATGAGAAGACGTTCCCAAGGCGCTGAAGCATCATACCCACTTCCAACCATGTGAAAATCCATCAGAATATCTGGTTTCGTATGAGTATTATATGAATAAGCTATAATATATTGCCGTAAAGAGCTTAGGCGTGCCAAAAAATCATCCTGTGGCCCTTGTTTGCCCATTGCAGACAGTATCAGCCCATAGATTCCAGATTTTGTCGGAAAGATTTCCGTATCTCTACGCCCAAACTTGGAATTACTTCCCCATGATTGGAGAGGTGCTTCTAGCCATAGTGCGAGGTACTTCATGAGACGCTCCTCATTTTGAGATTTCTGTCACAAGATCAGTAATGAGATCATCGATAGAGTAGTTCTCATCTTCTCCATATCTAAATGCTTTCTGGAGTCCAAACAAAGAGCCTGCAAGTTTTTCCTGTCTGTCAAGAAATTCATTTAACCGATTAATACTAGGCAAGGAAAAACCTTCTTCAGTCGGCTTGACAGGTTTATCAAAAGGAGCTTGGATACGTTGCCCGTTCCTAACCAAGACTCTTGCATAATCCCACGGTGAACTACCACTCAAAGTAGACTGTCTGGCAAAAGGAACCGCAACATATAAAGCCTTGATAAAAGTACTTACCGCAATAGGGATGTGTTTAGTATCGCCAAGATTCTGTTCAAGTTGTCCAAGATCTAGGCTGACATATCTGTAATAAGTAGCCGAATTGAATTCCAGTGTCCCCATATGTGATGAGGCTGGGGTATCAGAGCCTAAGTCATCAATAGCTGTAAAAAAATCCAATTCATTGGCAACCTTATGTGTGGAAATGGCATGAGCAAAGGATGTTGCCGCTTCAACGTTCAAATCCGGTGCCAGTGCAACCATTCTTCCAAAAAGGGCAATATCCAATCCATCGACTTCTTGAGACTTGAAACCCTTGATGAGCCCGGACTTCTGGGCATCGAAAATTTTTTTCAAATCCTTTTTATTTTCCCCAATAATTTTTTTGGGATCAAAATCAAGAGATTGGGCATAGCGAGCAAGTTCAAGAGCTTCTGAATCAGAGAAAAAATACAAAGTATCTTTTGCCAGGACCTCTGCAATTGCCTCGCCAACAGAGTGTGCATGGTCTTCTGAAGCACCTAATGACTGACAGGCTTCTTGTATTTTTTGTGAAATGTATTTGGTTCTGACAGCTAGCTTGATACCAAAATCATGTAGATGCAGACGAACTTGGCGTTTCCATGCTTGACTGCTGACCCTTGCTCTGGTCACCCCACCAACCAATGCTGTTTTCGGCGCGCCGACATCGTCCCGGTTCAGGGTCGTTACAGGAAAACTTTGAATAATGTGGAATTCGATTTTCTTGCCTGCAAAGATTGTATTGTTCATTTTGACTCCTTTTGAGTAAGTGGTTTTATTTGTAATAATCCAAATCCGAATGCTTTTCCTCTGCCTAGACCATTCTTGAAAGCCTTATGGAATAGTACATGGTCGGTTATGTCCATGATTCCGCGGACAGTCGCTTGGTTATGTGTAATTGTCTGTCCATTTTTTAAAAATGCTTGGACACCCATGTCTGAAATTTCCATTGTTTCTTGCCGGGCTGAAAATCCCCATGTTTTTTGGTGGTTCAGGAACCATGTCCTGATAGCTTCCAGCCCAGTAACGGCTATTGGATTTGATTTTCCTACCTGTTTAGTCACAGGATTCACCTTGACTTCAAAGGTATATGCTGGAAAATCAAAATATCCAGAAGGAATATGCCGGGATGTGATTTCCCCTTTCATAGGGACTGCCGGGGAATCTTCTGATAGAACAAGGTACATTTTTCTCCCTTGATAGGAAAGTGTTTTCTCAAGGAACAAGAATGAACGGCAATTCCCAGGAAATAAGCTATACACGAATTTATGAGAAGCATAAGCATCATACAGTTTCAATGCGATGATATCTTTTTTGTCCAGGAAAATTGTCGAGGCAATCATATTTGTTCTTCTCCGTTGTCTTTACCCTTATGTTTCCCGTAGAATTGTTGTGCCCAATGTACTCTGATTTTTTGCCGTCGTTCCTCATTGTCAAAAGAAAGGATGTCGGAAAGAAGTTGCTTGAATGACAACGTGATTGAACGAGATATGAGGAGATTGATTATTGGACGAAGAACATCAATCAATTCTAGGGCCGAGGAACAAGACAATATTCTGCTAAGTCTGGCAGCTTCTGAAGAAGTGTCAGGCTCTCCGCCTTTGTTGGTGGAGGCAAAAGATTGATAAAGAGAATCTCCCAATCCAAGAGAACCGTCACCTTCATCCTTGCTCTTGGCAAAGCCTGCGGCAATCAATCCATATGCGCGACGCTGTACAGTCTTTTCTAAATCAACCCAATGGACAAGAATATCCCAGCATAGAAACTCGGTTTCTTCATGATCTGCTTTCTTCAATTTGGCTAGCAGCCTTTTATTCTTAGATGTTTTCGCATGTGAGATCATGGATAGAAATGCATCATTTCCCATTGCTGTCCTCCTTTGCAAGATAAAATGTTGGGCGAGGTTTTTTTGGTTCATTTCGTGCCCATCTTCGAATTTGGTTCGCTGTTTCCGCGGGGCATGACATGGTATAGATATCCATAACGATTTTCCAGAAAACTTCTTGAATGTCATGGAGGTCTTCAGGATCAGCATCCTCATCGCATGCCTCAATAAGTTTTGGGAAATGCTGTTCGCATGCTGACCAAAAACTATATTGGGCAACTTCTGAATGGGCACGAGTATTTTTTTCGTTGTAATATGCCTTGACTGCTGCAAAAAGTATTTTGGATTTTTTGTCCAAATCCATCATTTCTTTATTCAAGGCAGCAAACCAAGTTGTCTCGATGCAAGAACTTTTGATGAACACAGATGATTCAATGAAATCATCATTTTGTTTTATTGAAAAATCACCTGCTTGCCCCCGTATTTGCAAGCCTCCTGACCAAATCCCGACAAAAGGACAAACCTGTTGTGTCCTGAATATGTGGGAAGATATTTGCTTACAGGGGAAAAATTCTTTTCCGGAAGCGTTGAAGGCTGTTCCCAAAAGTGCAGGAAGACTTCTCCACGGCCGTTTGTTCACATCTGCATACAATGTCTTTTGCTCTGAATTAATACTGAGAAAAGGGTCAATCCATCCTTCCTTTATCGTTGGATACTGGATCCCTTCTGCATAGATGATACCTCCCTCGTCAGTGAATAGGACAAATCTGCTCAAGGCACATAAAGTCGCCAGATAGCTTGTCTTATATTTTCTGGCAATTTCGTCATCTTCTCCTTGGGGCATTTTCTCCCACGGCGGTTGTTCCAGGTTTCCCCATCCATTCTGAATAGTATTTAGTTCTTCTTGAGTGAACAAATTCACCCAGATGGTTTCCCATAAAGATTGCCCCAAAAGATGTGAGTTAAGGTATCCGGTATAGTTGCCGATACTGGGACCCGGTTTGGAGGTAGAGCCTTTGCCTGCATACTCTTTTGTAAGCGGCGGGATTTTCTTTGCTGTTCTTTTTCCTCCCAGGGCATAGTTCATGAGAGTGACAAGAAAAACAGCTTTTTCTGCATCTGTCTGGGGTCTGCTAGTTTGGGATTGAAAAAGGATTGTATCATTGGAGGACTGTAAGTCGGGTATATAGGTTGCTCCAATTGAGGTGATATCTGTTTTGTCTGCTAAATCATGAAGACGAGGAAACTGCAAGAAGGGTGTTGTTCCGTACAACCAGAAGCATTCTTCATGCATTTCCAAGTATTCTTTACATGCGGTCGCCAAACCTGTAGGTTGTAGTTTTTCCCAGTCATGCTCATCGCACGGTATGTTTGCCGTCTGTGCTATGGCCAGCAGGAGCTTCAGGATGGCAAGTTTTTGCACAGCAGTCCCACCCACATGCCCAATTGATGGGTCGGTGAAGATGTCCATAAGAGACACTCGCGAGCCTCCTGCAATGGGAATCCACTTTTCCCGCACCAGATTGAATCGATTCAACATCCTTCTTCTCCAATCAGATTTTTCTTTGCTATGTATCCTAACCCTTCTAGATACGATAAATCAAATATTTTCGATGCTTTTTGCTTATCTTTTGACATAATTGTCCCGGATTCCGTGACAATACCTAGTCGTATCCTTTCGTCGGGTTCATCTGAAACATAGAGATACGAGGACATCCATGACAGTTCTTCCATCCTGATAGGCGCGGGAGCCTGGTATTTCGGTACAGTAATCAGTGTTTTTTTCATCAGCGTTTTTACTATTTTTTTACGTTCTTTATGGGAAATGTTTTTCTTTGAGGGCAATAAAACAGAACTGCCGTCAATAAGGGTGAGGAGGGACATCTCTTCAGGAAGAACACGCAAAGCACGAAGAAGCATGATTTGTACGGTAGGAAACGATCCAAAACGAGTTTCAGCAACATCGTCATTTTGTGTTGGCGAGCTTTCAGAAGTGGTATTCATGGCCAGCCTATGCAAGATGTCTTTCCGCTGGTTCATTTCATGTTTTAGCCGCCCCATTGCATCGTTATCCGTGCGTTCCTCATATGTTCTGTCAATTAATATCCGGATATCTTCTGGCAGCATTATTGTAGAAATTTTTTGGAGAATCTCATATGTCCGTAGCAGAACATATGGAGCATACACATTTCCTGATTTCCCCAAAGCTATCTTAGGTGACTTGAGTAGTGCATTGACCTCTGGAACAATAACAATGACTGAACGTTCTGCTCCTTGAGGACGGATTTTATTCAGTATATTATGCCGCCATAAGCGACCGATGCGTTGCAGCAGCATATCCATAGGCGCAAGCCGCGTGACAAGAAAATCTGCATCAATATCCAAGGATTGTTCCAATACTTGAGTTCCAATGAGGATTGCACCGGAAATAGTTCGCTGAGTAATGCCTTCTTTTCCAAGACGGTGGGTCCAGACATCTTCGTAACGAGAGCGTTCATCTGGTAGGAAGCGAGAATGAATCAATCCTACAGGGATATTGTTTTCTCGTCCCCAAGAAGCAAAATCTTTATAGGTTTCCTGTGCTTCCTGCACAGTGTTTTCAATCCATAGGACATTTTCTCCCATAGCAGCTTTTTCCCTCACAAGGAGTTTCAAAGCGCTCAAATCATGGGAACATGATATGGAGACCGACTCAGGTTCAGAGGGATGAGAAATTGTTGCGCAGTGTATGTGAGAATCTTGGAGGCGGGTGATCAAAGGATATGCGTTTGTATTTTTCAGAACACAAGAGTCGATATTCTGCTTAAGGAAGCGTTGTTGTTGGGATGTTGTCAGCGTCGCGCTCAGAAGAATGACCGTGCATCCGAGAGACCGCAATGAGGTAATCAGTTTTTCCATCAATGTGCCAGTATATGTATCGTAACTATGGACTTCATCCAGGATCACAACTTTTCCCGCAAGCCCATAAAGTCGAACACAATTATGCTTAACATTCATGATGGATAACAATGCTTGATCGATTGTGCCTACGGCAAAAGGAGCAAGGAGTCCTCGCTTGCGTGAATCAAACCAAGAATATCCGATACGGCCTTCTTCTCCAAGTTCTGTTTCAAACAGCCAAGACTTCCCATGGAGGAGCAAAGGTGTGTGTTTGTTTTTTGGATCCAATATCTTGTTCAGAAAATCAGAAAACCTTTTATAAATCTTTTCAGACGTCAGTTGCGTGGGAAGGGCAAAATAACATCCTGTTGCTTGGTGTTGTTCCAACAACTTATATGCAATGTATAAGGCGGCTTCTGTTTTCCCCATTCCCATGCCAGCTTCGACGATATACAGGCCAGGACCTGCGTAAGAATCAGTCAGAACGTTTTGAATGGCATTCGGGGTAAATGAAAAAATGTTAGAGAATTCCAAATTCGGAATAATATCAAATGGAACGAATCCTGCCATAGACAGTGCCGCAGAAATATCATATTCCGAAGGGTCCTCATCGTAGAGCAGGTTTGAGAATGGTTCGCCAGAGCCAATCCAGTCAGCTACTGTGACAAATCCAGAAATGTACGATGCGTAAAGGAAATCCGCAATAGAAGGAAAATCAGAGTTAAAATGCTTGCAAAGTCGTTCAATTAGTTTTTCTCTTTCTTGTTTCCATGGATTCCCTCCAAATATTTCGGCTGTGCCAGAATGCTTTGATTTATAGGCCAACCCATGATGTCGTCCGAGGATGGAAGAAATGCGTGTTGAATCTTTTTTATACCATTTAAGTGCAATCTGGCTGACATATGCATGAGGTCCAAAGTCTCTTTCGAGTTCTGGGCGTGCAGCTTCTAACCCTGGGGCACTATTTGCCTTATAACAAGATAAGTTTCGTCTGATTTTTTCTTGGAATAATGGATTCACTTTGCCGATATCATGACAAGCGGCAAGTAGGGCATATGATCTTATCGAATATTGATCATGAGGAATACAGGAGGAAAGCTTTGCCAATAATTGAGCTACTGCACCGACAATTTGACAATGTGTCTCAACATTTATGCCTGGAACTATTTCCCCTGTGCTTTTTTGGGTTGTCTTGGCATAACAATCTTCTAGAGGCAATGATTTTTCAATACGACTATCTTGTTTTGAATGTTTGGGGCGATCTAGCATCATCTGAGATATCTCCTGTGTGATTTCCAGAGTTTAACATGAATCATGATATCCGATACACGATTATATGAGGGAAAATTAAGGTGCGGTCAATGATAAGAGAATTGGATAATACAGAGGTACTTTCAAAATACAAGGATTTACATGGATTGCCGTAATACCCATTTATTTCTGTATCAATGACTTAACCAGAATATTCCGCTTCCGCTGACATGCACCAGTTTTATCTTGTCTAACTAGATAATATGAAGTGACCTCCCAGAATGCACAATCGCGGATGAAAGGCTCATACCGGGAACATCAAATACCCGCATACGCTCTGCCGCATGCAAACAGATGTTCCCCCATGAGAACAATACGAAAGAAAAAAAGCAAACGTGACAAACGGTCACATCATATCAGAAAAGGGAAATGAACCTAAAAACACCGGATTTCTGATGCGAAACCCGGTGTTTGACGAAAATAGAAACCCTTTTTTTCCTACAAAGCCGCCGCTTCCTCAAACTCAGCGACCATGGCAAGCGTGGAGGTGATGCCTCCGGAAACCAAGTACCAGTTGACGGAATCAAGGTAGACGATGCGACCGTTTCGGGCAGCAGCTGTACCCGTGACCAGAGGATTATCCAACAAAGCCGCCGCTCCACCAGCTCCCGGTGAGGCTATTGCCGCGCTGCGGTCAATGACAAAGAGGAACGAAGGATTCACTTGGGCGACATACTCAAAGGAAGAACTCTGCCCGTGGGTAGACGCTTCCACCTTGCTGTCGGACGGAATGAAGCCGAAATCATCATAAGCTATGGCAAAACGGGAACCAGCGCCAAAAGTACTGAGCTTCCCATCATTGGCCATGACCACCAGACCATCATACCCCTTGGACTGCACAGCTTTCCTGACAACAGCGACACGTGAAGTGATTTCATCCAACGCGTCATGAAGCACAGCGGACTTCTCCGGGAAGATAGTCGACAAACGGTCGATGTTTTCAGCCAAAGTGACCACATAGTTCGCCTGGGGCATCACATTCAAAATGGTCGGAGCAATCTTGTTCAGCTCAGGGATGGCACCTGCCGCGCGACCTCCCACAATGATCAAATCTGGCTTCAGGGCATAAACCTTCTCAAAATCCGGCTCATGCAGACTCCCAATGACCGGAATGTCCTTGTACGCCGACAAGGTGGAGGGCAGCTGTCCTCCGACACCAATACCAACGACGGGGATTCCCGCATAGTCAAGGATATCAAGTGCGCCAAAGTCCAGGACAACGACCCTCGCGGGATTCACCGGCACGGTAACCTGCGCTCCCTGCCCGTTGTCAATGGTGACAGACTGTACCGCTGTGGCAGCGGGAGACTGTTCCTTTGTTCCTTGGGCAAAGAGCAGAGCAGTGCCCAGTACAAGTAAAATGGCGAGCAGAGCCGCCTTCCTTATGTGCTTCATGGTCATGATGAACCTCCTGATAGCATATATCCGTCTCCCTACGGAAACGACTTTCTCATGAATAATAAAGACACACCTTACGACCATTCACCTGTGTGACGGTGATGTCCAGGTCAAAGATGTCCTTCAGCGGTCCGGGTGAAATTACTTCATCGACGCTCCCTGAATACAGGACTTTTCCATCCTTGAGCGCAATGATGCGATCCGCCCATGACGCGGCAAAGTTGATGTCGTGAAGCACCACGACAACCGTCTTTCCGGATTTGTCCGCCATCCGCCGCAGTACCCGCATGATCTGGGTCGCATGTTTCATGTCAAGGTTGTTCAGTGGCTCGTCGAGCAATACATACGGAGTATCCTGTGCCAGAATCATGGCTATGTACGCCCTCTGTCTTTCTCCGCCGGAAAGCTGGTCAATGTACCGGTCGGCGAAACTTTCCATTCCCGCCTGCCTAATGGCTGCCTTCACGATTTCCTGGTCATGGGATGTCAGACGGGAACGGGAGTAGGGATGGCGGCCAAATTCAACCAGTTGCTGCACGGAGAGCCGGACATTGCTATGATTGGACTGCCGTAAGGTTGAAAGAGTCGTAGAAAGGTCGTGTGTCGAATAGTCTGCCAACGACTTTCCGTCAATGGAAATCACCCCGTCCCCCGCGGATATGAGCCTGCCAATGATGGAAAGCAGGGTACTCTTGCCAGCTCCGTTGGGACCGACGAGCGCGGTGAGACCTCCACGGAGGACCGTGATATCAACATCGGCGAGGATCGACCTCGCCCCATATGACTTGGATACGTTCCTAGTTGTTATCATAGACCCTCCTTGAGCAACAGGCGGAGGAAATAGAGACCTCCGGCAAAATTGATGATGACACTGATGGGAACGCTAAAGAGAAAGAGCCGTTCTACCATGAACTGTCCCCCGACCAGGGCAATGATAGCCAAGATGGACGCCAGAGAAGCATTTACCGCATGTTTGTATGTGCCGGATATGTGCCGGGCAAGACTGACTACCAACAACCCGAAGAAAGCGACAGGACCTACCAAGGCAGTGGAGACCGCCACCATGATGGCGATGAGGAACATGAATGCGCGAGCTTCCTTCTCAAACTCGACCCCCAGGTTTTTCGCTACATCCCTTCCCAACGCCATGACATCCAGGACATCGGATTTCCTCAGGATGTAAATGAGACAGATGGTAAGGATGATTGCCGACAGGCCGAGAAGTGCTGTGTTCACTTGGTTGAAAGAAGCGACAAGACGGGCTTGGACGACCAAAAATTCGTTAGGATCGATTAACACCTGCATGAAAGTCGCCAGCCCGTTGAACAAGAAGCCGAGAATTATGCCGGTCAGGACGGTATGCAACAAGGTGGAGTTTTCCCCTCTGAACGAAAAGGCGTAGAGGAGCATGCCCGCTCCGCCCATCAGGATGACGGAAATAAGGAAATCCACGTTGTCGCTCATCATGGCCAGGGTATGACTGCCGAAGAAGAATACGACGAAAGTCTGAAGAAACAGATACAGACTATCCAGACCCATGACGGACGGAGTAAGTATCTTGTTTCCGTTCACCGTCTGGAAGACAAGGGTGGCTACTGCGGTAGAAGCTCCCACAATGCAGATGGCGGCAAGTTTGACCGCCCTGCGGGGGAGTATAAAACCCCAGGCATCGGGACTGATTCCCCAGAGAAGGAAGACCAGGAGTGTAGTAATCATTAGCAGGCTGGGAATCAGGATAGCGTGAATCAAGGTAGCGTTACGCTTTGCCATGTTTTCTCTCCCTGATGAGCATGGCCAGGAACAGCACTGCGCCAGCTATGCTTGCTGTGACTCCGACAGGAATTTCGAACGGATAGATGACCAACCGACCAATGATGTCACAGACAAGAAGGAAGGTGCCTCCGACCATGCAGATGTCCGGAAGGCTGCGCTTCAAGTCGTCGCCTTTACCAATGCGCACCAGATTAGGGACGATGATGCCGATGAAGGGAATGGAACCGACCGTAACGATGACCGAGGCTACGGATACTGATAAAATCAGGAGTCCTATGCCTACAGTCGCTGCGTAGGATACGCCGAGGTTGGTAGCCATGTCCTTTCCCATAGACGCGATGGTCAGGTCGTTGGCCTTGACAGTGGCAAGGATGAGGAAGGGAAGGCTGATGTAGAGAAGCTCATAACGACCACGGATTACCATGGAGAAGTCACCCTGCATCCATGACGTCAGGTTCTGTACGATATCTGCCCGATAGGCGATGAACATGGTCACCGCTCCGACGACATTCCCCAGCATGATGCCGATTAGGGGAACCATGACAGGATCCTTGGGAGCAAGCCTGGCAATGAATTTAAGGAAGATCATTGTCCCAAAGAAGGAGAAGATGAAAGCAATCACCATCTTCACCATGGGGTCAGCATCAGGCATGGACAGCAAGGCGGCGAGAAGTCCTAGCTGTGCCCACTGTGATGTAGAGGCCGTGCCGGGTCCGATGAATTTGTTTGACGCGACAATTTGCATCAAGGCGCCTGCGACAGCAAGGCTGACACCGGATACAAAGACTGATGCGGTACGGGGGAACCTGCTGACAGCAAGCAGAAAGAGGGAAGAGTCAGTTCCGGTAAAAAGTCCTGAAATTGAAAATTCGTGAGCCCCGATAATCAAAGAAATCCCACAGAGCAACAAGGTCAGTGCTACTAAGAGACTCCGGGGGAAGCGTCGGGACATTTTTTCTCCTTACAGGACAATGATAGTGCGATTCTTGACAATGACTGTCCGGTAGCGATACTCTTTTTCCATAAAGTTAGTATTTGTTAACTTTATGAAACTAGCTGATACATTATCAAGAGACAGAGCTTGGGGCTTGCACTCTCTTGGACAAAATGGAAAAGTATTGAACTTTTCGTGCCATGGAGACCTATGGAGGTATATATGTCCGATTATTTGCAGAGGACGCTTGAAGAATTTCATGCCTGCACTTTGCTTTCAGTCCAGGCATTCGATCCTGTCGGCAGGATACTCGGCCAGTTCGGACTTGACGGAACGGAACATGCCGTCCGTTGTCCGGTCAGGACACAGTCCATCAGCAGCGTCATGGAGAAGCTGGATCAAAATAAGGAACGCAGCTCTTATTATATAGGTTCGTGCGCAAATGTTCAGGGACCGCGGGACATGCGGTGCGGTGAAGTCTCCTTCATCGTATGCAAGATTGATCCCCGTATGCCGGAACTGGGAGCTTTCGCCTTTTGGCCGGGACGTACCATGGACGGTTCTTTCCAGGAAACGCCGGTTTCTGTGATTGAGCACTTGGTCGGACTCCTTCAGAATTTGGCACGGGCAAATCTGTTAGGTTCAACGGATGAAAAAACAGATGTTTCCTCCTACGGCCACCATGTACGGCGGGCAATTGCCTATCTTGAGCAGAATCTCACCATCAATGCGACGCTGGAAACTGCTTCCGAGGAACTTTCTCTGAGCAAGTCTTATCTTTGCCGCATATTCCGCAAGGAAACGGGGATTACGTTCTCCGACTATGCCAATGCCTTGCGCATCACCCGGAGCAAGATTCTTCTGGCGGAGACGAATCTTCACCTGCTTGATATTGCACTGACTGTAGGGTTCAACGACCAGAGCTATTTCAACCGGGTATTCAAGAAGACCACAGGAGTCACTCCTTTGGTATTCAGACGTGAATATGCCGGAGCCCAGGCAAAAAACAACGTCAGAATAGCGTAATTGGAACAAATTGGGTCATTTTGCCGCACGACATTGTATCAAAATGATACATCAAAGACGAGGTTTACAGAGCTGGAGGGCATTTTGACCCAACAGCTCTTTTTCTTCCTTATTTATATGTATTTCCGCACGGATGATTGTCTTCCCAAAAAATATAAAACTAAAATAATTATATAAAGTATAAATACTTACATCCATGATTGAATGAATGTATCGGAAATTGGCACGCCTCTTGCAAGTATATGTGCGTCGGTCGATGAGTCCGATGGAATGAATTGAAAACAAAAACTGAAAACAAAAATGAAATAGTATCGCAGGAGGTACATCATGAAATACTTAGTTACAAGAAACAATCACCCAGTGAACGTCCTGAGAGGTTTTGACTCCATCTTTGATTCGTTCTGGAACGACGGATGGGGAAGTGACGTCCTCTCCGCATCGTTGCCAGCTGTTGACATTGCTGAAAAGGATGATGCGTATGTCCTGGAAGCCGAGCTGCCGGGAATGGACGAGAAGAATATTTCCGTCAATGTCGAGAATCATGTGCTCCGCATCAGCTCTCATGTTGTGGAAGGCAAGGCTGACGAACAGAAGGAAGAAAACAAGTATCTGATTCGTGAAAGACAGGAACGTTTCTTTGATCGCAGTTTCACCCTTCCTGAGAATGTTGACGAGGAGAATATCAGCGCACAGTTTCGAAAGGGGATACTTGTCTTGACGATTCCCAAGAGCGAGGTCGCAAAACCCAGGAAAATTGATGTCAAGATTGCTTGATGTCCGGGCGTGGTCATAAAATAGTTTCTGGCAGGGAGTATCGGCGCGAGCCGGTACTCTTTTTTTATGTCATGGGTATGCCATGGGGGATGTGGCGTTATCATATGGTTTGAATGTGCAATAATATTCTTTCATTCACATTATTTCCCATAAAAAAACAGAGTCATGAGCATCTTGTTTTTTTGCGACGCTTTCCTGATGAATTGTCTCCATAATACCCCTATTCCCTTGAAAAATATTGATTTTATTCTCAATATGGTTATAGTTAAGCTGTTTGTCAGGGATGCGGGCATGCAACGTTTTCCATCTGTCGGTCAATGTTGCGCAATCTTCTCCGGACATGCCGATTTGAAAAACAGGGAGTTGTCATGAATAAGATTCTGTACAAGAAGCAGTTGTCACAAAATGTGTTCAGCATGGTGCTTGAGGCTCCTCTCATAGCGCGAGAGAGGAAGCCGGGACAGTTCATCATCGTCCAGCTGGGAGGGGATTTCGGCGAACGTATTCCCCTGACCATCGCTGATGCCGATGCCGAAAAAGGGACCATTTCCCTTATCATCCAGGCAGTGGGAGTGACGACGCTTCGCCTTGTCAACCTCAATGTCGGTGAATATGTTGCCAACGTTCTGGGACCTCTGGGACATCCCACGCCCATAAAGAAATATGGAAAAGTCATAGGAGTCGGTGGTGGAATCGGCGTTGCTCCGCTGCATCCCGTCGTACAGGCTCTCAAAGCCATCGGCAATGAAGTGAAGATTGTTATTGGCGCCCGTAGCAAAGAGCTGATTGTCATGGAAAAAGAGCTTCGCGTCATTGATCCCGACCTTACCATCGTCACCGATGACGGTTCCTATGGCAAGAAAGCCTTGGTCACCGAGCCTCTCAAGGAGGCATGTGAAACATGGAAGCCCGATTTGGCAATAGCCATGGGACCTCCCATAATGATGAAATTCTGCGCCGCGACCACCAGGCCGTTCAACGTACATACTCTTGTATCTCTCAATACAATCATGATTGATGGAACAGGGATGTGCGGCGGATGCCGCGTCAATGTTGGAGACGAGACGAAGTTTGTCTGTGTTGACGGACCTGATTTCGACGGACATCTGGTTGACTGGGACAACATGATGCTTCGTCTCGGCACATATCGCGCCCAGGAGCAGGAAGCCGATCACCGCTGCCGCGTGGGTTTGAACAAGTAGGCTGGAAAAAGGGAGGATATGATGCACCAGACACGTGAACAGTTAGATGTCCAGGCAAAGGAAATCCTGGGTAAGTTTTCTTATGATACCATCACCATGAAAGAAAGGATGGGTATTCCCGCGCAGGAAATGCCCGCCCAGGACCCTGCGGTCCGCGTCTGCAACATGGAAGAAGTCGCCATCGGTTATACGGAAAACCAGGTCAGGGTTGAAGCCTTGCGCTGTCTTCAGTGCAAGAACCGTCCTTGTGTCCAAGGATGCCCGGTGAGCATAGACATACCGGGTTTCATTGCAAAAGCCGCTGCCGGCGACTTTGCCTCGGCCATTTCCATCTTGAAGGACAGCAGCCTTCTGCCTTCCATCTGCGGTCGCGTATGCCCGCAGGAAGTCCAGTGCCAGTTGACCTGCACAGTCGGAAAAGCCAAGAAAGACATTGACCAGGCAGTCGCCATTGGACGGATTGAGAGATTCTGTGCTGATTGGGCACGGGAGAACAATGCCGAGCCGGCCATGGAAATTGCTCCGGCGACCGGAAAGAAAGTCGCGATTGTCGGCAGCGGTCCTGCCGGAGTCACCGCGGCGGCCGATGTACGCAGGGCAGGCCATGAGGTCGTCATGTTTGAAGCCCTTCACAAGGCAGGAGGAGTACTGGTGTACGGTATTCCTGAATTTCGTCTTCCCAAGGCGATTGTCCAGAAGGAACTGGACAACCTGACTGCCATGGGGGTGGACATCGAGCTTGACTTCCTGGTCGGACGGACGCGCAAGATACACGACCTGATGGATGTCGATGGCTTTGACGCCGTGTTCGTCGGCAGCGGAGCAGGATTGCCCCGGTTCATGGGAATACCCGGAGAGAACCTGGTCGGTGTCTTCAGCGCCAACGAATACCTGACACGCAGTAACCTGATGAAGGCATATGACCATGAGAATGCTCAGACTCCACTGTTTCATTCCAAGAAGGTCGCGGTCTTCGGTGGTGGAAACGTCGCCATGGATGCCGCCCGTACAGCCAAACGTCTGGGTGCGGATGAGGTCTACATAGTATATCGCCGCACAGAAGAAGAAATGCCAGCCCGTAAGGAAGAAGTTCACCATGCCAAGGAGGAAGGGATTAAGTTCCTGATGCTCCATGCTCCTGTCGAGATTGTAGGAGATGAGAAGGGCAAGGTAGCTGGCGTCAAGCTGATTACCTGCGAGCTGGGGGAACCGGATGCTTCCGGTCGCCGCCGTCCCGTGGAAATTCAGGGAAGCGAGAAGATATATGACTTCGATTCCGTTGTCGTTTCAATCGGAAACTCGTCCAATCCTCTGATTAAGCAGACTACTCCTGAGATTGAGGTAAACAAGTGGGGCAACTTCATCGTTGACGAAGAAACCTGCCAGACCAGCATGAAGGGTGTCTTCGCCGGAGGAGATATCGTCCTCGGCGCCGCGACGGTCATTCTGGCCATGGGGCAGGGACGCAAGGCAGCGAAGGCGATCAACGACTATCTTGCTGCTCTGTAACAGTCCTTTTACTGATTGAGACCCATGGTCGCTTGCATGAGCAAGCGACCATGGGCTATATTTTTACCGTGGATACGAACTTCACATGCCCGTCCCTGCCGTGCAGGATTTTTTCTCATGGCAAATATGAAGCCATGGACGAGGTCATCGAACATAGCCCCGCATTCGCTGATTTTCCCGATTTGGATGAATTCAAACGGATAGTAAGGCGTAGGGAGAAAATGGGGACGACCGGCATAGGGCATGGCGTTGCGATAGCCCATGGCAAGGTTCGTTTCCTGAAAGACATACGTGTCGGTCTGGGAGTTTCCGTCGAAGGTGTGGATTATGGAGCCGTTGACGGGAATCCGGTGCATCTTTTGTTCGTGATAGCCAGCTCGCCCACGCTCCAGATGGACTATCTGCGGATTCTTTCCCGGATACTACGCGCTGTCCGTGATGTCTCGGTACGGACAGACTTGGTAGAATATGTCTCTGCATGGGAAACAATGTTCCCCAAAGACGCCGACGTCACAATGCCCGCTTCCTGTGTCCGTTTCCTGGCTTTGCTTGATGAACTCATGCCGGAGGGGTCTGATTCACCTTGTGGATTCCCTTCTCGGTGAGAAGGGCCTGCATAGGCTGGTCAAGCTCCCATGTCGGAATATCCTCGAAGACTTGCCATGACCAGCATACGCCCATCACCATCGGTTTCTGACCGTCAGGAATGGAGGCGATGAATGTGTCGTAATAGCTTTTTCCCCGTCCCAACCGTTTGCCGTCCCAGGAGAAGGCTCGTCCCGGAACAAGGAGCAACGTTGTCGGGCTGATGGTGACCAAGGGCGCAGAAGCCGTGTCCGGCTCCTGGATTCCAAAGGATGATGGAATCGTCGTATCAATCCAGTCGGAAAAGACTTCATGAAAGAACATGGTTTCCTCATGACAGTGCGGAGCCGCTACTGTCTTGCCTTCCGCCATGGCGATGGCAATGAGGCCGGAGATATCAGGCTCTCCGATATGCGGCAGGAAAAGGAAGACTTGTTCAGCTTTTCCCCAGTATGAGCTGGTCAGCAGATGGGATATCAGGCTCCTGTTGTCCTGCTCTGTCCCAGGGTTCTGCCGGAGCAGTTCCTTAATTTGCGACCTGAGTTTTTTCTTTTCCTGCAACGTATCTCGGCCAGATTCTCCATCCGGTTTCCCGTCCATATCGGCATCCTCCAGCGTGCATCATGTGAATACATTATGTGCGTACATCATGTACATATGTTTCTTTCGTAAAGAATAGCACCTGCAAGGACGACCAGGCTACAAAAAAAGAACAAGGTATCCTGAAAATGCCATTTTATTCCCGGACGGGGAGTGTCAGGTTCAAATGAACGTCCCTCCAGGGCAACGGACATATCCTCCATCTTGTCAAGAAGAAGAACAAAGAGCGTCATCACGTATCCTGATATCCTGCGCACGGGATGCCGCCACCCTCTTTCTCCCCGTGCCGTGCGCGCTTCCCGGCTCTGGATGGCGACATCAAAAATCAGGGGGATGATGCTGATTGTCAGCTCCATGGTCGAGGCAAGTCTCCAGCTTTTGAGCCCTGGTATCCAGGAGAGCGCGGTGCCGACCGCCCGCGCCATATCATCAGGTGCCGTAGTATCCGCCATGATGATTCCTCCCATGACAATGAGGAGAAAACGTGCTGCGACAGTGACCGAAAGGATAAGATCGTGACTGGAGAACCAGTGGCTCAGACCCATGGCACAGGCCAGGACAAGAAAGAAAAGACATTCCCTGGCAACCCTCAAGATGGGCAGCCGTATGGAAAATGCCGTGATGACAAGCAGGAAACCAATGAATGCCGTCATGCCGGGGGATGCGCCGGAAAGGATTACGGAAAGGCACATCAGCAGTCCCAGCTTTGCCAGAGGATGAAGCCGTCCAATGAAGGAGGGAACCTGCCGATAATGGAATATCAGACTTTCAGGCATGTCAGTTCCTCCAAAGGCACGGGATGACCGCCATAGGTAGGAATGTGGACATCATGAGCCATGAGACTTTCAAGTGCTTCGGAGGGGGAATTATCCATGATTATCCTGCCTTTCTCAAGCAACAGGACCCGGTCGGCATGGTACAGTATCTTGTCACAATCGTGGGTCACTACAAGCAGGGTATGTCCGGCCTCCCGCAGGGCGATGAGGGCTTTCAGGACATGGATGATGCCTGGATAATCGAGGTTGGCGAAGGGTTCGTCCAACATGAGCAGGAGTGGTTTCATGGCAAGGATACCCGCAATGGCCAGCCGTCTCTTTTCTCCTCCAGACAATGTGCGCGGCCTCTGGCCGAGCTTTTCTTCCAGCCCCATGAGGGCTGCGACATCAGTAAAGCGAGCTTCTTTCTCTGCGTAGTCGAGCCTGAGATTCTCCAGCCCGAACAATATGTCACGTTTCACTGTCTGGCCGACGATCTGGGTGTCCGCGTCCTGGAATACCAGGCCGATGTTCCTGTTGCGGCGGGACGGCATGGATGAAAGGTTTTCTCCGTCCAGGATGATTGTTCCTTTCCGCGGTTGCGCCAAGCCTTTTATTGCCCTGAGCAGCATACTCTTGCCGGAACCGTTCCGTCCAGTCATCACTGTCAGGGAATGACGGGGAAGGGAAAAAGAAACGTCATGGAGTATCTTCACGCCGGAAACATCATATGAGAGTCCATGTACTGTCAGAAGGGCATCATTCCGCATCTGTATCCTATTCCTATTCTTGTCATTGAGAGCATCATGACTGTACCAAATGGCGGTACGTTGGACAAGGCGGGAAACCGGGCGCACAGGATGAAGTACCACGGGATGAGCGCGCAGAATGTTTCCGACGAACAAAAAGCTATCATTCCCGCGGAAGTTTTGGTACACTTTACAGGCATCATTTTCATTTCACTACGATTAAGGAGAATATCTTATGAAAAGAATCCTGGCTTTGTTACTTATCCTCACCGTCGGCTTTTCCGTATTTGCCGGGGGAGCCAAGGAAACACCGGTTGTACCTGGCGGAAAACCTACAATCCGTCTGCTGACCGATGCTACAGGAATTGACGACAAGTCTTTCAACGCGGCTGCGTGGAGAGGCATCGTCGAGTTCTACGGAGATACCGGGGGCAATACATCCCGCAGAGGTGCGTTCTACGATGTCGTGACTGCCCAGACGCAGGATATGTATATCCCCAACCTCAAGCAGGCTGCTGACGAAGGTTATGATCTGATTGCTGTCACTGGCTTCACATGGGCGGACTCTCTCAATGAAGTCGCTCCTCTGTATCCTGACCAGAATTTCATGATTGTCGATGTCGATTACGTCACCCAGCCCAACGTGATGAACTTCGTCTACCGTGAAGAGCAGGGTTCGTACCTGGTCGGCATGGTCGCCGCTCTCCAGGCTAAGGAAGACGGCATAGCCAATCCGCGCTTCGGCTTCATCGGCGGAGTTCCCGGTGCAACGATTACCAAGTTCGAGATGGGCTACATCCAGGGAATCCGTTCAGTATTCCCCAATGCTCCCATCGTTGACTATTACACCAATGACTGGGGCAAGCCCGAACTGGCAAAAGCACAGGCAAAGAGCTGGTATGATACTGGTGTCTACGCTGTCTACAGTGCTGCTGGCGGAAGCGGCAACGGAACCATTGCCCAGGCCAAGGAATACAGGGCGCAGGGCAGGAACGTATGGGCAATCGGAGTTGACTCCGACCAGTACGCCGACGGCCTCTATGATGGCACCAAGAGCAGTGTCCTGACTTCGATGATCAAGAAGGTGGAGAGTTCAAGCCTCTATGCGCTCCATGCGGTTGAGAACGGAACATTCACCGGCACAGTGGTTGCCATGTCCCTTGCCGATGACGGCGTAGGGTATTCCGCTGCCAATCCTGAGCTGAGCAAGAATGTCATTGCGCAGGTCGAGGCGGCCAAGGCGGACATCATCAATGGCAAGATTACCATTTATGGCACGTACAAGGAAGCATTGGCGAACAACGCTGCCCCCGCCGGACTGTCTGCTCGTGACGACTGATAGAATCCCATTGTCCATTCCTTCCGTGGCGGTGACCTGAAAACCCGACGCGCAGGAAAAAGATCATGCCGGCACGCTTCACCACGTGCCGGTTTCCTTGGAACATGAATCATGCGGTTCCATGCCGGGGAGGCATGGCATTGCATCATAAGGAGGGACCCGGATGGGATATGCCATAGAGATGCTGGACATCACCAAGACGTTCCCAGGCATCATTGCGAATGACAATATCACCCTACAGGTGAAAGAGAATGAGGTGCATGCCCTTCTGGGCGAGAACGGGGCGGGGAAATCAACATTGATGTCCGTCCTTTTCGGTTCATACAGTCCCGATGCGGGCACAATCCGTCTGCGCGGCGATGATGTGAAGATTTTCAGTCCGAATGTCGCTACGGAACTGGGCATCGGCATGGTTCACCAACACTTCAAGCTGGTTCACAATTACACGGTTACGGAAAACATTGTCCTGGGCATGGAGCCGCGCTCACGGTTCGGGCTTCTGGATCTTGGCAGCGCACGCAAGCGCGTAGAGCAAATCTCAGAGCAATACGGACTGCACGTTGATGCGGATGCTTTGGTCGAGGATATCACCGTGGGACAGCAGCAGCGGGTCGAGATATTGAAGACACTGTACCGCAATGCGGACATCATCATCTTCGATGAGCCGACCGCAGTGCTGACTCCCCAGGAAATAGACGAGCTGATGGACATAATCCGTCTCTTGAAGAAAGAAGGGAAGACTATCATCCTCATCACCCATAAGTTGAAAGAAATTAAAGCCGTCGCTGACCGTTGCACCGTCCTGCGGCGGGGAAAGTCAATAAATACAGTGACCGTTGCTGATGTCAGCGAAAGACAGCTGGCCGAGATGATGGTCGGACGCTCTGTTGAATTTTCCATAAAGAAGAAACCCTTGCACGCAGGCAATGTCGTCCTTTCCATCAGGAATCTCACGGTGAAGGACGCACTGGATACGGTCAAGGTGAATGACTTATCCATTGATGTACATGCTGGAGAAATCGTCGGCATTGCCGGTGTTGATGGCAACGGTCAGTCCGAGCTGATGTATGGTCTCACCGGATTGTCCCCCATTGCTTCCGGGCAGATTCTCTTGGACGGCAAGGATATCTCCGACATGACCATACGCGAGAGGATAGAGCGCGGACTGGGGCATATTCCTGAAGACAGGCAGAAACACGGGCTTGTCGGGCCCTTCAGCATTGGAGAGAACATCACTCTGAAGGATTACTTCAAGGGACCCTTCAGTGCATCCTATGGCATTCTCAACCATCCGGCGATGGATGAGCGTGGCGTCCGCCTCATCAAGGAATTTGATATCCGGGCAGGGCAAGGAACCGCCACACCGGCGGGAAGTCTGTCGGGAGGAAACCAGCAGAAAGTCATTGTCGCCCGTGAGATTGAACTGTCGCCCCAGGTTCTTTTGGTCGCCCAGCCTACACGCGGCCTTGACGTAGGAGCCATCGAGTATATCCGTGGACGCCTCATAGCGGAACGTGACAAAGGCAAAGCCATCCTGCTCATCTCATTCGAGCTTGATGAAATCATGAACCTATGCGATACAATTGCCACAATCAGCAAGGGAAGCATCGTGGGAATATTCGCGCAGGGAGAAGTCACTGAACACGATATCGGCCTGATGATGGCCGGGACAAGGAAGAACGAGGGAGGAGTACATACAGTATGAAGAACAGACTTTCCGGAAAAACCCTGTCCGTATCCAGACGCCTGATGGATTCCCAAGGCTTCACCTCCCTCATGGTCGTGCTCCTTGGTTTTCTGGTCGGGACAATCCTTGTGGCTCTGGTCGGACGGAATCCCCTCAACCTGTACAAGGCAATTCTCCAGGCATTGACCGGTTACAATGTTGACAACGGCAGGATGAACGTCAGGTACATAGGCGAGACTCTGAACTATTCCGTTCCCTTCATCCTATGCGGGTTCTCCTTGGCATTCGCCGCCCGTACCGGTCTTTTCAACATAGGAGGAGAAGGACAGTACATCATGGGGATGACCGTAGCTCAGGTCATTGCGCTTCTTGGGCCGCAGGTTCCTTTCTTGCATGCCGCCCTTGCCATAGTGTGCGCTACGTTGATTGGTGCGCTCTGGGGAGGCGTAGTTGGGCTGCTCAAGGCACGGTATGAGGTATCGGAGGTGGTTTCTACCATCATGTTGAATTACATTGCCCTCTATCTGTCACGCATCATCTGTCTCCAGCTTCCTGGGGCTACGACTTTCCGCACGGCCAACTTTCCCACGACTGCGGTAATTGACAATTCCTTCCTCCAGCGATTGACCAACAACTCCCTGCTGAATTCTGGTTTTTTCCTGATGATCATTGCCGTGGTGCTGTACTGGTTCATCATGGAGAAGACAAGCCTGGGCTTCGGTCTGCGCGCTACTGGCTTCAACAAGGAAGCGGCCAGGAACAGCGGTATTCCGGTGGTGAAAAGCATTGCCCTTTCAATGGCTTTTGCCGGTGCTTTTGCTGGTCTTGCCGGTGGCATTGTCGCCCTGGGCTCTTTCAAATACGGCAGGGTCATATCGGGGATGGACAACTACGGTTTCAACGGCATAGCTGTAGCTCTTGTGGGAAACAACACGGCAATCGGAACCATGCTCGCTGGTTTTCTGTTCGGTATGTTGAAGAATGCCCAGGCTTTGATGCAAGGCAAACAGATTCCCAAAGAAATCACATTCATCATACAGGGATTGATTGTCGTCTTCATCTCCCTGCGTTCCGCGCTGGATCTGTACCGCCAGTGGAATGACAAGAAACGTCTACAGAAGGAGGTACTGGCGAAATGAACCTGTTTTTCAATGCAATTCCTTCCATACTAATGATTGTTTCTCCCATTTTGATCGTTGCGATCGGAGGGATGATTTGTGAGAGATCCGGCGTGGTGAACATTGCCCTTGAAGGTTTGATGGGACTGGGGGCTTGCGCCACGGCTTCTGCCCATGTCCTGATGGAAACGGCTGGAATGGGGGCTCCCTCCATATGGCTGGCGCTTCTGATTGGCTCGCTCGTCGGTATGCTTTTCTCTGTCATCCACGCTTTTGCCTCCATCAACCTGAAAGCAAACCAGACTATCAGTGGCACGGGAATCAACCTTCTGGCGGACGGCGTGACAATCTTCGCTGCCCAGGTGCTGTTCTCGGCAGACCGGACGCGGGGCTTTCGCATGGGAATGCAGACAGATGCCCTTGGCATCTATCCGACTGTCTATATTGCCATTGGGGTTGTTATTTTATCATGGTTTGTCCTCTATAGGCTACCATTTGGCATGCACCTGCGGGCGTGTGGAGAGCATCCCAGCGCGGCAGACAGTGTAGGCATCAACGTCAAGGGCATCAGATATTTCGGTGTTCTGACCAGTGGTTTCCTGGCGGGACTTGCAGGAGGCTGCATTGTCCTGACGCAGACCATCCAGTACACATCGAACACCATCAATGGACGGGGCTTCATAGCTCTTGCCGCAGTGTCCTTCGGTCGATGGCGGCCAGCAGGCGTCGCGGCTGCCGCCTTGCTGTTCGGCGTTGCCCAGGCGTTATACCTGTTTACTGGCGGCATTCCGGCTCTCAAGGCGTTGCCGTCCGAAGTCTTCAACATCATGCCGTACCTGATTACCCTGATAGCTCTGGTCGTCTTCAGTGGCAAGAACTACGCGCCTCTGGCTTCCGGTCAGCCGTATGAGAAGGGTGCAAGCTGATGACGCCTCACAACAGTGCGTTCAAGGGAGATTTTGCTCCCTATGTCCTTTTCCCCGGTGATCCTGCACGTTCGCTCCATGTCGCCCGGAACTTCATGGAGAATGCCCGGCAGGTTACTGGGATCCGTGGCATGACTGGTTACACGGGGACGTGGAAGGGCGTTCCGGTATCTGTCATGTCCGGGGGCATGGGCGGACCTTCCGCCGGTATCTATGCTTACGAGCTGTACACTGAATACGGGGTGGAGGCCATCATACGGATTGGAACATCCGGAGGGCTTCAAAAAAACGTGGAGCCGGGGGATATCGTGTTCGCTCTCACGGCCAGCACTGATTCCGCATGGGCACGGCAATACAGACTTGAAGGGAACTATTCTCCTTCCGTCACATATTCTTTGCTGGAAAGGGCGGTAGGGATAGCACGGAAGCATGGTTTTCCTTTCCATGCTGGCATGGTGTTTTCCAGTGACCTTTTTTCTTCATATAATGCTCTGGGTGAAGACAGTTGGAAGACATGGGCACGCATGGGGGCTCTTGTCCAGGACATGGAGACCTATGCCCTGTACAGTACGGCGGCATGGACAGGCAGGAAAGCTCTCTCCATCCTGACCATGACGGATTCCTGCGTCACTGGCGCAAGCCTGTCTGACGGGGAGAGAATGATCGGACTGGAGCCTATGATACGGACAGCTCTTGACTGTGTGTCCGATTCCGCAGGCACTATGGTGGATGCCTGAAAACAGAGAATGACTGCGCCTGAAAACTGAAAGCAGAGGAATAATGCGGAGGAATGAACGTGAAAGAGGGGAAATCTTTCATGGCGGCCATGGAACGCCGTTTTGCCTGTAAGAACTATGCTGACCGCCCCGTGGAGGATGCAGATATTGCCTTCATCCTGGAATGCGGACGTTTGTCTCCGACGTCATTCGGGCTGGAAATGTGGGAGTTCCATGTTGTCAAGACTCCAGGAATGCGCATGGCGTTGCATGATGCCTGTTTTGGCCAGCAAGCCATGAAAAGCGCACCTCTTTCCATCATCGTGACTGCCCGAAAGGGAGAATCATACGACCCTTACGGGGAGCTGATACGGCAGAGAGCCTCCCGTTTCCCCGGAACGATGGATGAGTTTGTCGATGATTTCCAAGGTTTCCATGAATATCTCAAGGATAAAGGTTTTCTTGACCAATGGTCTGAGAAGCAGTGCTATATTGCCATTGCCAACATGATGACCGGCGCGGCGAGCCTGGGCATCCAAAGCTGTGCCATAGAAGGTTTCCGCAATGACAAGGTGCTTGCCCTTTTGGGGCGTAATCCTGCGCACTGGAACGTCGGACTCATTTCGACCTTCGGGTATCCGGCGGAAGATGAGACGCGGGAGCGCATCAGAGAGCCATTGGAAAATCTGGCGTTCTACCATTGAAACTGAGACGATGAAGCCGAGGCATTCCCTTTCTCTACGCTTTGCTCCCGGTCAGGGCAGTCGTGTGAAGGCTCTGTCCAGCAGACGCCAGAATGCAGGAGCGTCCGCCGTAACGCCGACTTGGGAACCGGCGGTGGGGTCAACGAAGCCCATCACTGTCCGTCCGTAGGTCAGCTCTCCTTTCAGTTCAATGTCTATCTTTCTTTTTTCCATGGTGAATATCTCTGGTTCGACCAGATAGGCGATGCAGCAGGGATCATGCATGGCGGGGTAGTCAAAGCCATGGCGTTGGCAGGCTTCCGTATAGGCATTCATGCTGTCGCAGAACATGGTGGATGTCTTGGTTTTCATTTTCCGGTAATGGGAAAGCATGTCGTCATCAAGCGTGACCTGGAGCGTCACGTCCAAGGTAAACATGGTCAAGGGGACTCCGCTGGAACAGACAACATAGGCGGCTTCTGGATCTGCATAGATGTTGAACTCGGCGGAGGGAGTCGCGTTGCCCATCCCCATTGAACCTCCCATGGTTACGATGTGGCGGACGGCATCCTTGAGCCGTGGTTCAAGGATTAACGCCAGGGCGATGTCCGTGAGAGGCCCAAGGGCTACGATGGTTATTTCTCCGGGATTCTCCATGACGGTGCGGATGATGAAATCAACGCCCCGTTCTTTTTCCGCCAGCTTGGTTCGTGGAGCAAAATGAGGGCCGTCAAGACCCGATTCCCCATGGATATATCCGGCATTGACACGTTTGCGGACAAGCGGGTTTTCCTGACCGGCGAATACCGGCACGTCCAGTCCTATGTGCTGGCAGACATTGAGGGTATTGGCAAGGGTTTTTTCTCGGATTTGGTTGCCGCCGACGGCTACTATTCCTTCAATCTTTATTTCCGGAGAACCTGCGGCAAGGACAATTGCCGCCGCGTCATCGTGTCCGGTATCCACATCCATAATGATTCGGTGCTTTATTCTGTTCATGTTGTTCATGACCGTAGTGTAGCATGTACTGGTGATATCTGTCGCTGGAGTTTTTTCTTTGTCCGTAGTCCTGATATTGCATCTCCCATCGCTTCCCGCTACCATATCTGGTGTTCCCGCGTCCCGAAGGAGGAAGCTCATGAAGCAAGTTCTCATCGTTGTTGATTTCCAGAATGATTTTGTGACAGGAACCTTGGGATTCCCCGGCGCGACAAAACTCGAAGGGCCTATCGTTGAAAAAATCAAGCAGTTCAAGGATGCCGGAGATGATGTGATTTTCACTTTGGACACCCACCAGGAGGATTACCGTGGAACCGAAGAAGGGCGTAACCTGCCCATCGAGCATTGCATCAAGGGGACTCCGGGATGGGAACTGTATGGCAAGGTTGCGGACTGTGTGGACGCGGCTTCTGTCATTTTTGAAAAGCCGACTTTCGGGTCAATGTCTCTTGCCCGTCATCTTGCGGAGAAAAGATACAATCGGGTGGAATTGATCGGGCTTGTATCGAACATCTGTGTCCTTGCCAACGCTCTCCTTGCCAAGGCTGCGCTTCCTGATGCCCATGTCGTGGTCGATGCCCGCTGTACGGCGAGCGGTGATGCTTCACTCCATGAGAAGGCACTTGATATCCTTGCGGGGGTACATGTCGAGGTCATTGGACGCTAGCAGACAATGATGTAAATAGATTTGAATGCCATTTTGGAGACAAAAAAAACGGATTACCCATATGCATTTCTTCGCCATGCATAGAATAATCCGTTTTTTGAGTTGCTACCCCCAGGAATCGAACCAGGGACACAAGGATTTTCAGTCCTTTGCTCTACCAACTGAGCTAGGGTAGCGCAACGCTGTATTGTATAACCTGTTTCCCCATGACATGTCAACCTTTACACGAAAATGAGTCAAAAATGAACCGAAAAGTCGAACCGAAAAGGCCGATTGAAAAAGTAAAGGCAACAGGCATGAACCGAAAATCAGGCGATTGTAGTCCATCCATCTCCATGCTAGACTGACAGGCGAGGCAAGACGGTGCAGAATCAATCCCGCTGGCAGGAAGCCATGAACTATGAAACCCTGGCATTGCTTTTCCGGGGAGAGGCGGCAGTGCGTCCCCTGTGGCATGCTCTGGGAGAGAAGACTGACCGCACCCAACCACTTCCCCGTGACATGGGACTGTATTGTTCTGTCCTGGGATATGATGAACATGAGATCCTTGAAGCCTACTATCAGGTGAGAGCTACGTTCGAGACCATGGGAGAAGATGAAATAATCCTGGGATCGGACGATGCCGACTGGCCGGATTCCCTGCGCGGCATGCATGATGCTCCGCCTTATCTCTATCTTAAAGGGAATGTCTCACTTCTTTCCCGTGAAGGCATCGCGGTAATCGGTACTCGCTCCCCGTCCTCAACAGGTAAATCAGATGCCTCGGCTCTTGCCACTGCTTTGGGGAAAGCTGGCTATGTCGTCACCAGCGGCCTTGCCTTGGGAATAGACGGAGTCGCCCACTTGGCCGCCCTGGGAGCGGGCTATCCCACCATGGCGGTGATTGGCACTCCTTTGGGAACCACCTATCCGCCTGAACATGTCCAGATGCAGAAGGACATTGCCCGTGCTGGTTTGGTGGTCAGCCGTTTCGCGCCATCACGTGCCGTCCAGAAATGGTTTTTCTTGGTGCGTAACCGCCTGATGAGCGCACTTTCATTAGGCTCTGTCGTGGTCGAAGACAGGGACGGGGGAGGAGCCGTGAGACAGGCTGGTTTCGCCTTGGAACAGGGACGGCGGCTTTTCATCCTGAAACATGTCCATGAGAACCGAGCCTACATGTGGCCCCGCCAATTTGCCGCAAAAGACGGAGTGACCATCATAGATTCCCCGTCAGCCATCATCAAAGCCTTGCGGGGAGAAGAAAAGAAACCAGCAAAGAAGACACCTCCCGCCAGCGTGCAGCTGGAACTTTTCTAACGTTCTTCACAATCTCCCCCAGCATCCTCCCGCGGCGTCTCAGGGACATCACCGCCTTGACAGAAAACAGGGGTGTGCTTACTATCTCCTACTATGGCACATACATTGACAGCAGACGACCTGCGCAGCAAATTCATTGAGTTCTTCGTATCCAAAGGACACGTGCAGATTCCCTGCGCATCCTTGATCCCGGAGAATGATCCCACGGTTCTTTTCACCACCGCCGGAATGCATCCCTTGGTTCCTTACATCATGGGAGCGGAGCATCCCGCGGGAACACGTCTGGTCGATTACCAGA